>JAYSSK010000222.1:0-8055 GCA_043720595.1 Acidimicrobiia bacterium
GTCGGCCAGTACAACGGAGTCTCGTTCACCGATTTCACCTACGACGACATCGCCCCATGGCCGCTCACTCCAGACGGTGCGGGACCATCGCTGATCCGCAACGAACCGTTCACCGACCCGAACCTGGCTTCGAGTTGGAGCGCGTCGCTTGCGTTGCACGGGACACCGGGCGCTGGTGGCTCGGGAACGGCGCCGACGACCACCACCACCTCGACATCGACCTCGACGACCTCAACCACGACGTCAACAACGACCACGACGTTGCCGACCACGACGACGACGCTCGAGCCGACCTCAACCACGACGACGACGTTGCCGACAACTACGACGACGTTGCCGACTACGACGTCAACAACGACGTCTACGACCACAACAACGTTGCCAACGACTACGACGACGCTCGAGCCGACTACGACGACGACATTGCCGACTACGACTACGACGACGACGTTGCCGACGACGACTACGACGACGACGTTGCCGACGACGACTACGACGTTGCCGACGACGACTACGACGTTGCCCGTCGGGACAGACCAACTCGTCATGTCACTCAGTTCGAATCGGAGCGCACCGATTCCCCTGAACGGTGCGACCCTGCCGACAGGGGCGTCGCGGTATATCTTCCTGACTGCAACCACCCCAGGGCAAAGTGTCCGGTTCCTGTTGAACGGCGTAGGAGTGCGAACTGAAACCCTGGCCCCGTGGGACATGGGTGGCGGCAGCTTGACCGTCGCATCTCCATACCTGCTCCCGCAGGCTCCGGGTGTTTACGTCATCACTGCGGTTCGAACGAACCTGAACCTTTCCACCACCACCTTTACGGCCACGATTACGGTCGGGGCCGGAGGAACAACGACATCGACGACAACCCCGTCAACAACCTCGACGTCCACCTCAACGACCTCAACGACGACTCCGACAACCTCAACCACGACGACTACTTCGACCACGGTTCCCGGTGCGTCTTCGACTTCGACCACTTCGACTACTTCGACGACCACCCCGTCAACCACGACGACGTCGACGTCGACCACAACGCTGCCCGCTGGAACAGACCAGTTGATGGTCTCGCTCAGCTCGACCCGTTCGCCCGCTGTTGCGTTGAATGGCGCAATCCTTCCTGGCGGGTCGGTGCGTTATGTGTTCCTGACGTCAAACTCGCCAGGGACCAGTGTGCGGTTCTTCCTGAACGGTGTGCTCGCCCGAACCGAGGGAACGGCACCGTGGGACTACGCCGGCGGATCGGTCACAGTGGCTAGTGGCTACGCGGTACCTCGAGTGCCAGGTACGTACGTCATTACTGCCATTCGCACGAATCCAAACCTCTCCAACACAACCTTTACAGCCACCTACACCGTGAGCTAGGGCCAAGCTTGGTCTGAGGTAAGCGTCAGCCGAGTTGACGGGTCGCCAGTTCAGGGACCCGTCCGGTGTGGCTCGCCGTTCACGTCGTCTCATTCAGGTCTCATGCAATTGCCGACAAGGTCTGGCCATGAAGAAGGTTCAATTCCTCAATCGTCGATTCGCGGCCGTCGTCCCAGCTGTGGTGCTCGCGTTGGCCCTGGCGGGCTGTGGCAGCAATGCGGCCGACTCTGACTCGTCAGTGGGCTCACCAGTGGGCTCGGGGCTCGAAACTACCGTGGCCGCGGCCGCTGCCAGCCCGGTCACGGAACCCAACACCGAGGCTCCCGTGCCCGATGCGGCAGCTGAAGCAACCGTTTCCGACGCAGCGACCGCTGCAGCAACTGATGACTCGGTCGCCGGCAATTGGACGGTGTCCACTGGCCAAGGTGGCTACCGGGTTTCAGAGGTACTGCAGGGCCAGAAGACCGAAGCCGTCGGCCGAACCACCGCAGTTACGGGCTCGATGACTATCGCCGGTACGCAGGCAACTGCTGCGTCGTTCGAGTTTGATCTCACCAAGCTTGAGTCGGGCTCCGACAAGCGCGACGGGCAGGTGCAGGGTCGAATACTGCAGACCGCACAGTTCCCCACGGCTGCCTTTACGTTGACGGCCCCGGCCGACTTCGGGTCTGTGCCTGCGGAGGGCGAGCAAATTGCTGTGAAAGCAACTGGTGACCTCACGCTGCATGGGGTCACCAAGTCCGTGACCGTCGACATACAGGCACGTCGACAGGGTGCCGAGATCCAGGTACTTGGCAGTCTTCCAATCACGTTTGCTGACTACGGCATTGAGAACCCGTCGGTGAAACCACTTGTGGAGGTGGGCGAAACCGGAACCATCGAATGGCTTGTGTCGCTGGCCAAAGCTTGATGAGCTGTCCGGCAACTGCGGCTGGTTAGCTCTGCAAAAACGACAGGATCGTCGGCCAGGCCTTGGGATCCTGAAACAGGAAGCCGTGCCCGCCTTGAAAGAGTTGCAACGTCGCGTTGGGGATACGGTCCGCCAGGGCCTGTGAGTTCGCTGGTGGCGCCTGCGCGTCATATACGCCAGCGCAAACCAGCGTGGCGGCTGCGATCGATTCAAGACCGTCCCAGGCGTTGTGGTTGGCCCGTGCTTCGAGCTGGCGACGGTAACCACCAGGCCCAGCCGGGTCTTCTAGCCGAAGCCGTGCAGCGATTGCGCTGCGCGCAGCAGCTCCAGCAACTCCCGGTGCAAACGTGGGCGGGTTGCCGGTCGGATCGTTGCGGGTGTCGGAAATCGTTGCGCTGACTGTTGCTCGTTCGGCTGGCGAGAGTTCCTCGAGGCCAAGTAGGTCGTAAGACGACCCGCCAGCTCCGCCCGACGAGGTGCAGCACAAGACGAGCCGACTCACCAGCGCAGAGTGTTTGATCGCAACGTGCTGAGCAACCATTCCACCGAAGCTGATGCCGACCACGTTAGATGGGGTACCGGAAATCTCGTCAGCTTGGATCAGCCAGCGGAGGAGTGCGGCGGCATCGTCGGCGTATGCCTCCATCGAATATGGCTGGTCTGGCTTGGACGTTTGCCCCAGCCCGCGTTGGTCGTGTCGGACGACCCGCATCCCAGCCATGGCAGCTGGATGTTCCCCCCGGTTACCGTCGCGGTCGACATCTGACCGAAGGTCGCCTCCGGTTCCCGAGATCACCAGCAGCGCGGGACCGGTGCGGGGCCCAGATACCTCGAAATAGATCGAGATCCCGTTGACGTGTGCGTACATCGGTCAGCCAGCGAGGAGCCGGGTGCGCAGCTCGCGTTTCACCAACTTGCCGTTGGCGTTGCGCGGGATGGCCTCGTCGAGGAACCATACCTGCGCGGGAATCTTGTAAGCAGCGAGTCTTCCCGCCAGGAACGTCTGTAGCCCGGCCTGATCAAGCGTGCTGCCGGGGCGAAGCAGGATGCCTGCCGCAACTGCTTCGCCAAGGCGTTCGTCTGGCACGCCGAAGACAGCGGCCTCGACCACGTCGGGGTGATCGTAGATCGCTATTTCGACCTCAGAGCAGTAGACGTTTTCGCCGCCGCGCAGCACCATGTCCTTGGCGCGGTCGACGATGTAGACGAACCCGTCGGCGTCGATGCGAGCGATGTCCCCGGTGTTGAACCAGCCGTCTTGGATCGCCTCGGCTGTCGCCTCAGGCCGGTTGAGATAGCCCTTGATGACGCCGCAACCACGTACCCACAGCACGCCGGTGAGGTCGCCGCCGGGCTCCACTTCGTTGCCCTCTTCGTCACGGAGCTGCGCATCGAAGGTCGGCATGACTGGGCCGCACGACGCTGGCTTCTCAAGGAAGAACGCCGCGCCGTTCGCGGTGACGATGCCGTGCGTCTCGGTGAGCCCGTAGCCGGTGGATGGGGCGCCTCGGCCTTCGAGGGTCTTGCCGATCTTGCCGACGAGGTCTGGTTGCACCGGCGCGCCCCCTCCGCCAAGGCCGACCAAAGTGGATGTGTTGCGTGTTTCCCAGCTCGGGTGCGCGAGAAGTTCTCGGGCCATGGTCGGTACGCCAGAGAAGTTCGTGACACCTTCGCGCTCGATGAGTTCGATCGCACGAGCGGGGTCCCACTTGTGCATGAAGACCACCTTGCCACCACCAAGTGTTCCAGGGTGAAGGATGCAGTTGTTGGCCGTCACGTGAAACAGGGGAGTGGGCGCCATGAAGACCGTTTGCGGAGCTGGCACGCCGGGGGTAGGTGCGGCTGGCGGTGGCCCAGGGTTGAGCGACGCGAGTGCACCTCCTGAGGCCGTTGCCCAGAAGATGACGTTGAACACGTTGTTGACGCAGCCCCGGTGGGTGAGCTGTGCGCCCTTCGGGAACCCGGTAGTACCCGAGGTGTAGAAGATGCACGCGTCGTCGTTCGGGTCGATGGTTGCGTCGGGCAAAGCGGCAGGCGCAGTCGCTCGATCGACCACCTCTGACCAGGTCAGAGAGTCGGCCAGTTCGCCGTCGGTGCGCGTGCTGCGCACCCGGATGATGGCAAGCGGGTTGTTGGCTCGCAATGAACCGAGCACGCCGCTGACCCGTTCGAGCCGTTCATCGTCGGCGATGAGCACCCTTGGCTGGCTGTCGGCAAGGCCGTATTCCATTTCGCTCGGCGTCCACCAAGCGTTCATGCCGACGACGGCGGCGCCGATGCAAAGGGTTGCCCAGTATGCGGTGACCCACTCGGGGTAGTTGCGCATGGAAATGGCGACCCGGTCGCCCGGTTGCACGCCATAGCGGTCTCGGAGTGCATGGGCAAGGGAGCGAACATCGGCTCCTATGTCTGCATACGAGTACCGCTCGTCTTCATACACCAGGTATGTGAGCGTACGGTCTGCCTCGCGAGGGGCGCCAAGCATCCAAAAGTCTCGCATCGTGGCGGGAGCGTTGGCGAACACCCGCATAGGGACGCCGTTGACGTCGATGGGTGTCATGGCGAAGATGCCACCGGGAGCGGCAAGCGAGTCCCAGGAAGTGCGAAGTGCGGCAACGAGCGAAGGGGACGAATCCGGTTGAGTCACCTCTAGTTCCTACCGGATTGGCGAGGCTCCAGACCAGTCAGGCGAGCCTGATCAGTTGCCGGGGGCGTGCCAAGCGCGCACGTCGGGAAGGTTGCGCCAACGTTGGGCGGTGTCGAGGCCATATCCGACAAGCCAATCATCTGGGATGGTGCGGCCCACGTATCGAAGCGCAGCGGTGTCCACGTGAGGCACGGTTTGGCGAACCAGAAGGGCGCACACTTCCACGCTGGCTGCACCGCGGTCTGCCAACAGTCTGCGTACGTAGTTCATCGTGAGGCCAGAGTCGATGATTTCGTCGACCAGGATCACGTGGCGTCCGGTGACGTCGGTCTCGAGGTCTTTTAGGATCCGAACCACGCCGCTGCTCTTGGTGGTGGCGCCGTATGACGAGACGGCCATGAAATCAACCTCGACGCTCCAGCGGATAGCGCGGGCGAGGTCTGCCATGAAGACGAATGCCCCACGCAGCACGCCGACCAGCAGCGGGTCGAGCCCGGCATAGTCGGCGGTAATGCGTTGTCCAAGCCCGTGGACGATGTGGGCGAGCTCTTGTTGGCTGACGAGAATCTCGCCAAGCTCTGGGTGTTCGAGCGGCTCGGATTGCGCGAGCGGCTCGGAGGAGTGTTCAGCCACGTACGTTTGGCCGAGGCTCAGAAGCGACGTTCGTTGGTCTTCTTCTTGGGCGGAGCGGTGAACGGCGCTTCGATGAGCGCACCGAACGCTGCGTCTTCAGGCTGCCGTGGGTTGTTGAGGTTCTGCAGGAACAGCTTGAGGGCAGCGCGCGCTGGTGCAACATGGTCGCCCTTGAGCGTGGTGGAACGTGCCAGTGCGTCTTTGGCCTGGGCGACGCGCTCTTTGCGCTTCGCTTTCTCTTCCTCGGAACGTTCTGCCTTTGGTCCGGCGTTCTTGGCGGCGGTCGCAGCTGCTGCGAGTTCTGCTGCGGTCGTGAGCTTGGCGCGGATGGCCACTGGAATCGTCTCCGAAAAAGGGTGAGGCTGATGGACCAGTCAAGGTTAGGCGATTCAGGCTGCTCGGCCGGACGGGAGTGAAAGATCACGAAATCGATCGGACAATGGAGAGGTCGGGCTACCCAATCCCACTTTTTCGTGCCCGAAGAGTCACAACCAAACGAACTCGGCTGGGTCAACGGCGCGGGTGGAGTGCCAGTAGTCGATGAGGCGGAACGGCATGGGTGACACGACGCGCCCGAACCGGTTGCGGTAGTACGTGGACATACCAGGGTGCGTCCAGATCAGCGTTTCGTGTTCGGCGTCGATTCGCTGCACGTACTCATCTCGTACCGCAGCGTGGACTTCCATGGCGGTGTGCCCTGACTTGAGTAACGCCACGATGCACGACGTGATGTAGCGGGTCTGCGCCTCGGCCATCAGGAAGCCGCTGCCGCCGTGACCGGCGTTGGTGTTTGGCCCACCCATCAGAAACAAGTTGGGGAACCCTGGGACCGTGATGCCGAGGTGGGCAGTGGGGTTGTCATCCGCCCAGTCGTCTGCGAGGCGCAAGCCGTCGCAACCGGTGATGTTGAGGCGTGCTGCATGGTCGGTGACGTTGAAGCCGGTGGCGACCACAACAACGTCTGCGTCGTGATGGGTGCCGTCAGCGGTGAGAACTCCGGTCTCGTCCAGGCCGGTGATGGTGTCGGTTTCCAGCGTCACGTTCGGGCGTTTCAGCGCAGCGAACCAGCCCTTGTCCAGCAGGATCCGCTTTCCGTATGGAGGGTAAGTGGGAACGCATTTGTCGATCAGGTCGGGCCGTCCGTCCAGCTGCTGCAGGATGTGGTCGGTCATCTCCTGGCGGTGACGGTCGTTGATGCGGTTCAAGCTGCGCTGCGGGTGTGGCCAGTCCGGGTCTTTCTTCAGGAAGCGAAGCAGGCCGTCGCCGTATCGCCAGAACTGTGTGAAGCGCGTCCACGTGCCGTAGTAGGGGAGGTTGCGGAATAGCCACTCTTCGGCAGGTCGCACCGGGTCGTTGAGATGCGGCACGTTGCGCGCCCATTGCGGAGTCCGTTGGAAGATTGTCAGCGCGCGTACGGTATCGACGATGGCAGGAACGATCTGCATAGACGATGCGCCGGTGCCGATGATGGCGACCCGCTTGTCCGTGAGGTCCAGGTCGTCTGGCCAACGGGCGGTGTGGAACAGAGGACCGGTGAAGCGATCCTGGCCGGGAAACGTTGCAGTATCCGGACGGTTGAAGTGGCCGATGGCACCGACAACAACGCGGGCGCTGATCGTGTTTTCACCGTCAGGGGCGGAGACCGAGACGTTCCAGCGTTGCTCTGCGTCAGACCAGGTGACCTGTTGCACGTCGGTCTCGTACTCCACCAGGTCGGTGAGTGCTTGCTTGGCCGCGACGGTCTGGACGTAACCCAGCAGTTCATCGCGGTGAGAGAAGAAGTGGGTCCAGCTCGGGTTGGGTGCAAAGGAGTAGCTGTAGAAGTGGTTCGGCGTGTCCACCCCGCAGCCTGGGTAGCGGTTCTCGAACCAGGTCCCGCCGACCTGAGGGTTCTTTTCGACGATGCGGAATCCGATCCCCAGGCGGCGTAACTGCCTGGCAATGCACAGGCCTGAAATGCCAGCCCCGATGATGAGCACCGTGGTGGTGCCAGGCTCGGAGTCGTGTGATTCGAGCGCATCGGGTAGATCGTCGGGCCAGTTGACCTCACCGGCGTCGAAGCCCATGTCGATGCGGACCATGGGCAGGTACTCCGCCGGTACCTGTTCGCCCAGGCAGACGTTCATCATGTCGGCGAGGAGTTCGTCGCCGGGGTCGGTGATGGCCGGGCGGGCGAACGATCCGTTGTGCACCAATTGCCGAATGGCATCGCGGATCTCGGCGGCCAACTCGTCGGTGAAGCCGGACTGCGGGTCCGCGATCAGCCGCACGTCTCGGCGCGGGATGAACGGTGGCTGCATCCATCGCCGGTCACCGGTCAGGTGGAGCAGGCACATCAACAGCACCCGCAAGTCGGCATCGTCGAGTGCTGCGGTCAGTTCGTCGGGCAGGTCACCAGTCGTGGTGCCAAACAAGTCTGAGGATGTTTGCTGTTGGTCGCCGCTTGGTGACATGGGGCGGAGTGTACGCCGGAGCGTGCCGCGACACCTGGTCCGGG
>JAYSSK010000223.1:0-8026 GCA_043720595.1 Acidimicrobiia bacterium
CTCTGCGCCCGAAGTGCAGTTCGCGATCGAGTACAAGCTCAAGGAACCACGCGTTCACATCGTGTTGAACACGGCCGCCACGACGCTGCTCGCAATCGACGAGATTGGTGAAAGCGACGCTTGCCGAGGCCGGGTTCTTCGACGTCGCTGAGCTCGGCGAGACTTTCGTATCGACCAAAGTCTGCGTCGAAGGAGCTTCGCACCGGCGTCGTCTCCCATGCGTGGTTCTCCTGGACGGCGAGTGCATATTCATGCTCTGCGTGATCCTCGAAGTCGGCATTGAGGCGGTAGGACCATGTCGGCTGGACCGCATGGAGCATCCAACTGAGTTGGAAGTAGCCGAACGCCAGTATCTGCGGGATGGCATGGTGCCGCACCAACCGAGGCGTGATGGCTCGTCGGCGAGGAGTTCCTCCAGCAGGAACAGATGCCATTGCTCGTCGTCCTGCTCGCTCGTTCCGTCGGCGATGAGGTTTCGGGCGTCTCCGAGCCCCGTCCTGGGGTCGACCGCTCCCCGGCCTACACACTCCAATATCGGACGCTGCTCGAAGACCCCACGCGAAGCAGCTCGTGCTGCACGCGGCAGGCGGAGCCCGACAGCGGAACGCGTTCTCGTTCGTGGACCTCGTGTCTCCGACAGTCATGCCGCACCGTCATGATCAGTGCATGCCCCCGGGGTTCAGTTGAACACCGCTTGGTAGCGAGTCGGCCCCTCCGGTCCCGGGCCGAGTGGCACGAGGAAGATCTCCTGTTGACCCATTTCCGGATGGCGGAGACGATACGTGCCCTGCGTCAGGACCTGCTCGTTGGGCCCGATGAAGAGGAGCGTGAATGGATGATGGCGAGGAGCATGTGGTTGTGGCGCCAGCCGATCGATGCCGACGAGGACGAGGGAGACGCCTTCCGTATCGAACGTCGTGGACTGGTGGGGTTCGAAGTCATCGGCGGAGAAACTGCTCACTCGAAGAACGTAGCTCGGACAGCTCTCCACAACAGTTGGGGAAGAGTCCCAGTTGCCCAGAGTGACTATCCGCGTAGGATCATCGGGGCAACACAGCTACCGAACAGGAAAGGCACTGCCATGAATAGACGAGAGTTTTTGAAGTTGAGTGGAATGCTCGCGCTCGGAGCGACCGGTGTGCAGGTTCTGGGGGTGGGGATGGCCAAAGCGGCGAGCCCCAAAAACGATCCCCTGCAGGTCGAAATCGCTGGCCGTACCTATCGTGGAACCGCAGACGGCAAGATCCTCGTCTCAAGTGACGTAGGGAAGAACTGGGCCGTTCACACCGACTTCAGCAACCATTACGGCGTGTCGTCGTTGTCGGTCTCGAACGCGGGGACGCTTGCGACGGTGCTCGGCTACAAGGGCTGGCCGATCTCGCTGGACTGCGACGTCGATCAGAAGTCGTGGTGGACAGCGGACGCGGGCAGTCGTCGACGAGGCAAGGCCTAACTGGAATCGCGAACTCAGACCTCCGAAACGCCGCTTTGAGGTTCCCATCGGAGGAAATGGTACGCGCCACGTTCCTCGATCAAATGAAATCCGAGGCGCGCGTACATTCGCTGTGCTGGATTGTCGGGCTCGACATGAAGCGTCACTGGTATCCCTCGGCGTGCGGCCGACTCCAGCAGCTTTACGACGATTGGGGTCCCGATGCCCTTGCCGCGCTCCTGCGGTATGAGAGCGATGTCCATCAGCCGGAATTCCGCCGCAGTTTCATGCACATACAGCCGCCCGATAGGGACACCATTGCAGTCAATGATCGCGAACCGCGCTCCGGGGTAGTACCGCCGGTAGTGGTCTCGTTGTAGCTCGCATTGGGACCGAAGGAAGTCGCCCTTCGCCTGATCCGGCCAGGGAACGGGTGCTAGTTCGTCGGCTCGCGTCGAAGCGTACAAGCCGACGACGAATTCCCAGTCGTCGTCGTGCTCGGTTCGCAGGGAAACCGCCGAGCGATCGACCCCGTCAGGTTCGAGGCGGGAACACACCCTGCAAGGCGATCGAAAAATACACCGTTAGGTACGGCATCAAGTTGTTGTGCGGCTGGCTCGAACCGGCGGTGGCTGCCGCTTGGGGTGCCATCTGCACAGCGCCAGCCGTCGACGGCTGATACGCGGCTGCTCCTGTCGACGAGGCAAGACTCGCGGTTGGCCCGGGGGCGAACAGGTCACCGGGATCGAACGATGCTCGCAGCTTGTGTTGGTGTACCGGGATCTCGCTCGCCAACAGCGTCACCGTGTCCGTTCCGCCGGACTCACCGAGGCTGCGCAAAGAGAGACCCGGTCCCTGGCCCGGGTGCATCGGTGCCGAACCTTGCAGGTTGGGGAGCGCGAAGTTCGTACTGCCGTCTCCCCCATAGGTCGTACCGAGGAGAGAGAACAAGGCAGTGTTCTGCGATAACGGCAAGATCTGCCCGTCACACCAGGCCCAACCCTTGGGCGCGAAGTTGAACGGGAACATCCTGATTTCTGCAACGAATGGATCGGCCATGGCTCTCTCTCAGGTTGGCGACGGGAAAATACCGAACAGCGAGATGATGAAATCGATGCAGAGGTAAGGCTGCAAGTTTGTGTGCGGCTGGCTCCCGCCGGTGGCACCGAGCGCGGCAGCATGCATGTCGACACCCGGCGGATCACTGATGTAGAGCGAAATCGTTCCGTCTGTCTGGGCGACCACGTTGCCCTGCGGCGAGGATGCGTTCCCGCTTGCTGTCGATGCCGCTAGCGCATGAGTGTGTCCCGGGATCTGGGGGACCGTGAGGGTGGTGCTCTCCGCACCGCCAGTCTGAGCGAGAGTGAAAGAATTTCCGAAATGCACCGGAAGACGACCGCGGAGATCGGGCAACCCGAACGTGCTCTGCCCATCTCCTCCGTAGGTCGTGCCTATCAGCTGGAACAACGTCTCGTTCTCACTGATCGGTAGGAGCTGACCTTCGCAGAACATCCACCCCGCTGGGGCGAAGTTGCCGGCGAACATACGGATTTCCCCGACGTAGGGCTGTGCCATGGCAATCTCCTGGTGACTAGTTCGGCGACGGAAAAATGCCCTGGAGGGCGATGGAGAAATTCAGAGCGAGGTGCGGCTGCATGTTCGAATGCGGCTGGCTGCCTCCAACGGTCGTTACGCTCGCAGGATTCAGCGCGGTGAGCGACGCGGGTGAGTGGTAGGCGCTGTTCACCGGCCCGAGCACAGCGTTCGTCGGAAGACCGACGGCTCCGACGGAGCTGGACGAAGCCTGTGCGACGTGCGTGTGCGTGGGCATCTCGGCTGCCGACAGCGTGTGCGCCTGCTCACCTCCGCGCTCGCCCAACGTATGGCCGCTTCCGGGATGGATCGGCGTTCGTTCACGGAAGTCGGGCAGCGCGAAGTTCACCCTCCCGTCGCCGCCGAACGTTGTTCCCAGGAGCGAGAACAGCGCCTGGTTCTGGTTGATCGGCAAGAGTTGACCGTTGCACAGCGCCCACCCTCGCGGGGGGAAGCCGAAGCTCATGATCCGGATCTCGCTCAAGAACGGTTCAGCCATTGACGTCTTCCTTTCGGGGTATGGAACTCAGGTAGCAAGAACATTCTGCATTTAACAGGCAGTGCCAACAAAACCGCCGCCCGATCCGGAGACCGTGGCCGCCCCGGACGGGCTGCCACCGTTGTTCGCCTGGACGAAGGCAACCACAGCCGCCAGGTCGTTATTCGCGCCGCCGTAGCCGGGCAGGGCGACCGTCGTCGATTGCCGCTGACGCAGCCGGAAGTCCGTACCGCCGTCGGTGCTCGTGCCCGTGATCGCATTCGACGTGAGCGCCAGGCAGACCCCGTAGGTGTCGCCGACGGTGACACCGGCATTCAGGTGGATTCCGTTCTTCGCGAACACCAGGGTTCCCGGGTTGGTCACAACGTTCCCGGTCACGGTCGCTTTCAGGGTGCCGCTGCCGATCGTGCCGCTACCGCCCGTCTGAAGGATGATGCCGTAGTTGCCATACTGACGAACGGTGTTACCGGTCACGGTCGCGGTGTAGCTACCTCCGCCATCAGTAAGCATGAAGATGCCGGAGCCCTGCGACGAGCCGGAGTTCGCGGTTGCCGCGACTCCGATCGTGTTGCCCGTGATCGATCCGCTGAAGACCCCCGTGCCACCCAACTTGTTCACGGCGATTGCCGTACCGAGTGAATCCTGCATCGTGTTGTTGGCAACGTTGAACGTCGCAGACGCATTGATGCCTGTGTTGTTCCCGCCGACCACGCGGATTGCCGCGCCGCCTCCGCTCACCGGGGCGACCCCGGCGTTCGAGATGATGTTGCCGGTGATCACGGTGTCGGACGGCATCGAAGAGTTGAGGACGCGGTTGATGTGAGTACCGCGCGCTGCCGTAAACGTGTTGTTCGTGACGGTGGAGTTGATGACCGCGGTGCCCTGGCTCTCGATGAGGAGCGCATGATCACCAGTAGTCGCCGACATCGACCCGAACGTCGAGCCGTTCACCGTGATCCGGTTCAGAGAGCCAGTCGTGTTGATGACGGTGAAGTTGTTCTCTACGCCTCCGCCGACGGCGGAGTTCGTCACGGTCGCAGTCCCGGTGAGTTCTGTGAACCGCACCGCTCCTTCGTCGGCACCGGGATCGGATCCGTTGGTGCCGTTTATCACCGAGTCAGCCAGAACGAATCCGACGACCGATGTGCCTCGGATGGCAAAGTCGGAATGGTCGTTGATCTGCATCCAGCTGAACGACGGGTTGGTGGTGTTTGTGAGGCTGATGCCCGTTGCCCCGTTCTGGATCACGCCACCCGTCCCGGCGCTTCCCGTTCCGGTGACGGTCAGTCCACCACTGGAGCCTGTGCCATTGAGGATGATTCCGGTGGCTGCGCCTGACGACGAAACGCTGCGAAAGGTAAGGCCCGCAGCGCCGATCCCGGTGTTGACGACGCTGAGCGCCGCACCGGTCGTTGTCGCCAGCGTGTTTGCGGGTCCTGAAACGGAGACCGTACCTCCACCGCTCGCGGCGAAAGCATCGCTCGATCCTGTCGACAGAGCAACGCCACCGCTGAAGTTGATCGTGGCTCCGGCGTTCACGCTGAGAAGGACGCCGGTGCCAGTCCCGCTGATCGCGCCCGTGAACGATGTCGTTCCACCGGATCGCCCTGCGACACGCACCTGTTCGCCGCCCGTGTTCTGCAACGCTGCGCCGACATCAATGGTGCCGTTGCCTCCGTTCAGATCAATGCCGTCGCCGGTCGTTCCTGAAATCGTGATGTCGGGACCGATCGTCGCAGTGTTCACGCCAATGCCTGAGATGCCGTCGCCACTTGTCGACGCCACGTTCACACGTTTGACAGTGTTGTCTTGAGCAAGCGTGATGCCGTTGCCGGACGCATTCGTGATCGTCGGGTTCGTTCCGCCGACGGCGACGAGCGTGACGTTCCCAATGCCATTGTTGACGACGAGCCCTTCAGGCTGGCCGAGCAGTTGCTGGCTGTCCTCGAGCACGAGACCACCGGCGTAGCTCCCCTGGTACAGGAAGATCAGGTCGCCGACATCGTCGGGATCGGCACCGCCCTGCAGGGACGAGAGACTGTTGAACGGCGAACTCGAACGACCATCGCCGTTCGATCCGAGGGCCGAGTTGGCGTACCACACGAGGACGTTGGCCACGTCGACCGTGGCCGTGCCATTGACCGTCGCGATGCCATCGGTCACTTGATACGTGAAGGAGTCATTGAGCAGGTTCTTGTCGGCGACTCCGGGAAGGTACGTGAAGCTCCCGTTCGCGTTGATGGTGACGGTCCCGCCCCCGGTTGAGGCCACGGTCGCTGCGACCACGGTCAAGGGCTGTGCCGGTACGTCCTCATCGGTGTCGTTCTGGAGGAGGACGTTGCCCGTGAGGACGACGTGCGGACCGGTTCCGCTCACGCCGAGCACTGCAAGGGTGTTCCCGATAGCCCCGGAGTAGTCGTCCTGAACGCCGACGGGCGCGTCGTTCTGGTTCGTCACGCTGATGGTGATGACCTTGTCGAACGACTCCACGGGCGACCCGTTGTCAGTTGCACGCAGGCATACCGTGTACGAATTCTTGACCTCGAAGTTGAAGCTCGCTGCCGTCTTCAATGCCGTTCCAACGACAGTAAACGACGACGAGTCGGGGTAGCTGCCGGCACAACCGGACAACTGCAGGCTGAACGTATGCGTCTGCCCGGCATCCACGTCGACGGCCGCGAGTGTGCCGACGGATGTCCCTAATGGTTGGTTTTCGGCGACGCTGGACGGCGTGAGGGTGATGTCGGTCGGCGGGCTGTTCTCGGCGGCGTCCGTCACCGTGATGGCAAACGCCTTCTCGAAGAGCCCACCGTTGCCGTCATCGGCGCGAACGCGTACCGACAGGTTCGGGGCGGTCTCGAAATCGAGCACCGCGTTGGTCTTCAGCGCGTTAGCGACGATCTGGAACTTTGTGTTGTCGGTTGACCCGGTACCTGCAACCAGCGTGAAGGTGTGCGTATCACTCACGTCCTGGTCCGACGCCGAAAGGGTTCCGACCGTCGTGCCCACAGCGGAAGCTTCCGAAACGCTTGCGTTCGAAAGCGCGATGTTCGTCGGCGCGTCGTTGGCGTTGGTTACGGTGATCGAGAAGGCCTTCTCGAAGATTCCACCGCTGGCGTCGGTTGTGCGGATCCGGACGCTCAACGTGCTTCCCGCCTCGAAGTCGAGCACGGCGTTGGTCTGGAGGGTGGCACCGGAAATCTGGAATTTCGCGTTGTCGGACGAACCTGTGCCGACGACGAGGGTGTAAGTGAAGGTTTCGCCCGCGGTCGGATCGGTCGAGGAGAGTGTGCCAACAGCGGAACCAACAGCCAGGTTCTCAGCGACGGAAGCATTCGAGAGTGCGACGTCGGTCGGCGGGGCGTTCTCGACCACGTCCGAGACCGAAATGGCGAAGACCTCCTCATAGATGCCGCCGAGGCCGTCGCTGACTCGGACCCGGATGGAGTACAAACTCTTCGTCTCGAAGTCGAAGGTCGCGGCTGTCTTGAGGGTGGTGCCGACAATCGTGAACGACGCGTTGTCGGTCGAGCCCGTTCCAGCGACAAGGGCGAACGTGAACGACGGGCTCGGGTCGGGGTCCGTCGCACCAAACGTGCCGACGCTCGTGCCAACCGGTTGGTTCTCGGGGACACTCGCGTTGGACAGTGCGATGTCGGTCGGACTGTGGTTTGCGACGGCGAGCGCGATTTCATCGCTTCTGCACGATGTTGGGTTCGCGACGTAGCGGAGCACGCCGGAACCTATTTTTGCACAGAAGTACGCAGGTGTGCTGGAAGGTAGGGTCAGCGGCGTGCCTCGGTTGAGAGGCGGACCGCTGCCGCAGTCGCTCGGGTTGTTCACGAACCGGACGGAGCCGTCCGGCTTGATACACAAATTCGTCGGCCCCGGCACGACGGTCACGGGAATCTCCTGCTTCGTCCTGCAGTCGTTCAAGCCCGTCACGTAGCGCAGAAGGCCGTTGCTCTTCAACGCGCAGGCGAATTGCAGTGTTGGCTGCGGGTCTGCGGCCGACGCATAGCCCGGCAAGATCAGGGCAACCATGGCCACGCCGGTGGCAATTGCAATTATTTGCTTCGTCTTGGCTATGAACATAACGACCTCTTCCGTCGGGCAAATTCCCTACTGGTGCGAGATCTTTCATCCCATTCCGTGCGTAGTCAAGCGCGGGTCCGCACGGAGACCGTGAATTTGGACACGGGAGCCGTCGGGTCGACGCAGCCGTTCTCGTACGCGACGCCATGGATTTCGACCACTGAACGTCGACTAGTGGAGTGGGCACTCACGCTTGCGAGCCGACTTCGTTACGGGCGACATCAACACTTCGGCTACCGGAGATGCGGGTCCTGCGCGGCTTGGTACCGGACTCCGCTGGTTTCCGGTGCCACGAGAAAATGCGCGTGGCTGCCAAGTCACCAAGGTACGTCGACTTCCTGGTAGCGCCTTGGGCGCAGCGAAAGGTGCATACATGGATACGACGCACGAGGCACGACGCAGTACGG
>JAYSSK010000224.1:0-8016 GCA_043720595.1 Acidimicrobiia bacterium
GCGTCGATTGCCGCGGTGTTGAGGAACCACTCGTGACACGAACGCTGCCAGATCGCAGTTGGACGGTCGCCTGTGATCGCATCAAGACGTGCACGGTCCATCTCGCCATGCCACAGCTTGTGATAGCCCCACGAGAACAGCCACTCGCCATCGGCGAGCCGGTGGTGTGCCTCGCGAAGTCGTCCGTCGTACTCGTCTGCATCGTTCGCCGCGAGGTGTGTGCGGGCCGGAAGTACCCAGTCCTCGGGTGCAATCACCTCCGTCGTGAGCGTGCTCGCACCAAGGAGCGGATGAAGGTGCTGATCGATGAGCCCAGCGATCAGAACCGCATCCTCGAAGCGTCCATCGACGGTCATCGGACGAGCGCCGAGAGCGCCTCGGACCTCGTCGAGTGAACCGACCGCGACGACGCGACCGTCGCGTACGGCAACAGCCTCAGCGCTCGGACGGTTCGAGTCCATTGTGATGACACGCTTCGCGGTGAACACAGTCGTGTTTTCAGTTTGCGCCATGTCGTTCTCCTGGGACCCGATCACATCCACGGGGCAAGAGCCTCGGCCATTGTCGCGAGTTCCGCTTCGATGTCGCCTACGGGCTGGAATGCGATCTCCGTCATCCCGCCTCCGACAAGGTCCTCGACGCGCGCACGGATCTGCGAGATGGTTCCCGTCAACGGTGAAATCGACGCGGCAGCCGCGGGGGTCACGACCTGACGATCGATGTCGTTCATCCGCGTCAAATGCCCTTCGTGCAACACGAGGTGGCGCACCTCCTCCGGCACCGCGGTCGCCAGATCGATAAAGCGCTGAGCATTCGGCAAAGATTCCAACCGCGCATCGCCCTGCTCTAGAAACGCGTGATACGCCACTGCAGCGGTTGCTCCGGCCGTTTCCCACACACGTTCCGATTCAAGCGACTCGCCATCGCGCACCACCGTGCCGAACCCGAGCAATGTCGCCGATGGTACGTTCGCGTATGAACTACCAACGCGGGGTCGACTGCTGAACACCCCGAGGCCCATCGACGCGGCCGTGTCCAGCCCTTTCGGCCCGTTGACGCCAAGCACCCACCGGACCGCGATTGGCCTGGCCGGAGCTTGTCCTGCACCGTGCAACATCTTCACGTTCCGCCCCTCAACCTCCACCGTCTCGCCTCGCAGCAGCGACTGCACCGTCTCGATGTTGCCGGGCATGTGACCCCACCGCAACGGCTTCTGCCCCATTGCACGCCGTCCGGTGAACCCGGTTCCGACTCCGACCACTACCCGGTCAGCGCCAATGAGCTGGACCAAATGCGCAATCGCCGAAGCCGTCACCATCGGATGACGTAACGATGGAATCATGACGCCAGGACCAAGTGTGATTCGTTCGGTTCGCACCGCTGCAAGCGCGAGCGTCATCCATACGTCGAGCTGCAGCGCCGGCGTGTCGTACACCCACGCCGTGTGATAGCCGAGCGATTCCGCCACGGCTATGTGACGAGGCGTGTCCGGGAGCGGCGGAAAGGCACAGGAGATTCGCATGCCCAGGTTCTATCCCTCGAACGTTCGACCATGCGAGTGATATCGTCGAAGACATGCCTGATATCCTCATTCGGGACGTACCCGACGAAGTTGTCGCGGCGCTCGATGCAAACGCGCAACGGACCGGCCAAACTCGTGCCGAATACTTGCGTCGGCTCCTCGCCGACCAACAAGGGCCAGCGTTGACACGCGAACAGCTGAAACGTTTCGCAGAACGCACTGCCGACTTGGCGAACGCCGAGATATTGGCGGCCGCGTGGCGGTGACCAGCTGGCTCATCGACAAGTCGGCACTGAACCGAATACACGATGCCAGTGACAACTGGCTTTCACGCATCCAGCGCGGCCTGGTCAGGATCTCGACGGTGACATTGCTTGAAGTCGGTTTCTCGACGCGCAACGGCGCCGACCACCACAGCACGCTTCAGGAGCCGCCTATATCGTCGATGCCGGTCGAACACATGACTCCTGCGATCGAAGCCCGAGCTGTTGAGATGCAGATGATGCTCGCAGACCGCGGCCAGCACCGCGCCGCTTCGATTCCGGACCTGTTCATCGCTGCGACCGCAGAGCTTTCGCGACTCACCGTGTTGCATGTCGACAAGGACTTTGAGCTCATTGCTGCGATTACCGGCCAACCGATTGAACGGCTCGACCTCTGAGTAGGTGAGCGGGCTCGGGCTCCACGCACATGTGGCAGAAGCTGGTTCAGCGACCGCAACACAAACCTGTACCGTGGCATTTGTGCCCACGACGGAACCCTTCGGCGCGCTCCTTCGCCGATTGCGCATTTCCGCAGGTCTCACCCAGGAACGCCTTGCGGAACGATCCGGAATTAGTGCCACGGGCGTGGCTGCCCTCGAAGCCGGTCGCCGCAAAAGCCCGCGGCTGAACACGGTCGGGCTACTGTGCGATGCCCTCCAACTCGATTCCGACCAGCGGTCCGCGCTCATTGCTGCGGCAACCCACACCGAGCATTCCGCCCCTCCACTCGTCATTCCGGCCGAACTCATCCGCACCGGCGAAGCCGTACCCAGGAACAACCCACCAGCCTCCGTCGACCGCACTTTCGTGGGCCGGCTGATCGAACGCCAAATGCTCCACAACACCTGGACCAGGTCGACGAAAGTTGTGCTGCTCATCGGAGAGGCCGGGGTTGGCAAGACCACACTGGCCGAAGAATTCGCCGCCGACCTGGCTGCGGAAAACGTGACCATCCTGCGCGGTAGTTCCACCCCCGAACAGCTTGGCGCATACGAAACGTTCGTCGAACCAGTCCGCGCTGCGCTCGGGCGGTTCGACGGCAGCATTCCGAAGACGTTCCGCGATCTTGGAAGGCTTGTCCCTGGCCTGCTCGAAGCTGGCGGAGACGCATTGCTCCCGAACAGCTCGGACCCTGCCTTCGAGCGTCGCCTGTTGTTCGAGACAGTAAGCACACTATTGATCTCTGTAGGGCCAACGTTGATGTTGCTCGACGATCTGCACTGGGCCGACCCGGGCGCGCTCGCGCTGTTGTCGTTCCTCGTCCGCCAGCCCGAACTTCGGGACCTGATGTTCATCGGAACGATTCGTTCCACGGACCTCACCGCACAGACGAACGCTGCACTTAGCGAGTTACGCCGCCATTGTACGGTCGAGAGGATTCAACTTGGCGGGCTAGACCGCTCAGATCTTGCAGACTTGGTCACGACGCTCGCCGGCTCCGCAACGTCAGTTGCCTTGATCGATACCGTCACCACCGCAACGAACGGCAACCCGCTCTACATCAAAGAGCTGACCGAACACCTGTTGCATCGCGGTTTCGACGGAACCGACGACACGTCGCTTGTCCCCGACGGGATTCGCAGCACCATCGAATTGCGTGTCGCCGGCCTGTCGAAAGACGCCCAATCACTGCTGCGCGGTGGCGCCGTGCTGGGCCAGACGTTCGACCCACAGCTCGCTGGACAACTTGTCTCGGTCACCGGAGAAGACTTCCTCGGAGCTTTGGAAGACGCGCTCCTGTCCGGTCTCGTGCTCGAACAGAGCGCCAGCAGCCTTATCTTCTCGCACGGTTTGGTAGCCGCAACCGTGTACGACGCAACTCCACGGCTTCGTCGCCTCGTCCTACATCGCTCGGCGGCCACTGCCTTGGAGCAGCGAGATCCGGATTCGTCGGCCGAGATCGTCAAAGTAGCCCGGCATTGGGCTTTGGTTGCCCTGACTGATCAGTCGGCCCGGGCCATCGCAGCGCAGTGGTCGGTCCGCGCAGGCGACGCAGCGGCCGCCTCGGCTGCCGTCGATGAAGCAATCGCTTGCTATCAACGAGCTCAGGCTCTCTGGGACGGACCGACTGCAGAACACGCGGACACGCTCGTCCGCCTCGGCTCGGCGGTTGCGTCCACCGGTAGGTTGGCCGAGGGAAACACGTACCTCGAGCAGGCATTGAAACTCGCCGACGAAGCAGGCGCCGCCGATGTGTTTGCGCGCGCCGCGCTCGGCCTGTCCGCCAGCGTGCGGTACACCTTCAGCGACCAGCAACGCATCGGCGAACTTGAAGCAGCAATCGCCAAACTCGGACCAGAAGAGATGGTGTTGCGTCCAGCGGTATTGGCCACCCTTCGCCGACAGCTCGGTTTCGTCAACACCGACGAAGCGGACAAACGTCGCAACGAAGCAGCAGCGCAGGTGTTGGAGGCCGTGGCCGCCAACAATGTCTCTGACGAGTTGGTAATGGCGCTCGGACACCTCCGCGATTCACTCGTCGTTGACGACCCATTGCCGCTCGGCCAGCTCGCGCGCAAGATCATCGTTGCCGCCACCCAACGAAGAGACCTGCCCGCGCTGTCCACCGGCTGGTACCGCCAGGTATGGTCCGCGCTTGAACTCGGAGAAGCTGCACGATTTCGACAGGCTGTCGATGAATACCGTCGAATCGCCGAGCAGCTTCGTCGCCCCTACGAACTGGCACTGTCGTCGAACATGATCGCAGCCGTTGCTCAGATCGAGGGTCGCTATGACGATGCCGAGGCATCCGGACAGGAAGCGCTGCGGCACGCAGCGATGATCGAAGACGGAAACTTCAGCTGGGTGTACTTCGCAAACTCTGGGCTCCGATCAGTTGACAACGGATTGGTCGGCCCTACGTTGGACATGATGCAGGCGGTTCGCTCCGACTTCGCCGAGCTGGCAACGTTCGAGGCAGCTCTAGCGGCCGTCGCTGCGGCAGCAGGAGACTGGACGTTTGCGGATCAATTGCTGGACGAGCAGATTGGGGTGGAGGGCCGAACCCTTGCACGCAACTGGTCGTATCTCAGCGCTGAACGTCTGCCCGTTCTGGGCATGCTGTCGTGGGCGTGCGGCATGTCAGGAAGCGCGGCTCATGCGCCCGTTCTTCGCGACGCCCTGCTTAAACACGTCGCCCTCGGGGTTCGGGTTGTTCGGGTTGCCGCAGTGGGGGCTTGGATTGGACCCATCGACCACCACATCGGCGCACTCAACCGGGTACTCGGCCACCTCGACGAAGCCGAGGCGCACCTCCATCGGGCGCTCGTCGTGGAAGACGAGATGAACGGTCGCCCGTATCGCGTGCGAACGCTGCTGGAACTTGCCAGGGTGGCCGAGGTCCGAAGCGCAATGAGCCCCGGGTCTCGTTCTCGGGCGGCCGAGTGGCGCGGACAGGCTGAAGACCTGGCGGTGACACTGGGCCTCGAAACCCTGCTCAGTTCCCACCGCTGAGAGTCCACCCTCGACCCCAGCGTCGCGTAGCCCTTTTGCAAGCGGAGGCACGTAACCGTCGGGCGATGTGAGGGTGATGTGAGGGTTGCGTGAGTGGTGACTGCGTCCCAACAAGCGCATCGTGAACTGCATGAACACAGCGATGATCAACACACAACTGGTGATGACGTTTGCAATGACCACGGCCCTGATTGTGGTTGTCCCAGGCCCAAGTGTGATGTTCATCGTGAGTAGGGCATTGACGGTCGGTCGTCCCGCTGCGCTCGCTGCCGCCGCCGGCAACACTGTGGGCACCACGTTCCAGGGACTCCTCGCCGCGTTCGGCCTGGGAACGCTGATCGCTCAGTCGGCGCTGCTGTACACGCTGGTGAAGCTGGGCGGTGCGTTCTACCTCGTGATGATCGGCGCCAAAACCTTGCTGCATCGAGAAATGTCGGAGGTCGACACCGAATCGGATTCTCTTGCCGGGCGTCGACGGATCGCCCGGCAGGGCTTTTTGGTCGGAGCGACGAACCCGAAGATCATCGTGTTCTTTGCAGCTGTCCTGCCACAGTTCGTGGACTCGGGCCGCGGGCACGTCGTGGTCCAGATGCTGGTCCTGCTGGCCGTGTACTTCGTGTTGTCGGCAGTGAGCGACACCTCGTGGAGTTTCGCCGGGGGCTCGATTCGCTCCTGGGCAGCCGTTTCACCACGGCGCATCGAGCGGTTGATCGGCGCTGGCGGCATGTGCATCATCTGCCTCGGCCTGATGCTGGCTCTGTCCCACAGCGTCGGCTGAATCCGACGAACCGTTGCGACGCTCGTTCCAGCTGAACACAACGCTCATCTCCGGGTACAGCGGGTGTAGGCAGGTCCCTCGCTGGTCCACGTGCGCAGCGGGTGCCATGATCGGTCATGCGCGCGATTCAAGTTGCCTCCTACGGTTCCCCCCTACTCGTCACCGATGTCCCGGCTCCGGTTGCCGGACCAGGACAAGAAGTGATCGACCTTGTCTACGCCAGCGTGAACCCGCTCGACATCTGGGTGTCTCGCGGCAACTTTGCCGGGGTCACGCCGCAGCCACACACCCCAGGAGTCGAGGGCGTCGGCCGTCGAGCAGATGGCACGGTGGTCATCATCAGCGGCGTAGGCATCGCAAACGGCGGGACCTACGCCGACCAGGTTCTGACTTCTCCCGCAAACCTGATCGACGTGCCAGATGGTGTCGACCTTCAACAGGCAGCAGCCATTACCGTCGCCGGCATCACTGCGTGGATGTGTGTCCGGACGCTCGGCCAGGTCGGGCCGAAGGACACTGTCCTTGTACTGGGAGCGTCCGGCGGTGTCGGTGGCGTTGCGCTCCAGCTGGCACGTAACGCAGGCGCAACGGTGATCGGCCAGACATCCTCGGCCGAAAAGGCAGCCGGCATAACGGCCGCAGGCGCAAGGGCGATCGTCGCACGCAATGCAGCGGACCTCGCCGCAGCGCTGGAGGGCGCAGTACCGAACGTGGTTGTCGAGGGGTTGGGCGGGCCGTTCACCGGTGCGTGTGTCGACGTTGTCGCACCAGCCGGCCGAATCGTCAATTTCGGCACATCGGCCGACACAGCGGTCTCGTTTGATATGCGCACATTCTATCGCAAGGGAACTCAACTGCTTGGGTATGGTGGGCTCATCCTCACGCCAGAGCAGCGCACTGAGGCATACGCTGCATTGTTCGCAGACATCGCTTCTGGCCGCCTACACGTGCCGATCGATGATGTACTGCCCCTCGACCAGGCGGGCGAGGCACACCGGCGCATCCTTGCCAAAGAGGTGAACGGCAAACTGCTACTCGACCCGAGCCTATGAGCTCGGCCTCACGCCGCAAGCGAACCTGCATCAGGACCATCCGCCAGCATGGAACTCAGAGCCCGAGATCTCGAAATCGCCGTAGGGTGCGCCTATGGCCAAGACCGCAGCTGAACTTCGCGCACACTTCCGAGCCCTTCACACCGATGGGCTCTTCCTGATCCCCAACCCGTTCGATGTGGGTTCTGCCAGGTTGCTCCAACACCTTGGTTTCCCGGCACTTGCTACCACCAGCTCTGGGTTGGCTGCAACGTTCGGCAGACCCGACCAACGGGTCACGCGAGACGAACTCGTCGCGCACGTGAGGTCGGTCTGTGCAGCGGTGGACATTCCGGTGAACGTCGATGCCGAGGCCTGCTACCACGACGACCCGGGCAGCATCGAAACGACCATCGACCTTCTCGCCGAGGCAGGCGCATCGGGGATATCGATCGAAGACTTCGACCCCACCTCTGTGGCAATACTGCCAGTGGGTGAAGCGGTGGCACGGGTCGCCCGCGCTGCCACCGCCTGCCAGCGACACGGTGTCGTGCTCACGGCTCGCGCCGAACAGATTCTGTACGGCACTGGAGACCTCAACGGTGCGATTGATCGTCTGCGCGCCTATCGAAATGCCGGCGCCGAGGTGCTCTATGCGCCCGGCACCACAGACCTTGGCTCCATCCGTCGGGTTGTACACGAGTCTGGCGGGCCGGTCAACATTCTGGCTATGCCAGGAGTACCGCCAGTGGCCCAACTGACAGCCGCAGGGGTGCGGCGCTTGTCAACCGGTGGGGCAATGGCCTGGGCGGCATACGGCGGGTTGATCGCAGCGGCTACCGAACTGAGGGATCAAGGCACCACGGATTATCTGGCGGCCGGTGCGCCGCGAAGTGTGCGAGCCGCAGCGTTCACGGACTGATCACAAATGGCGATTGCTGACAATCAGTAATCTTTCCCACCACGCCG
>JAYSSK010000225.1:0-3104 GCA_043720595.1 Acidimicrobiia bacterium
GAGTGCTCCCAGTCGGCTTGGCTGCGGCCGCCCATCACCAACAGGTCGCCGCTGCCGGGTTGCAGGTCGTGCGTCGCGGCCTGCATTGGCAGTTGCGAATGGCCAGCGTCGGCGTATCGGTTTCCGCGAGGTCGCAACAGCCATGGACGGGTTGCGCCGAGGGTGAGTACCGCAATGATGGTGTCGTCGAGCCACCGCATGTCGGTATCGCGATGAAATCCCTGGCCGTCGGATCCGTCGCGGTATTGGATCATCGAGAACCCCGCGAACTCCACTTTGTATCGGCGCTGAATCCAGCGCGTTGCTTCGGCAAGGGCCGGGTGGGGGAGCGGTTTGCCTCGGCTCCATCCTGCGCTGAGGCGTTTCTCTTCGACGGTGCGCTCGTAGCGGAATAACTCAGTGGCGCGCCAGGGCACCGTGTCAAAAAGACAATCGAACAGCTCATCTGCACCTTGCAGCCATCCCCGGCTGATATCGACCCACGAGGTCGAGTCCAATGCCAGGCGTTCGACCACGGCGGCCGGATCGACGTGCGAGTCCATAGATGTACATCGTCGTACATGTCGGGAAACAGTCGGTGACGTTTCGGTCACATGATGCAGTTGGCGCACGTCATGGAGCGCAGGGGGCCGTACGGTGGACGAATGAGGATCTTGGTGACCAACGACGACGGAATTGATTCGGTCGGGCTCCACGTGCTTGCCCGGGCACTCGAAGCCGTCGGCGAAGTGTTCGTGGTGGCGCCGGACTCCGAGTACTCGGGCGCATCGGCTGCAGTTGGGCCGCTTCATCTGCTTCGCCCCGAGGTGCATCGTGCACACATCGACGGGTTTTCCGGAGCGGTTCACACTGTGTCCGGTCCTCCTGCGCTGTGTGTCTTGTTCACCCGGCTCGGGGTATTCGGTGAACTCCCCGACCTGGTGGTCGCAGGCATCAACCCCGGCGCCAACGTGGGCCGGGCGGTATATCACTCGGGCACCGTGGGCGCCGCAATCACGGCGCGCACGGGCGGTATCACCGGTGTGGCAATCAGCCAGTCAGTGGCCGGCGAGGTCGATGGTCAAGGTGCCGACGTACAGTTGGCTGCACAGCTATGGGCATCGGCAGCGCAGATTGCGGTGCAGGTGGTTCAGCGGCTGATTGATCATCCGCCGGCCCGTCCCGGTGTGCTCAATGTGAACGTGCCGAACCTGCCGCTTGAAGAGATCGGCCCGTGGTCGTGGGCCGAAGTCGGCCGTTCTTCCAGTCGCACAATGGCAAAGGCGAGCCTTGAACCGCGGCCAGGTCACGAAGGTTCGTTTCGCGTCGCCACCACATTCGGCGACCAGATTTCGTTGCCCGATGGAGAAGACGGTGGAACGGTTCAGCGTGGCCGGGTGGCGCTCACCTGGCTGTCCACCTTCGATCGGGACGAATCTTTCGAATGGGATCTGCAGGCCGAATAGCGGTGCGGCGAAAATTGCCCGGAGGCTCTTTGCGAAAGCGGCGCGGACGTCAGCGCGGTGGAGTCAGCGTGTAGCCGGTCAGCAGGTCATCGGAAGAGTCGGCCACGCTGTACCGGGTGAGATGCTGGGCAAAGGGTGAGAGGCGCAGATGGTCGGCCTTTGTGATCCCGGGCAGCATGGGCTCGCGGAACCAGGGCGCGTAGTACTCGACGTTGGGAATAGCCCGCACGTGATCCGAGACGTTGGGCGTCCCGCCATGCCAGGCACGAACGTCACGGATTTGGATCGACCCGGCAGGGACCGGACACACAGTGCTGAGTCGCATCCATTCCGGCTCTTCCGCCAAAGTGGGAATGGGGGCGCGTGAGTGCTGCGAACCGGGGATCTGTCGCGTCGGCCCATTGAGCCGAGTCGAATCGACGGTCAGGAAGTTGACACAAATGTATGGGCACGGAAGATCGCGCGTCGACAGGTACCCGCGGGGGTCGTGAAACGAACTGAACGGTGTTTTCGAGCGATCGCGGTAATCACCCATGTCGGCGTGCAGTGGTTGATATCCGGTTGCGCCGGGCAGGCAGAAGTCACCGCTGCATGACCGCAGGAGATAGTCCGTTGATTGGAAGATGGCTGACACGATCGGTGTGACGGTCGGAAGATCAACAAGCATCTGCCATTCGGGGCGGTGCAGCATGCTGCGAGTCAGGCTCGATCCGCCGAACGAGTATCGGTGCGACCCGCGGTTGCCGTGCCGAGCTTGATCCAGGGCGATGATCTCGCGGACGGCGGCGTCCGTCCCCGAGCGCAGGACATCAAGCTGATCGATCGACAGGGCGTTGCGCACCACGACGAACCCGTCACGATTGAAAATGCGCATGGCACGGTCGATCTCTGATGGGTCGAGCACCTCCAGCCCAACAATCCCGTTGTGCGCCTCGAGGTACGCGCGTTGTGATTCGGTGTCGGTATCCATTGGATAGTCCGGGCTCATCGGTTCATGATTCCACGGCAGGTCAGCAGGGGCCTGGTTGGCTGCTAGGTTTTCTGGGCTCTGTGCTGCGCCCTCGGGTGGCCAGGGTGCCGGCCGGAGTGGCCGGGAACATTCGCCGAGTGGAGGTTCACATGAGCAACAGCGTCGGCATCGACAAAGCAGCCGTCATTGCGCAGCACCGCACCCACGAAAAGGACTCCGGATCAGCCGAAGTTCAGATCGCAGTGCTCACCGCCCGCATCAACCACCTCAACAATCACCTCAAGACCAATAAGCACGATCACCACACCCGTCGTGGGCTGCTGATGTTGGTCGGCCGCCGCCGCCGCCTGCTGGACTACGTGAAGAACATCGACGTCGAGCGCTATCGTGCGCTGCTCGTCACCCACGGCCTGCGTCGCTGACAAACCGCTCGCTCGGTTTCCCGAGCAGCAACTCGCTTTCGAACGACCCCGGCGTAGATGCCGGGGTCGTTTCGCGTCGTGGCGGCCCTGATCTCAAGATTTCAAAATCACCACTCAGCGTGAGTGATGATGAACGAGCGTTCAGTAACATCTCTTGGGTGTTCGTTCGGCGTCATTTTGTTTGGTCCCTAGCGGTGTTGGCCATTGTTGGCTCGACCTTGCGTCTCGAGAGTGCGCCTGCTGCAGTTCCTCGGATGCTGGTTCCGC
>JAYSSK010000226.1:0-7984 GCA_043720595.1 Acidimicrobiia bacterium
CAACGACCAAGAAGTCGCTACCGGTGAGATCGGCGAAGTCATCGTCCGGGGCGACGTAGTGATGGCCGGATACTGGAACGAGCCGGAAGGAACCGCGGACGTGCTCCGCGGCGGGTGGCTGCACACGGGCGACGTCGGCAGTTTCGATGCCGACGGTTGCCTGACGTTGCGTGATCGCTCCAGGGATTTGATCATCAGCGGGGGTATGAACATCTACCCGAGGGAGGTCGAAGAGGTGTTGCTCCGTCACCCGGGCGTTCGAGCAGTTGCCGTCGTCGGCCGACCGGACCCGGAATGGGGCGTGGCCGTCGTCGCGTTCGTCGCGTCAAGCGTCGATGCGGTTCCCACGATCGAAGAACTTGACACGATGTGCCTCGCCCACATCGCCCGGTTCAAGCGCCCGAAGGAGTATCGATTTGTCGACGCGTTACCGACCAACAACTACGGCAAAGTGGTCAAGCGCGAGTTACGCGACTTGCTTCGCTCGGAAATGAGCGGCGGCTAAAGGCGGGGTTGGCGAGGCAAGGAAAGTTCGCCGATGTCTCGGGCTACGTCATTGGTTGACTTCTTGTTAGCGGTTCCCCACGATTAATGACGCAGAGCCATTTGGCGCTGCTTTACGGCGACTCGCTCGGGAGGAACATGGCCATGAAGAACACCATTTGCTTGTGGTTTGACGGCAACGCCGAGGAAGCTGCAGCGTTTTACGCAGCTACCTTTCCTGACAGCGAAGTCACAGCAGTTCACCGGGCGCCGGGCGATTTCCCCGACGGGCGGGAGGGTGATGTCCTGACGGTGGACTTCACCGTGTTCGGAACCCAGTGCATGGGGCTCAACGGTGGGTCAGCCTTCCCGCAGACCGAGGCGTTCTCGTTCCAGATCGCCACCGACGACCAGGCCGAGACCGACCAGTACTGGGGAGCCATCGTCGGCAACGGTGGTCAGGAGAGCGCGTGTGGGTGGTGCAAGGACAAGTGGGGAGTGTCGTGGCAGATAACACCACGCGCGCTTACTGACGCGCTCACCGATCCCGATCGTGCAGCGGCTAAGCGCGTGTTCGATGCCATGATGGGGATGGGCAAGATCGATGTCTCGGCGATCGAGGCTGCGCGTCGCGGCTGACCACCGGCTACTGCATGACAGGGACCGGTCGGCCAAATTTGCCGCGCAGACACGGTCAGGTGTTCACCCCTGACGGACCGCAACGAGGAAGATCATGTCGAGCCGTTCCGCCTGGAGCAGGGCAGCCACGGTCGCGGCCCGGGCTACTAGGCGGTCGAAGCTGTCTCGGGGAAGCTCGCCGAGGAGCTGCTGTTCGTGCTCGCGCAGAGCATCGCGTCGAGCGATGTGATAGCCGATCAGTTCCGGTCGCCGCGAACGGATCGTGGTGACCATCCAACCGTTGCGCTCAAGAACGGCTTCCAACTCCGGCGTGCTCAGCCTCCAGATCGTTCCGGCGACATCGCCCAGCCCGAGGTGTTCCAGTTCGGTCAGCGGTTCGTTCGTCGCCGAGGTGATGGCGATGATCGACGCTGGTTGCGCCACGCGGCGGAGTTCGGTGAGATATCGGTCACGATCGGCGATGTGAACGATGCTGTCGTAATGCACACAGGCGTCGAACGCCGAGTCGGTGAACGGGATGCAGTTGTTTAGGTCAGCACATGCACCTGCCAACCGAGCAGTGCGGGGTATCCGATTAAGCCGATCAACCGACACGTCGACAGCAACAAGGCTGCACCCGGTCGCTTGGGCGATCCACCGCGAGGGTTCGGCGGATCCCGAGCCGAGGTCGAGCAGTCGGGTGTTGGAAGAGATAGTAAGTGCGCTGATGGACTCGGCAAGCTCGCGAGTTCCGACCATGCCTTCGCCCGTCGCAATCCCGAATTTGGATCGCAATCGCTGCGTGATGCCATGTGCGGTAGGCGCATCCTGGCGTTGGTCGAAGGCGGTATACAACGTCTTGAAGGAAGGGTCATCGCTCACGTGATTGGGAAGTGGTTCGACTGAGTTCGCTGCTCTCGAAAGCCCAGTCAGCGAAGGCCGAAATCGTTGGGCTGGGTGGGAGATGTCTGGCGGGGTGTTGAGCAGGACGCCGATAGCTTCTCGGCCTTGCGCAGCAGCTCGGGCGACGTCGGGTGGCAACAACCGAGCATCAACTGGCATGCGAATACTTTAACCGGCCGTCAAATCTAGGAATAGACCACCTCAAGCGATTCCCGGAGATCCGCACGGCCGATTGTGGCGGGCTGCGGAGCTGTTCCGAGAGCATCGTGGTGACAGTCACCTTGCGGCGTGCACGGTTCATAACGTGGGCCGAGCCGAGATGAACGTGCTCACGGAGGTGTGGCTTGGTTACCCGGTGGGCGAGTACTCAAAGACGAGAGGCTTTTCTGAAGACGAACTGAGCGATGCGGTCGCCGGACTGCGATCCCGCAAAAGCCTTGGTGGTGAGCGAAGCCGTGATCGCGCATCGCGTCGTGTTTCAAAACACCGACAGCATCTTCTTGAGCCGGATAGACAGGTGCATGACCATGATCATGATCGACAACATCGTCCTGCATCCAGAGATCGGGCCAACCCTTGCTCAATGGCATTTCGAATGCTGGGGACACCTGTACGACAACTGGAGCAAGGCTGCTGCCGTCCAAGAGTTTGCCGTCATGAAGCACCACTCTGTGCCGATGACGCTGGTGGCAGTCGAACACACCGATACTGAATACCGAGTGGTTGGCTCGGTGTCGCTCTTCGAAGACGACGATCTTCCGGGTTTTGGCCACCTCACTCCTTGGCTAGGCAGTCTGTTTGTTGTGCCGGAAGCCCGTGGCAAGGGAGTAGGGGAGCAGCTGATCTTGGCGATACTGTCGGAGGCATTTCGTTTGCACTATCGCTCCGTGTACCTGTTCACTCCCGATAACCAGGAGTACTTCGAGCAGCGCGGATGGCAGCGAGTCACCGAAGCCCAAGCTCATGGTCATTCCGTCACTGTGATGAGTCACTCGAGTAGTGGAAAATTGATCGCTAACGATGGCGTCGCCGAAAAGACTCAGTAAAGGAAAAGGGTAGGCCGAATGGTGCCATTTCGGAGCAGTCCGCTAGTGCTTCCAGCGCTCGGCGAATCTCGGTTCGGGCGAATTGGATTTGCCCAATACGTTCCGTTAGCAAGGTGACGAGTTGCGGTGAGAGATTGTCGAACGACGCGGCGCAATGGTCCTTGAGTCCACTCGACTCGTCAAGCGATATTTCGGTGGGGATTCCCCGAACCGTCCGGGTGATAGGAGCCACAATCACGCGGTTCAGGAACTGCCCCGCCTCCGAACGACTCACAATATTTCGCGGAGACCATGCCACTGCGTAGCTTCTCTGTATGCGGGGTTACTTCATCGGGTCGAGGAACACGAGCGGGATCTCGCGGTTCGTCTTCTTCTGATAGCCCGCGTAGTTCTTGTACTTGGCCGCCACCTTGGGCCAAAGGTCGGCTCGTTCCGCGGAGGTGGCAATCCGTGCCTGCATCGCAACCGACGCGCCGCCCCTCATCGCGACCTGCACTTCAGGCTTCGCTTTAAGGTTGAGGAACCAGGCCGGGTCGTGATCGTCGCCACCCCGAGACGCCACGACTACCAGCGACTCGCCGACCTGGATAGGAGAGGTCAGCATCACCGAGCGCGGCGCGCCGCTCTTGCGACCTGTCGTGGTCAGTTCCAAAGCTTGCATCCCGCCCACGCTCCAGCCGACTTTTCCGCCAGTCACCTTGAGCAAGGTCCGGTGAATGGTGTTCATGGTCTTCAGGGCAAAATCACTTGGCATACCTCGACCCTACGCTGCTTGACAACGCCCGACGTAGAGAGTTCCGTGTACCCATCCCGACAAAGATGAGGAATCATGCCGACGCAGCCGGATTCTGGAACCAACACCAATCCGCAGTGGGCTCCTCCCGGCCCGGGGCAATGGACCCTCGACCGCTCGCACTATCCGGGCGGAACCACCCCCATCTCGCAGTGGCTGATCGAGACCGGCATGGAGTCCGGCCTGCGGCGGGTCTTCGGTGAGCTTGGAGCGCCGGTCGGGGCGATCTCCGCTCGTTTCGTACATGGATTCATGTACACACGTACGGTCCCACTGGTCGGAGAAAGCAGGACTGTCACCAAGCTCCCTCCGGACTGGATCGTGAAAGTGTTCGCGAGGGTTCACCCAGAGTTTCGTCGGCGCACACGACGGGCGGCAGCGTCACTCGCGGAACCACAGGGTCCGGTCATCGTCCAGCGATGGACAAACGAGCTGAAGCCGTCGATCCAGCGACGCAACGATGCGTTTGCGGCGGTTGATGTGCAGACCCTGTCCGATGGCGAACTAGCTACGCATTGCCGGTCGTTGCTCGACCATCTTCACTCGATGGCGGATCTGCACTTTTGGCTGCATGGTCACGACATCGGCCCAATTGCCCGGTACGTCTCGTTCACAAGTTCCAACCGCATCGTGACGTCCGAGGCCGTGACAGCTCTCGCTGGTGCTTCTCCATCGACAACGCGACCTCGTCGTCAGTTGTCTGCGATTCGCGCTGCCCTTGGTGAACAACGACCGTCGACGCTCGACGAGCTTCGTTTGGTGTCACCGGCCGCATGCGTGTTGTTAGACGAATACCTCAGCGAGCACGGCGACACGTTGGCGACTGGCTATGACCTCAATGCGCTCACGCTCTCCGAGATTCCCAACACATTGCTGGACGCCATCATGTCCGCGCCTCCGGTCGACGCACCCGACCAGTCGATTGAGGCTGCAGCGAATGCCGCAATCGCATTACGCGCGCAGGTCTCTGCGGCTTTGCGTCTCGATTTCGATGCCCGCCTGCAAGACGCACGGGCCGTGATGGACATGCGAGACGACAACGGCCCGACCGTGATTGAACGGCCCGCCGGTCTGCTTCGGCTGGCGCTGCTTGAGGTCGGTCGACGTCTGCATTCACGTGGGCTCGTCGCTCGTTTCGAGCATGCCATCGAATTGGCTCACGACGAAGTGATCGTACTCTTGCTCGATGGCCGGGGTCCAACACGAGCAGCGCTCGAAGAGCGGGCAGCGAACCGTCTCGCCGACTCACAATTGAGTCCTCCGACGGTGCTCGGTCCCGTCGAGCCCATCCCTCGGGCCGACCTGCTCCCTGGCCCTCTCGCTGAGTTTGCGGCCGCTATCCAGGCGGCCATGGTGGAGTTGGGAATGCTCGCACCGAAAGTGACAAGCGACCCACTCAGCGGCACGGGAATTGGAACGGCGAGCTACCGCGGGCGAGCACGCCGCTGCGAAACACCTGAACAGGCCTTCGACGCGATGGAGCCCGGCGACGTGCTTGTTGTGCGGGCCACGTCGCCTGCTTTCAACATGGTGCTGTCCATCGCAGGAGCGGTGGTGACCGCCGACGGTGGGCCGCTCTCGCACGCTGCAGTTCTCGCCCGCGAGCTCGGTATTGCCGCGGTTGTGGGCGCCCCCGGTGCGTTAGACATCCCAGACGGGGCCATGGTGGACGTGGACCCGGTCAGCGGAACGGTTCGATTGGTTTCCTGACCCACGGCGGGAACTGTTCTCGTAGGCAAAGCTTCCGCAGGGTCTGCCCCGTCGTCGCATTTCGACGTTGGTGAAATTCGGTTTAGTTGGCGGTCATTTGCGTTTGAATCCGAGTTCGGCAAGGACTTGTTGGGTATGTTCGCCGAGGGAAGGAGACGGGCCGCTGGTCTTCACGGGTGTGCGCTCCATTTGCACTGGCGCGGCAACCGTGCGGTATCGGCCGAGGTGGGGGTGTTGCAGGTCTTGGACGAAACCGTTCGCAACGGCGCCGGTGTCGTCGAGTGCTTCGGTCGGGGTGTTGTATCTGCTGCACGGGACACCGGCTGTGCGGAACCGTCGGAGCCATTCGCCGGTGGTGCCCGTAGCGAGGAGTGCCTCGGCGTCGAACACAAGTTGGTTCCATGGCTCGCTGCGATGTTGCCACCCGTTTCGCCTTGGGTCGGGTAGCCCGGTTACGGCATGGAATTTCTCGATGAGCGATGGGCTGAGCGCTCCGATGGAGATCATGGAGTCGGAGGTGAGGTAGTGACGGAACCAGAGTTCGAAGGCGCCTCCGGCAGGCAGAACGCGATCGTCGTATAGGGCGCGTTGGTCGTCGAATCCGGCGCCAGTACTGCGGAGGAGGGCGAGGTCTTCGTGGAACTCGGCGAGGGTCTCTGTGTCGTGGTCCTCGAAGCGGGCCGCGAGTGGGAGCGCAAGGAAGTAGGCGGTACCGAGAAGCGACGTGCGAACGCGTTGGCCTTCGCCGGTCCTGGCGCGATGGTAGAGGGCACCGAGTACCGCAGTGGCTGAGGTGAGGCCGGTTGCCATGTCGGAGTAGGCGGGTCGGACTGTGGTGGGTCTGCCGTTCTCGGACCGGGACGTGACGAAGGAAAGCCCGGCGACGCCTTGAACGAGGACGTCGTAACCGCCCTCGTCGGCGTCTGGCCCAACTGACCCGAAGGCACGGTGTTCGAGGAACACCACGTTCGGGTTGATCGCTGTGACCTCTTCGTATGTGAGGCCGAGCCGTGCGAGGTCGGGACCCTTGAACGCGGTGAGCACGACGTCGGCACTGCGCAGCAGCGCGTCTCGAACGGGGTTGGTCGCTGGGTCGGTGAGGTCGAGCACGACGCTGCGTTTGCCCGGGTTTGCGACGATGTATGCGCGGCCTTCGGTCGTCCCGGGGAACGGTGCCATGCCGCGTGTTGCGTCGCCCGCCGGTGGTTCGATCTTGATGACGTCGGCTCCCATCGCAGCAAGAATCAGCCCGCAGGTGGGGACGGCGATGTTCTGCGCGAACTCGACCACGCGCACGCCGTGAAGTGCCCCGGGGGCGCCGGAGGATTGGCGTGAGGATTCCATTAAGTTTCTCGTTCCTTCCGTGTGTTGCAAGCCGATCCGAATGGCTGTGGTGTGTGTACCTATTGTTGCGCGAGGGCAGCTTGTTGTTCGGCGGCCCGGTCGCGGTAAGCAGGCCCAGTCGTTTCGATGATGACGTGGTCGAGAACCCCATCTGTGATCAGGGCCTGACCCTGGAGTGCGGGTGCGATAGGTGTCATACGTTGGTAGCCGACGCTGAACGGGTCGACTCCGAAGGTGACCGGGGTCGTGACGGGGATGTGACCCCGGCCGACCGGCACGTCGCCATACCAAAGCTCTATCGTTCCCTGGAAGCGTCCGGTCGGTGTGAACGTGGTCCGGGCGAGGACATCGCCCGCTGGGAGTTCCACGCTCGCCGACACGGTCGTGTACTGCGTGCCCAGAAGATTGTTCACGTAGTGGAGCCGACGATCGGCGAGGTAGAGGGCGTAGCCGCCGGAGTGTCCACCGTGGGCGACGAGGATGCCGTCGCACGGGCTGCCAGAGACGGGGACTGTCAGCTGAGCAAAGATCTGGAACTGACGGTTGCGGAGGTTCGGGGCGAGCATCTCGGGGATGGATGAGATGCCGGGGTGGTAGACGTAACGTTCTCGACGGAAACGTCGGTCGCCGTGAATGCCGGGCTGGTTGTTGAGCGGTAGAACTTGGTTGCGTTGGGCTTCGGTCCACCACAGTGCTTGCAGCTCGGCGAGTTTTTCGGGATGTGCAGCGGCCACGTCGTGGCATTCGGAGAAGTCGTTGGCGACGTTGTAGAGCTCCCAGATGTCATCCTCGAAGGAACGTGTGGCATCGGAGCCGTCGTAGGCCATCCGTGCAGGCGGGTGGAACACCACGGCTTTCCAGCCGTCGTGGTAGAGGGCTCGCGAGCCGAGCATCTCGTAGTACTGAGTAATATGCGCGCTTGCTGCATCACCATTCGTGAGCGAGGTGGCGAAACTGGCTCCGTCGAAGGGTGACTGCTCGACGCCAGCGATGTGTGACGGCGCATTGATCCCGATGAGTTCGAGGAGAGTGGGGGCGATGTCGATGGCGTGGACGTACTGCGGCCGGACGGCCCCGGAGTCGGTCA
>JAYSSK010000227.1:0-3080 GCA_043720595.1 Acidimicrobiia bacterium
GTCTGAGCCGGTCCACACGCCTGCGATGGTCGGTAGGTCATGGGTGGTGATCGCAACCATCGAATCGGCTGCCAGCTCGTTGGTGGCTTCTTTCTCGAACTGAACCAACTTGTAGGACAAGATCTTGCGGGCGGTCAATTCTTCGCGTACATACGGCTCTGTTGTGCCCAGGTCTTCGCCCACTACAGGGACTCCTGCCCGAACGCTTTCCAAGGCAACAATGGCGGTGAGGTCCTGATATGGCATGTACACATAGCAGCCGTCTTGTGGCGAGGTGTCTTCAGGAATCCACCACAGCCGGAAAAGGCCTATCACGTGGTCCATGCGCAACGAGCCGGCGCCGGTCATGGCAGCTCGCACGGTGCGGATGAACGGTTCGTAGCCTGCGTCCCTCAGCCGCCAAGGGTTGAACGGGGGAAGGCCCCAATTCTGACCCTGCGTATTGAACGTATCTGGTGGTGCGCCCACGCTGACCGTTCGGCAGAAGGCCCCCGGCCACACCCAGGCATCTGCGCCGGCGCGGTCAACGCCGATAGCGAGGTCAGTCATCACAGGTAGAACGGCATTGGCCTGTGAAAGTTGACCTTCGACGAGCCATTGGACCCACGCGTGAAACGACACCCGGTCAGCGAGCTCGAGCATCGCCGCTCGGACCCCAGACGCGTGCGCGTCGGCAAGCTCTGGCGGCCAGGTACGGGTGTCGCCGCCGTGACGTTCCACAAGCGCGCTGTACAGCGAGAACTGCTCGATGGAGTTACCAGCGGCCGAACGCCAACGGTCGAACAGCTGTCGGCTGTCAGCCGGTGATTGTTTCCATGCGCTCCACAGTCGTTCCAGGGCTGCGATCTTCAGCGCGCGTACGGTGTTGCGGTCGATGCGTCGGTCTTCCAGAAGCGCTCGACCTTGTTCGGCGAGAGGCGCCAGCTCTAAGCCGACGGAGCTCCACCCGGGCACGTCCTCGATTCGAAGGAAGAGGGGATTGCGCCACACCCTGCTGGTGGGGAAGTACGGGCTGGGTTGCTGACCCTCGGTCGGGGTGGCTGCGTGCAGCGGGTTGATCAAGGTATACGCGGCACCCTTGGCTGCGCTCCACCGGTTCAGCATCGCAAGGTCGCCGAAGTCGCCGATTCCCCAGCTCTCGTAGGAACGCATTGCGTACAACTGAACAGCCCAGCCCCAACCCCGGAAGGCTTCTGGCAGGGCGCACGTGTCTGGCGCTGCGATGAAGGCTCGGCGTGGCTGGCCTTCGATGTCGATGGAGTGGTAGCCAAGCGGGAAGTCCACTGGTTTGGTCCAGCCGGGGCCAACGTCGAGGGTGCCGCCACCTTCGAACGAGATCGTTGCCGGCGAATGGATGGTCCACAGGTGCCCGGTGCTGGTGACGATGGCACCAGTGTCACCGGGTGCAACGTTTTCGTCGTCCGGCGCACCAATGGCCTGGCGGATTCGGTGCCGAATGTCCGGGTTCGCCAAGTGCTCGGTTCCGTCGGTATCGGTGTAGCCGTAGCTCACGCCCCAGGTATCGGCTTTCATCGGGTTCAACGTACCCGCGAGCGTCCGCATTCTGTGTGAACTCTGCTGCAAAGCTTCGTGAATGTCTTCACGCGGATCAATTGTGCTCACGGCGGGTTCTGCAAGGGTCGTGGTCGAGCCCGCGTTCGGCGGTCGGTTGTCGTCGTTCAACGTCGATGGAATCGAACTCCTCTGGCAGCCTGATGGCGACATGCCAGGGGCCAGCCATCCGTTTGGTTGGGGCTCTTTCGTGATGGCGCCGTATGCAGGCCGCATCAGGTTCGGCCGCCTGACTTTCGACGGAGCGTCTTACCCGCTCGAGGTCACCATGGCGCCGCATGCGATTCATGGCACGGTCCATGACTCGGAGTGGCGCGTCAGCGGAGTGACGAGATCTACCGTCGATGGGCGCCCCTCGGCGAGTTGCGAATTGTCCTGCGATCTCGGCCCGGCATGGCCGTTCCGCGGGGTCGTACATCAACGAATCGAGTTGGTCGAAGGGGCCACTGCTGGCACAGGCTGCCTGGTTCAACAGGTCCGCGTCGATGCGGTCGACAAGATGCCCGTCACCCTCGGCTGGCACCCCTGGTTTCCGCGCGTGCTGCCCGGCGCAACCAGCCCGGTGCAATGGTCGTTCGACCGCACCGGGGTGCAGATGCTTCCACGCGATGAAGATGGGATAGCGGTGGCCGAGCTTGTCGACATTCCACCTGCTCCGTGGGACGACTGTTTTGTTGGCGTGGGCACCGTCTCGGTGCTGTGGCCCGGCCTTGTCGAGCTGACCGTGGAACATGACTGCCCGGTGGTCGTCCTGTTCGATGGGCTTGATCACGCTGTGTGCGTTGAACCACAAACCGGCCCACCCGACGCAACAGCCGTTTGGGGCGATCGGGTCAGCGTCGCAGCCGGCTCGTCGCAGCGGGCCAGCACCACGTGGACGTGGAAACGCTGAATCCCACAGCAGTGGTTTGCACCCGAAAAGAGTGATGCATGATCATGCACGGGTCTGTATAGTGACGCGGTGAGCGTTTCTGTTGGCATCATCGGAGCTTCCGGATATGGAGGTGCCGAGTTCATGCGACTGATGGCCGGCCATCCCGAGCTGAACCTGGCATGGGCCACTGGCGATACTCAAGCCGGAACAGCGGTGTCCGAGCTGTACCCGTCGTTTGTCGATGCGTATCCAGACGTGGCGTACCGAACGTACGACCCGGCCGACGCTGACGACGTCGACGTTGTGGTGCTGGCCCTGCCGCATGGCAAGTCCCAGGAGTTGGTGCCCGATCTCCTCGGCCGCACCCGTCACGTGGTCGATCTCGCTGCGGATTTCCGGCTGAAAGACGCAGCGCTCTACCCAACTTGGTACGGCGAAGCGCATACGTGCCCAGAGCTGCTTGCCAAGGCCGTTTACGGCATGCCCGAAATTGGTCACCGTGCGGCGCTGCAGGCCGGTCCGTCGCTCATTGCTGTGCCGGGTTGTTACCCAACGGCGGCCTCGTTGGTGCTGCGGCCACTGGTGCAACACGGGGTGGTCGAAGCAACGGGTGTCATCGTCGATGCCGCGTGCG
>JAYSSK010000228.1:0-3075 GCA_043720595.1 Acidimicrobiia bacterium
ACCACAACATCGGTTGTCTCGGCGGGAACGTTTCTGCTGGTCAAGACGGTCATCAGCAAGATGGTGATGCTGGCACTCTCGCTGTGGATGTACGAGAACGGCACATCGGGTGCATCACGGGTCCAACCCGCAGTACATCGACCGGAACTTCGGCGCCGTCCTCATCATCTGGGACCGGATGTTCGGCACCTACACGCCCGAAACGGTCGCCCCGGTTTATGGGATCGGTGCGAAATCGGCGATCACCACCCCGGCAGAGGCGCTGGTGGGCGGCTATCCCCGCCTGTTCGCCGCCGCCCGCAAGGTTTCCGACGAAACCGGCACCCTCCGAGCGGGTGCACGCTTCTTAGTGGCCCCACCCGCCTGACATCACCCGCATGGCGGCACCACCCGCTTCAGTTGTGCTTCCAAGGTTCGTGTCGTGCTCCAACGTTGGTTCGGGTTGATTGCGGGGGCCCGATTCCGTGAGAGGAACGGGTGACCTGGGGAAACGTCAGCGCGAATAGCAACGGGCCGAATTCGGCAAGCCTGTGTGCTTACGACTCTCGGTACTGCAGCCCCCGAAAGCCCAGCATTTGCAGGGTCAACTGACCGTGAGCGATCTGCCGGCCGCAGCGAGTCACACTCAACAGTCAACTTTCACTAGTGCCAGCAGCGGTGGGGGTGGGGTACGCTGAACGGATGACTGGCGAGGAACGTCCGCCCCTCGATCTTCGTGCCGCACTGCAGATTCTGCGCGGGCGTTGGGTGTGGGTTGTGGTCCCAGTGGTGCTGGCAACCGCGCTCCAACTCGGCCTCGCACTCCGTGCCACGCCCATGTACACGGCCAGCACCGATCTGCTGTTGCGAGGCAAGGTCACCGACGCACTCATCAGCGGCGTCAACGACCCCAACGCCATCGCCACCAACAACTACTACTCAGAGCAGGTCCTGGCAACCGAAATCCGCGTGCTCGGCTCCGACGCTCTGTTCGCAAAGGCCACGCAGAAGCTGGGCTTTGCAGCCACCGTCGCAGCCATCGGCGACCCCGATGCTGGCATCCTGCGCATCGTTGCCCAAGACGAAAGCCCGTCCCGCGCTGCAAAGATCGCCAACACCTACGCCGAGGCGTACAAAGAATTCCGTCGTGACCAAACGGTCGCCGACATCGAGGCCGCAACGACTCAGCTTCGTAAGCAGACTGATCTGTACGACGCCGAAATCGATCTGTATACAAACAAAATTGCGTCGGCTGCCGAAGCCACGCCTCCGGCCGTGGTCGAGTCCTATCGTGCCCGCCGAGACGCCGCCCAACAGGCTAAGGACAACTACCAAAGCCGCATCGATGGCCTCACCGTCGACGCTGCGCTTAAGTCCGGCAGCGCCAACGTGCTCAGCCCCGCAATCGCTCCAACCTCGCCAACCTCGCCGCGGCCGCTGCGCAGCGCAGCTACCGGTCTGCTCGCTGGTCTCGTCGCCGGTCTTGGGCTTGCGTTCCTACGCGAGATCCTCGATGACCGTGTATACGGCCCGGCACAGCTTGTCCAGCACGGATACCCGCCGGTGCTCGGCGTCATTCCCCGCACGCACAACCGCCGGGTTGGTCGCCTCAAGACGCTGTTGCGGCGCAAGGCCAAGACCGAAGCCTCACCCGTGCCACCTCACGCGCTCGAGGCATACCGGTCGTTGCGGTCGTCCATCACGTTCCTCGGTGTCGACGAACCCCTGAAGGTCATACAGGTCACCAGCGCCAAACCCGGCGAAGGCAAGTCCACCACCATCACCAACCTCGCGCACCTCATGTCCCAGTCCGGTCTGCGCGTCCTTGTGGTCGACGCCGACCTGCGCAGCCCGTCGCTGCACCACACCTTCGGCCTCACCAACGACATCGGCCTCTCCAACGTGCTTGCCGGCGAAGTCGGCATCATGGCCGCAGCCAAGACGCTCCGCGACGAGGGCGACATCACCGTGCTCACAGCCGGCCCCGTTCCTCCCAACGCGGCAGAGCTGCTCGGTTCCTGGCGGGCCAAAGACGTCTTCGGGGCGCTGCGGTCGCACTTCGACGCAGTATTGGTCGACGGTCCACCAGTCCTTGCCGTCACCGACCCCATTGTCACCAGTCAATTCGCCGACGGTGTCGTGCTGATCGTTCGTTCGCGCTCGTCTCGTCGCCGCGAGGTGTACGCAGCGCTTGACCTGCTTCGCCGTGCCAACCGCAACGTTGCGGGCTTCGTCGTCAACGCTGCACCCAAGCGCTCGTGGCTTGGTATGGGCGCCTACGGAACTGGTACATACGCATACGGTTCCTACGGCGGCTACGGGGCAAAACCGAAACGCCGCAATCGCGTCAAACCAGCGCAACAGGTCAAAACGGTCGAAGCGTGGGTTCCCGACGAAAACCCCATCTGGTCTGCCCCGTTGGGCGACGGTTGGACGTCGGAAAACGACCCCAGCACACGGTCAGCTCCGTTGCCCGCTGCCGACTCATCGCTGGAATCCACGTCTTCGTTGACCTCGTCCGGCCCGGTCGTGCAGGTTCCCGACGACCCCCGCTCGCTGTTCTCCCGGTTCCGTGGCGACAAGCGGGACTAAGCCCCGCTGTTGGCGCTGCCGTTCAACTCAGCCCCCCAACCAGCTGCGCTGAGCCACAACGAGCCACAACGAGCCACGACGACTGTTCTGTCAATATGGAGATCTCCTTCATCGTTTTCGCATGGGGCGTCGGCTTCGCGCTGACTGCGTGCCTTGGCCTCATCCTCAGTTCCGCCAAGCTCACGTGGCTGCAACGCACGCCAACGGCAGTCCTAGTTGGTGGCGGTGCTGTTGGCGCAGCGCTGGCAGTCGGAGCCCCGGCCCACCCAACCGGGTACGGTGCGCTCGACGTGCTGATGCGCTGCGCCTTTGCTGCGCTGCTGGCTGTCGCAGTAGCCCGGGCCCGGCGACGGATCCGCCTGGTCGTTGCCCTTGTTCTTGCTGTGCCGGCAATGCTCGCTGCGCTCGATCTCATCACCGGGGCAGCGCAGAAATGGGTGCTCGCCACTGCCGTAGCCACCGCAGGTGCAGCTGCGGCCAGCTACTTGTTTCCTGAGCGTGTCG
>JAYSSK010000229.1:0-7895 GCA_043720595.1 Acidimicrobiia bacterium
TGGCCGATGTTCACCTCGATCCGCAGCTCGTTGAACACCGCGATTGCCTCGGGGTTGGCAGTAGACATCATGAGGTCTGCGTAAACAAAAGCAAGGTCGCCAATGAGAATGGCAGCGCCTTCACCGAAGCGTCGATCTTCGCCGCGGCCCTTGAACGTGCGGTGCGACCGCACGAACTGCACGTGCACCGCTTCGGCACCACGGCGGGTGTGCGACCCGTCCATGATGTCGTCGTGGATAAGGGCGAAGGTGTGAAGCAACTCGAGGCCAGCACCTGCGTCGACGATTCGGGAGTCGTCGGGGTCCCCGCCCAAACCGACGAACGCCCAGTGTGCGAACGCCGGGCGAAGGCGTTTGCCGCCAGCGAGCACGAGCGCGCTGAGCGCATCGATGGGCTCAGCAAGGTTGGAATCGACCCGAGCCCACCGCGCAAGTTCTGTGGTCATGAGGGTACGGACGCGAGCATCGACCCGGTCGGCGATGGCCGACAGCATCACCGAAGCCGAAGCTCGTGCTGTTTCGCTGGTTCGCTCTGCACCGGCCCGCGCCAGTGGGTTGGTTGGCGAGGCCGACAGGGGATGGATGACCCCTTGGCTTATTTCGTTTGGTGAACTGTGGAGCGACACCGTTGAACTCCTGACGCAGTGAGCAGCCCGAGAGATTTGACCAGCTCTCGAGCACTGAACAGCCCAAAGAGCAGCTGCCCACAGACATAACCACGCTAACAGCAGCAATGGTTAGCCGAAAGGCCCGGATTGGTGAGGCTGGGCGCCCGAGAGCCCTCGGGTGTGCCGCTGTAGTGTCGAACGAGTGGAGCCACTCGCAACCGGAGCATTACGCGCAGCGGCCGGTGTCTTCGGCCTCGCGCTGGTTGGGTCGACGTTCGTGTCAGCAGTCAAGACGGTTGTTGTGCCACGGGGTGCAACGAACCGGCTCACCCGTGTGGTGTTTGTACTCACCCGGTACATCTTCGAGTTCCGGGCTCACCCCGGACGGTCGTTTCGAGACCGTGATCGAATTTTGTCGCTGTGGGCGCCCATTGGGCTGCTTGCGCTTCCGTTTGCGTGGTCAACGTGCATGACACTCGGGTTCACCGGCCTGCACTGGGGGGTCGGCGGTGGGTCTCTGCGAGACGCGTTTCTCCGTTCTGGTTCCTCGTGGTTCACGCTCGGAACCGCCAGTAGCAGGGCGGTCCCGCTGGCCGCCCTCGCGTTCTTTCAAGCAGCAACGGGCATCTTGCTCACCGCTCTGCTCGTCTCCTATCTGCCGTCCATCTACGGCGCGTATCAACGGCGCGAAACGCTGGTCGGTTTGCTGGAGAGCAGGGCTGGGCTGCCGCCGAACGCAGCAATCATGCTCACCAGATACGAGACCATTGGTGCCTTGAACGTCCTCGACGACGACATTTTCGAGAAATGGGAGCAGTGGTTCGTCGAAGTGGAGGAGAGCCACCTGTCGTTTCCAGCCCTGTCCTTCTTCCGGTCACCCCGTATGGAGCGGTCCTGGATCACGGCTGCTGGTTGCGTGCTCGACGTTGGCGCCATCAAGTTGTCCTGTATCGACATACCGTTCAGCGGTCGTACGGCCTTATGTATACGTACGGGTTTTCTCTCGTTGCGCCGGCTTGCCGAGTTCTTCAGCATTCCGTTTGATGAGGACCCCGCACCGACGGACCCGATCAGCGTCACTCGCACCGAGTTCGACATGATGCTTGTCGAACTGTTCGCGGCCGGTATCCCGCTGAAATCGGACCGCAATCAGATGTGGGCTGATTTCTGCGGCTGGCGAGTGAACTACGACAAGGCCCTTGTTGGTCTGGCGAAGCTGGTGGTCGCTCCCGATGGCCGTTGGTCAAGCGACCGCGACGCTCACCGGTACGTGCCGCGGGTGGGCTTCGGGTTCGGTGCCCGCCAGTCGCGAGTGCATCAAGGTGGGCGGATCAAGTGAAGGAACGGCGGGGAGCGCTCACCCGTCGCCCAGCATGATCACACTGCGCTCAACTGTCGAGCCGGTGCTCGGCACCCGGCTCGACCTTCAGGTGGATGTTGAATCCGCGCCACGGCGTTTCTCGTTCGGCAGTGGTAGTCGCTTCCGTCGGCGATCCCCAGAATTCATTCAGGCTCAACTCGTGCAGATCGTTGCGCTCGAAACCGAGCGCTTGGCAAACGTGTTCAGCGTGTTCGACCCGACCTCTGAACTGCGTCGATGGAGCGAGACGGCCGTCGCTGGCAGCCGACATCGGCTGAGCAGTGAGCTCACTGGCTTGCTGATCGAATCCGCGCGCTGGCAACGCGTCAGCGGTGGTGCCTACAACCCGGCCGTTGGAACTGTATGGAACCGCTGGAAGCAGGCACAGGAGGCTGGCGTTGTTCCCTCGGTCGCACAAACGGACAGTTGGGCAGCGCGGCTCGATGGAGTGCCATATGAACTAAACGGCGATGAAGTCGTCTGTGTGGCGGACTGCACCGGCCTGACGTTCAACTCATTCGCCAAAGGCGTCATCGCAGACCGCGTCGATGACGCGCTGCTGAGATGGATTGGTGACGACGGCGAACGGGTGCTTGGTGCGGCAGTCAATTTGGGTGGCGATATTGCGTTGCGTTCGTTTCCAATCCGCATTGGAATCGAGAACCCCGCACGGCCCTACGACAACGAACCACCCCTGTGCGTCTTCCGGGTGGCGGACGGGGGAGTCGCAACGAGCGGAGCGTCGAGGCGGCCGATTGTGATCGATGGGCGTGTGTTCAGCCACCTCATCGACCCGCGGACGTGTCGGCCCGTTGAGAACGGCCCTGCATCGGTAACCGTTGTTGGTGCTTCCGCACGGGAAGCCGATGTGCTTGCCACGGTGGTGGCGGTAACCGGTGCGGTCCCATCAGATCGGCCCGATCATGCTGTGGCGCTGGTTGATGCAGACGGTGTGGTCACGATGACCGGCGCGTTCGGTGCGCTGATCGCCTCCTGACGTTATGGTTGTTTTGGCTATTCCGGCTCATATTTGCCGATGCGCTGGTAAGTTCGGGGTATGTCAGTAAGCGCTACTCAGGCGAAGGATCAATTGGCCTCACTTCTGGAACGGACACGCCGAAGCGGAGAGCGAATCATTATCGAGAAGCACGGAAAGCCTGCCGGGGTTCTCGTCAGCGTCGAAGATCTGGCCCGGCTCGAGCGCCTCGATCAGCTCGAACGAGCAGCCGTTGCCCGACCGCTTGCCGGCACGGTCAAGATCTTTGTCAACCCGTTCGAAGCAGTTGCCCAGTGGGAGTCGGCAGGTTTCGATAGCGGTACCGCAAGTTGATCCTGCTCGACACCCACATTTTCGTGTTCTGGATCGATGACTCTGCTCAGCTCCGGCCCGCGAGCCGGCATCTCATCGACAGCGAAGCCGACGCGGTGTTGATCAGCGCAATCACACTTTGGGAGGTCGCCAAGCTTGTGCAATTGGGACGATTGTCTCTATCTGTCCCGCTCGACTCTTGGGTTGAACAGGCACTTGCCTACCCGAAGGTGCAAGTGGCCCCGCTCTCCCCGGCTATCGCCATCGGAAGCTCGACTTTGCCGCAACCGTTTCACAAAGATCCGGCCGACGAGATCATCGTCGCAACGGCCAGGGTATTGAACTGTCCGCTGTTGACCTACGACGGCAAAATCCTCGCGTACCCGTTCGTTCCGTTGGCTGGCGTTGCGTAGCCAACGCTCCACTACTGAACAGCGATGTACGCGAGCACGCCGAGGATCACGCAGCCGGCGCCGGCCGAGATGAAGGCGCTGCGGCGGCGCTTACGCAGGAAGAATTGCAAGAACACGCCGGTGAGCGCAACCACGGCAAGGCCGATGCCCGAAACATCGATCAGCCAACGCCAAGACGTACCGGTGTGGCGCCCCTTGTGCAGGTCGTTGATCACGGCCATCGCGCCCTGGGTTGTCACGGTGAGGTCGTAGGTGCCGTCCTTTGCGATGAACGCATCTGCTTGATAACCGGGGCCGAGGAAGGTGATCGTTGCGTCGGTGATGTCACCATCGTGTTCAGCGACAGCACCGTGTACGTTGTCGGCCGACCGGAGATGTTCGCTGACGATCAGCCAATTCACCTCGCCGTCGGCGTTCCACTCCGCGGGCATCGTGCCCGTGGTGTCTGTTCGGCCACCGCTGGTGCCGAACGTCCAATCGGGGTGGTTCAGCGTGACTCCGGTGATCGCGAAGAACAGCACGATCAGGAGCGAAATCATGCTCGTGTAGACGTGCAGGATTCGCGACCATCTCTGTACCGACACTGAGCGCGATGAGCGACGCGTGCGCGCAGGAACACTGCTGCCCGAACCTGTCGCTGACCTGTCCGTGCCAGGAGACGATTCCAGCTCGTCTTCAGACAGATCCTCGTCGAGGTCCTGGGTGGATATGCGGGCGCTCATCGCAGCCGAGCCGACTACTTGTTCTTGACTGCCAAGGAGACAGCAGTGAGTTCACCGACGGGGGTGCCCTTCTTAGACACTGCGTCACCGGTGAGAACGATGTCGGTCTTGACGAACTGGTACGGACCCTTCTCGCGAGCAGCCTCGACATAGACGCTGTAGGTGCCGTTCTTCACGTAGTCGCCGTCGGCATTCTTGCCGTCCCATGCGACGCTGTACGTGCCAGGCACCCGGGTGGAACTGGTGGTGGTGTCTGCGGTGCTCTGCTTGCCGAGTGCAACGAATACTTCGTCGGCCCGAGCCCAGCGCTTCATTTCGTTGATCCAACGTGTGCCCTTGCCGAGCTGGTACTCGAAGTGCACGATGCGGACCGGAACACCGTCGGCGTCTTCAACCCATACAGCCACATACGGATTGTGGATGCGGCCACCACCGGCAGCGGTGTAAGTCCATGTGATTGCCATCTCCTGTGCCGATGAGAAGACGCCTGCAGGGGACGGTGCCGTTGCAACAGTCGTGGCAGGTTTGGTGGTGACCGACGCCTTCTTCACCGTGGTCTTCTTCTTCGTTGTGGTGCGCTTTTTCGTAGCAGCTTGCGCTGCGCCGTTGCGGCCGAGACCTCCAACGAGCACGGCAAGGCCAGCGACCGCAGACCCGCCAAGTATGCGGCGGCGGCTGATGAGGCTGTTGGCCGGGACAGAGTTGGGGGACTGTTGCGAATCCATAGCCGGCAACGATAGAGATCGCACGTTATGGGCAGGTAAGAACAAGGTCCGGGGTGAGCGAGAACATCTGTGACCCTCGTCTCGAACCCGCTCCGGGACCCTCGTCTCGAAATGAGCTTTCGGCTCCCAGTAGGTTCCCTGCGTGCCTGCATTGAACCCGTTCGACCTCACCGGCCATGTTTCGTTGATTACCGGTGGCAACTCCGGCATCGGGCTCGGCTTCGCTGAAGGCCTTGCCAAAGCCGGAAGCAACATCGCCATCTGGGGAACCAACGAGGCAAAGAACGCAGCTGCGGTCGAACAAATCGAGCAGCTCGGTGTAAAAGCTGTTGCCTTCAAGTGCGACGTCGGTGAGGAAGCCGAGGTCGAAGCTGCGTTCAGCGCAACCATCGAAACTTTGGGCAAGGTGGACTCGTGTTTCGCCAACTCCGGTGTCGGCGGCGCAGCCAAATCCTTCCTTGATATGTCCGCAGACGAATGGCACCGGGTGCTTCGCATCAACCTCGATGGTGTGTTCTTCACCCTGCGTACTGCAGCGCGTCACATGGTCGCTCGGGGTGAGGGCGGGTCACTGGTCGTCACTGCATCGCTCGCGGCTATCCAGGGACAAGCTCGGGGCCAGCACTATGCGGCCACCAAAGGCGGAGTCATTTCCATGATGCGCGCCTGCGCCGTGGAGTTCGCCCGGTATGGCATCAGCGCCAACGCAATCCTGCCCGGCTGGGTCGAAACCCCAATGACACACGATCTGTTTGCCTGGGACCGCTTTGCCGACAGTGTGCTGCCGCGTATGCCGTTACGCCGATGGGGTCGCCCCGAAGACTTCGCGCCGATTGCCGTCTACCTTGCGTCGCCAGCGACAAAGTTTCACACCGGCGAGGTGCACCTCATCGACGGCGGCTACTCCATTTTCTAGCCGCAGACCCCGGCGTTCCGGTTGAGTATGCCGGTGGTGCAACAGCTCGGGTTCTCCACCATTCAAGCCACCGAGTGCGCGCCAGCCACAACGAGATGGAATATCCCACCGCCAAGCCAAAAGCTCCGCCAGCAGCATCGAGCCAGAAGTGGTTGCCCGTGACAACGATGGTGAATGTGGTGAGGCCCGGATAGGCAACCAGCACAACCCTGCGCCACCACTTGCCGTTCAGCGCCCATGGCCAGAACGAAATGGCACACCAGGCAGACCAACCAAAATGCAGTGACGGCATTGCCGCGTACTGGTTGGAAATGCGCTCCATCGCCCCAGAGTTGAAACTCCACGACCCGCCGTATTCGGCCAGTCCATCGACGAAGCCGTAACTGGCCGGCATCAGGCGCGGCGGCATCAGCGGAAAGAACGCGAAACCGAACAGCGCCATACCGGTGGTGAGCAGAAGCGTGTTGCGCATCCGCGGGTACCTGGCGGGGAGGTGGAGGTAGGTCCACGCGAGAGCTGCAAGCGTGATGAAGAAGTGCCCGGTGCCGTAGAAAATGTTGAGTGACCGCATGAACCAGTGGGCACCGAGGAACGCCTGTTGTACGGACTCTTCGACAAAGATCCGCATAGAACGTTCAAGCTCGATGATCTTCTTCGCATTGTTGAAGGCATGCAACTGGCCGACGCGGGCCGAACCCTGCGTGTTCCGGATGCCGGTATAAACGGCGTAGAAAACGCCGATGTACAGCGCCTCCATCCACCAGCGAAGGCGCACGCCATGAGATTCCGGCGCCTGCGGATCAACCCTGCCACCGATGGCGTCGTAATCCGGGTCCGGAAGCGGTAACCCCTGGTTGAATTCGGGATCGCGCTCGCGCATCGGGGCGAGAATAGCGGTTTCGGCATCCGCACAGGTTCGCCGCGGATCGGAGGGAACCCGAGGTTGAGCAACCCATCAGAACCGGGCGCGGCCGAGTGGTGAGCGGAGGGATCGGAGGGAACCCGAGGTTGAGCAACCCATCAGAACCGGTAGCGTCGTGCCGATATGAGCAACACCATGGGCAACTCCAACAGCAGTTCCACCAAAACGGCTCCCCTCACTGTGGTCGGCCACATGGTCGGCCACATGGTCGGCCACGACCTGGTTGCACCCGACACACTCCAGCGGGTCCTCGCCGAGGCTCTCCGCACCGGAGGTGACTTTGCCGAGGTGTTTATTGAGGACCGCGCCAACTCCAGCGCGTTGTTCGACGATGGACGTGTCGAGGAACTCACCAGCGGTGCCGAACGCGGCGCCGGCATCCGGGTCATCTCGGGCGACACCACTGGCTTCGCGCATACGGCTGATATCTCCGAAGCAGGATTGCTCGCCGCAGCCGTGGCCGCTGCTGCGGCTGCCAAGGGCGGCGGTGGCGGGGTCAAGACGGTGCAGTTGGTCCGTCGTTTCGGCACCAGCATTCACCAGGTGGTCAGCCCATCGATCGACATCCCCAAACTTCGCAAAGTCGAACTCTTGCGGCGCGCCGATGCCGCGGCTCGCGCTGCGGGGTCTGCCATTCGCCAGGTGACCGCTGGCTACGGGGACTCTCGCCGACGCATCCAGGTGGCCAACTCCGATGGAGTTCTCGCCGCAGACGAACAAATCCGCACCCGCCTCATGGTGCAGTGTGTCGCTCTGGGCGATACAGGCATGCAGACCGGTTACGACGTCGCGGCCAAGACCATCGGCTGGGAGCTGTTTGATACCGCCGACGTCGAAGCTATCGCAGCCAAAGCAGCAGCACGCGCGCTTACGAAACTCGATGCCCGGCCAGCACCGTCTGGTGTCACCACCATCGTGCT
>JAYSSK010000230.1:0-3070 GCA_043720595.1 Acidimicrobiia bacterium
TCGCTGATCTTCCTGTTCTCCGACAAATTGCGTCAGACGGTGAGCGACAAACTCGCAAAGACCGTCGTCATCAAAGCCAACTGAACGATCGGTCCCAACTGGCATACCGGCTTCGATCAGCGACCGGTATGCCCGAACCCACCGGCTCCACGATCGGTGTCGTCGAGCTGGGTGACAACATTCCAGCGAATGGCATCGAGCTGCAACACCAAGAGCTGCGCTACGCGGTCGCCCCTGGTGACCACAAACGGCTCGGCCGGGTCGGTGTTGACCAATGGCACCATGATCTCGCCTCGGTAGCCAGCATCGACCAGCCCTGGAGCATTGGCCACAAACACGCCATGACGTGCCGCCAACCCGGACCGTGACAGTACCAATGCACACCATCCCCCTGGAAGGGCCACGGCTATGCCGCTGCCGACGAGCAGGCGCCCGCCACTTGGCGCAACAATCCCGTCTGCACGGGCGAGCAAATCAACCGCACCATCACCAGCGCGTGCGTAAGACGGAAGCGCAAGCTCCGCGTCTAACTGCACGATGTCAATCAGTGGCATAGCGGTATCACCGAGGCGAGATCAGAGGCGAAAAACGGAACCGCGGTAGTACTGCAGCTCGGAGACGGATTCTTTGATGTCATCCATAGCGCGGTGACCGCCGGCCTTACGTGGGGCGCTCTTCACGGCGTCGGGATACCAACGCCTTGCGAGTTCCTTCACCGTCGACACGTCGACCGAGCGGTAATGCAGGTAATCGTCGATCTCTGGCATGTACTTGGCCAGGAAACGGCGGTCGGTTCCGATGGAATTGCCGCACAGCGGCATGGTGCGTGCCTCGCCGCAGTATTCCTGCAGGAAGGCAAGCGTGGCGTCGCGTGCCTCGTCGTGCGTGGTGGAGGTGGTGCGAATCGCATCGAGCAGCCCCGAGCGGGTGTGCATGGCGACAACAACCTCGTCCATGCCTTCGAGCGCAACCTCTGGCGTCGCAATGATGAGGTTTGGGCCCTCGGCAAGGATGGTGAGGTCGTCGTCGGTGATGAGCGTTGCGATTTCGACAATCACATGCCGATCAGGATCGAGGCCGGTCATTTCAAGGTCCATCCAGGCAAGCACGGTCGCCACACTACTGCCAGGTCCAAGAACCGAGGGCTCGGGCGCCCGGCCCGGCGTGCCAAGATCGATCCCCCCCGGCTGCCTCCCACACAGGGTGGATTTCCCGAAGCCCCACTAGCTGAGACCCCTAATGGCCCGTTCCATCCGACTCCGACCCTGGCAGCGAGCCGCTTTGGACGCGCTCCATACCCGCGTCGATGAAGGCGGCCCCAGGGCGCAAGACTTTCTTGCGGTCGCGACACCTGGGGCAGGGAAAACGACATTCGCCCTGGCAGCGGCCACTCTGTCCATCGCAAAACACCCGGGCAGACGGGTCATCGTGTGTGCTCCTACTGCGCATCTCAAACTGCAGTGGGCGCAGGCGGCCACCCGATTCGGGTTGCACCTCGACCCGTTCTGGGCCTCTGCCAGTGGCCGGCTCCCTGCCGACATGCATGGCATCGTCACCACCTATCAGCAGGTCTCGACCTCTGCTGCATCACTACGCGCGCTGACTACCGAGGCGTTTGTGATCCTCGACGAGATCCACCACGCGGGCGACGACCGAGCCTGGGGCGATTCGGTTCGCTCCGCGTTCGAACCGGCAGCCCAGCGCCTCTGTCTTTCGGGCACGCCATTTCGCAGCGACACGTCGTCCATCCCGTTTGTGACATACAAGCTGGAAGAGGCAGTCTCTGACTACGAATACGGGTATGGCCACGCGCTCGCCGACGGTGGCGTGGTGCGCCCGGTGTACTTCCCCCGCATCAACGGGTTCATGGAATGGGTCGCTCCCGACGGCACGTTGAACGCAGCAAGCTTCGAGGATTCGCTTGACCGCCAAGGCAGCGCGCAACGCTTGCGTACCGCGCTGTCGCCAGATGGCGAATGGATCGGGCCGGTGCTGGCCCAGGCGCACCAACAGTTGTCCATGATCCGCCAGCGCCATCCCGAGGCCGGCGGCCTGATCATCGCCACCGACCAGGACCACGCGAACGCCATCGTGAAGGAAATGCAGTGGCGGTTGCGAATCACGCCGACCATCGCGGTGTCCGACGACCCGCAGGCATCGCAGAAGATCGCCGCGTTCGCCAACTCCACCGACCCGTGGATCGTAGCTGTACGTATGATTTCAGAAGGCGTCGACATTCCCCGCTTGGCCATCGGTGTTTATGCCACCACTACCACCACCGAGCTGTTCTTCCGCCAGGCGGTTGGCCGCCTCGTGCGGTGGACCGCGGCGTGGGGTAAGCGGCAAAAAGCGTATCTGTTCATCCCCGACGATCCGCGCCTGCGCGCCTGGGCGTTTCAGATTGCAGACGTGCGACGCCACTCGCTTCGCAAGCGCGCAGATGATGCTGGCGACGCCTTCGATGCAGGGCCCGACGCTGCGCAGGTTGCGGCCGAGTTGGACAAACAGTTGGGCGGAGAGCAGCTGTCGCTGTTCTCCGCGTTGTCTGCGACCATCTTGGACGAGTCTCACCTTGGCGTCTTCGACGACGAGTACGACGAAGTTGGGCGCGCCGACCCGGCAGACGAGCAAGAGGGCGACCTCATCTCGGATCTCGATCCGTTGTCGCTGACGCTCGATGAGATCTTGCCGCCGCCGGGCGCGCTGGGAGCCGGCGACCCCGACGGAAAATCTCGCGCTGAAATCAAAGAAGCGCTCCGTCTGCTGAACGCCGAAGCCGCCAGAGAGTTGGTGCGGTTTACGGGCAAGTCACACGCGCAGATCAATTCGGAACTCAACCGACTGAGCGGCGTGAAATCTGTTGACGAGGCAACGCTGGACCAGCTGCAGCGACGTGCAAACGCTGCTGACAAGTGGCTGACGAGCATGAAGCGAATCGGCCCCCGTCGATAGCTCACCGCCAGCAGGGTTCAGTTCCGACCCATATCGGCATGAAATACATTGAAAGTAGTTGCGAACGGGATCGACGCTGAACCACAATGCATCCCATGCATCGGGCTCCCGGAAGAAA
>JAYSSK010000231.1:0-3060 GCA_043720595.1 Acidimicrobiia bacterium
GCCGTGAACCGCGTTACGGATCACCGTAGCCATGCGCGCATCGCCCTTCAGTTTCGCGAGCGCCGCAGGTTCCACGCTCTTCACGATGGCCAGACCGTAGAGCCGCTCTGCGCTGATCTGCGTGACGGACCGCTCGCCGAGCGACGGAAGCACCTGTGCGATGTACCGGAGGAACAGTTCGTTCGGGCCAACCACCAACAGGCCCTGGCGTTCCAGGTCTTTGCGATGCTCGAACAGCAGGAACGCTGCGCGGTGCAAGCCGACAGCCGTTTTGCCCGTGCCAGGGCCGCCTTGCACCACAACCAACTCGTCTAGCCCGGCACGGATGATGACGTCCTGCTCAGCCTGGATGGTGGCCACGATGTCTCGCATTTCGCCGGACCGGCTGCGTTCAAGTTCTGCCAGCAGCGGATCGGGAACGCCGCCTCCCCCACCGCCTTCGCCAGCACCATCGGGGTCGGTGAAGTCTTCGTCGAACAGCCCGGCCACGATTCGTTGATCGACGGCGAGGCGGCGCCTCAGCGACAGGCCCTGCGGGTCTGCCCACGTGGCTCGGTAGAACGGCACGGCAACCGGCACACGCCAGTCGAGGACCACCGGCTCGCCATCGGGGCCTTCCACATGGCGACGCCCGATGTGCCACCGATCTCCACGACGCCCTTCCGGCGCAGCCTCGTCGATGCGTCCGAAACAGAGCGCGGCCCGAGAGTCTGCGAGATTTTCCAGCCGACCCATGAGCGCGGCCTCGATGGCGGCAGCGTCGTCACGGTCGCTCGTGAGTTTTGCGTCTCTGCGAGCCTGCTCAAGTGCACTGCGAGCGCGTTCGCGCATTGCCACGAGGGACTCGTGGGCAAGGTCAAGGTGTGCTTGCTCCAACTGCGTTTCGGCTGCTCGTTGCGTCTCGTGGCGAGACACCGGATGGGCATCGCTCTGTCCGTCTGTCTTCGGGCCAGCCGGCGTTTGCTCTTTTTGCAATTTCGTCATCGTGCTCCTCTCGTGTGATGGCATCCGGGTGCAAGCACGCCCTTTGGGAGGACAGTGTTTGGGCTCGCCGCAGTGCACACAGGTTCAGAGTCAAACCGGTGCACCTGGCGCAACGGGCACCGGATGATCTCGCCGAGCGGGCCAGCTAACGCCCGCCGGAGGGGGGTGTTGGGCCATGCAGCGCAGACATCGTGCCGTCTGGCACGGGTCAGAAAACGTATCACCTCGGCTTGGGGCCAACCTCAAGCGTTCAGCCAGCCCGACGGAAATCTGAAAGTTCAGTTGCGCCGCAACAATGCGGACTATCCCCGTAGCGAGATGGACTCTGCGTTTTCGACACTTGCGGGGTGGAAGCAGCGGTGACCCGTTGTGCGAACCCGCGTCGCGCGAAGCGAGGCAACGGGTCACTGCTCCTTCATGTTTCACCAACTCAAACAGACGGAACGAGGACTGAAAATGAAGCACCAAGACACACCTAAACCAGAAGCTCTTGTCGGACGGAGTCGACGCACCAAAGCATCGATCATTGCGGTCGGCACGCTGGTGCTCGGCGTATCGACCATCAAGATCGCGGACGCAGCCATCCCAAGTCTGTCCGGACGGATTTCGGCCTGCTACATCAGCGGGATCGGGGCGTTGCGGATCATCGACGCCGAGGCATCACCCCGGCAGACCTGCAAATCGAATGAGAGCCCGATCGGGTGGAACGTAACCGGCCCCGCAGGTCCCGCAGGCCCAACCGGATCAACCGGTCCAGCCGGTCCAACCGGATCAGCCGGTCCAACCGGTCCAACCGGTCCAACCGGTCCTACAGGCCCGACAGGCCCCACAGGTGCAATTGGCCCGACAGGCCCTGCTGGCTCCATTCCCACAGCGACCCTTGTGCAACGGCACCAGTACTCGACACCACAGGGCACCGAAGATCCGGTGACACATCAGATCGTCCCAGCGGTGCTGGACGGAACAGAGCACTGGTCTGCTGACGCTCACTGCCTTCCTGGCGAGGTAATCGTTACCGGTGGAGCGGTGGCTCCCTCTAACACCAACCTTTCACTCGCAACTCGCGATGTGAGGGTCGTCGCCTCATACCCCTATCTCGACGGTGGCATATGGGCGTACCACGCTGGTTTCGATGTTGACCCAAGTTTCCATGCAAATACGAGCAACCAGCAAACAAGCCAGCTCCTCTACGCAACGATCGTGTGCGCTCGGTAGGAAGCCGGCGAAACGCATCGCGGTTCCCGGTTTTACGTCGGACGGGAATCGCGGTGCTGCATCTGCGCGTGGTCGATCCACCATCGCGGCGGCCGATACGGTGGTCGGATGGCTGCCCACTGGTCGACGTCAGATATCCGGCCTATGGCAGGGAAGGTCGCAATCGTGACCGGGGCCAATTCGGGTTTGGGGTTCTGCATCGCAGACGAGCTCGCCCGTGCAGGAGCAGATGTGGTGCTGGCGTGCCGAAACCCCGCCAAGGCCGAAGCAGCAGCCGAACGGATTCGGTCAACCGCTGCCGGGTCGGTCGAGGTTCTCCCGTTGGATCTTGCCAACCTCGCATCGGTCAGCCGAGCGGCTGAAGAGTTCGTTGCCTCCAAGCGTCCGCTGCATTTGTTGATCAACAACGCCGGGCTGATGGCACTCGACGATTCCCGCACCGTCGACGGTTTCGAGACGCAGTTCGGGGTCAATCACCTGGGCCACTTCGCGCTGACCGCCGAACTGTTGCCCACACTCGACGCGACCCCCGCCGCACGCGTGGTCACCATGTCCAGCATGGGCCATCGAATGGGGAGCATGCACTTCGACGACGTTATGTTCGCCCGGAAGTACAACCGTTGGGGTGCTTACTTTCAGAGCAAACTCGCCAACCTGCTGTTCACACTTGAGCTGCACGCCCGCCTCCAAAGAGCTGGCAGCACGACCGCAGCTCTCTGCGCGCATCCTGGGGGATCTCGCACAGATCTGGGCCACGAAGGTAGAGGTCTGAGCAACAAGGTCGTGTCGGCGCTCGCGCCAGCATTCATGCAATCCGCGTCGCGAGGTGCTCAGCCTGCTCTGCGCGCCGCAACCGACCCC
>JAYSSK010000232.1:0-3015 GCA_043720595.1 Acidimicrobiia bacterium
GCGCAGGATCTGGGAGTACCGCTTGCATTACATCCAACCTTCGAGCCGCAATGGACCAAAGGGACTCGTATGGGTACTTGGGAAAACGTGAAGCAGTTGCGATTGCTGGCGTCGGTTCAGGCATCAGACGGAGTGCGTCATCAGTTCACGACCTTGTTCGACTACGGCGTGTTCGACAAGTTCCCGCAGATGAAATTCTTGGTGCTCGAGTCTGGCGGCGGTTGGATCGGCTACTGGCTGGACCGCATCGATGCCGTATACAGCCACACGTTCATCGGCCAGAAGGTACCCCTGAAGCACAAGCCCAGCGACTATTTCCGGGAACGCATCTGGATCAGCTGCGACCCTGACGAGCGCACTATCCCGTCGCTCGCGGCCCGGTTCGGAGTCGAGCGTTTCCTCTGGGCGTCAGACTTTCCGCACGCCGACCACACGCCCGAATACGTCCACGACCTCAACGAGTTGGTGGCCTCGTTCCCAGCCGACCAGCAGCGCAAGTTCGTGGGCGACAATGCAAGGGCCCTGTTCGGCCTCTAGCCCCTGGCATGCGGGCCCTGAAAAGCAACAGGCACCCTTTCGGGTGCCTGTTGCCACTGGAGCGGACGACCGGATTCGAACCGGCGACCCTCACCTTGGCAAGGTGATGCTCTACCAACTGAGCCACGTCCGCAATGGGACACTCAACTTAGCACGAGCACCTGCGCCGCCGTACGCAGGTCGACGGTACAGGTGCTCAAGCGGTCTCAGACCACCAACGTTGCGGTAGTCACGCGCGTTCGCGGCCCTGAGGTCCCATGTCTGAACACCGCGAACCGGCACAAGGCCCGCGACATCAGGCGACACCGGTGCGCAGGCGACCAATCGACGTGATGCTCCACTCGTGAGCAGATCCTTCGACGTGGCGGCCGGACGCGTCCCACGAGTTCCCCAGGTCAACTGCACTGTTCAGGTGGGATTTGACGTCCTTCACGATGTGGCCAGGGTCGAAGAGTGCGACTGACGCGGGATACCGAAACACGTGAAAGCCTGGCGAGAAACGCCGATCTCGTTCGTGATCCTGCCTGATCCGATCAGGCAGGGTGTGCATCGCGCCGTCGATCTCGATGATTAACTGAGCCGAAGGGATCATCAGGTCGGCAAAGTGCACACGGACGTGCCCGTTCCGGTCCACTGCCAACACCCGCGGTTGAACAACTACCCCGGTAATTCCTGCCGCCAGCAGTGCAAACAACACCGTGGAATCTGCGATGGAACCAGTTGGGCGCCCATCGACTCTCCGGGCAAGTGCTATCCGGACCGTGGTTGCTCCTGGCTTGCGCCGCCACCGTTGCACCATGTCGCAAACCTCGGCGAGGACGTCCTCCCGCCACACGTGAGGTTGTTTCGGGTCCGCACCGCGCAAACCGGATTCCAGTACGAGCGAAAATTCCCGATCAGACATACCCGAAGCGACGTCAAGCAGTGTGCGGGCCCGACCCGTGAAGCGTCGGCCGTCAGAGTCGTGCACCACCGAGTCCTCCACGGGAAGGTGCCGGGTCCGGCTGACTCGGAGCGAGCCACCCGCTGGATTCATGGTTTGCGGCTGAAACACGCTCATGTCGTTCGGCACGGTGATGTGGGTGGTGGTCTTGTCCCAGCCGCTCGTGGAGTCGAGCCCATGGTGGATAGCCGCTGTGTCATGTGACAACACCGCCAGCGGACCGCCGCGCCGCAGCACAGCCTGTTGCCAACCCACTTGGCGTCTGATTGCACCAACCCCGACTTCACCTGGTCCGGAATCGGGACAGGTTGCCGGGAGGTAGATCCCGTTGAAGACACGCGACCAGGACCCAGAATCGACCCGGTGCTGAATAGCAGAGGGGGTGTAGCCAGCAGCGAGCAACGGCTCGCGAAGCAAGAAGTAATTCAGACGTGTCATGCATCATAATTAACAGAAGGGTATGACAGTCCTTTGCGATCGCTACGGGACCCTACCGGCTTTGGCTTTGCGGTGCTCATGCACCTTTGCGGTACGCACGCGCCCTACCTGAAACCCGCGAACATGCCTCAGCACCGCAACATTCAGGGCGACACGTCCCCTTCACTGGCCTGCCCGTGCTCAGCGTGTGAGTTGATGCTTGGCAGGTGACTTGGCCTTGGCCGTCACCTTGCCCTTGGACTTACCCTCTGCTTTGGTCGCCTTGCTAGCTGGCTTGGCTGGAGGCCTTTTCGCTCGACTAGTCCCGGTTGCTAGCCCCCCGTCTGCTCGAGCGAGCATGAGGAGTTCGCCGATGCCGGCGTTGCAGTGTGCAGCGAGGTCCCAGACCCCTGCCATCGTCTCGCGGCAGGCGAGCAGCCCGACGTACATCACGCCCATGTAGGACATGACGGTCATGTTGAGGCCGATGCCATCGAAGATGGGGCCCATTGGATACCACTCGACCAACCGACCACCGGTGCAATACAACGGAATCTGCGGTCCCGGCACGTTGGAGATGGTCACGTTGTAGATGGGCTTGTGCCGGTTAGCCAACCCCATGGAGGAATACAGCCGTGCCGCTCGTGCAGCCACAGCCGGCGCGGCGAACTCGGCCCAATTCGACAGCGTGTCGGCCCCGATTGCGTTGATCGACTCCTTAGCGATCTGCGTCTCGGCCAGAATCGACTGATACCGCTTCAGCGGGTCTGGTTCGTCGGTTGCCAACCGCACCAACAACTGGCTGACCCGGTTACCCATGGCACCCTTTTGGTCGGTGTTGCGAACGCTCATCGGCACCATGGCGATCAGCGGCTCTGCTGGCAGTTCGCCACCGTCGATCAGATACTGGCGAAGCGCTGATGCGCACATGGCCAGCACCACATCGTTGACCGTTCCACCGAACGCAGCTCGGACCTCTTTGATTTCGGCCAACGGCACCTGTGTGTATGCCAACTTACGATGCGGGGTAATTGGCACGTTGAAGCTGGTGCGCGGTGCACCGAATGGCGTTGCCGGTGCCGGCACCCCTTCGGCAGAGCGTTTCCGCAGGTTGAGTG
>JAYSSK010000233.1:0-3011 GCA_043720595.1 Acidimicrobiia bacterium
CACACCGAAAAAGACCTGCGCGAGGAGCCCGGACACGAACACGGGCACTGCTTGGAGCGCGATGGAACCAAGGGTGGTGAGCTTGTCTTGCAAACTGCCACGCCGGACGGCAGAGATGAACCCGAGGAACAACGAACCAAAAATTTGCACGAAACCGCCCCACACCAACAACCGTACCGAGTTGGACATGGTTTCTTTGAGCGCTTTGTTGACCGACTCGCTGTTGCGAAACGAGTAACCGAAGTCGCCCTTGGCCAGATTCACAAAGAACCGGCCGTACTGCTCGGGAACCGACTTGTCGAGGCCGTACTTGGCCCGCAAGTTGCGTTGAATCTCCGCCGACTGAGACTTTTCGCCGGCCTTGGCGTCGATAGCGTCGCCGGGCATCAATTGAATGAGGCCGAACATGAACGTGAGCGCGGCCCACACCGTGATGAGGGTTAACCCCAACCGTTTGAGGAGATAAGTACCCATCAGTGATGACGAGCCGAGCGCCAGATGAGCACCGGCCCAGCCCCACCCAAGTGCACTAGCACGCTGGACGGAGGCTGAGCCGACGACATCATTGAGGCGGAAGGGCTGGGATCAGCCTTCGACCGTGAGCTGCTGGTACAGCACGAAGCCCAGCGGCGTGTTCGCGTAGTTCTTCACCTTCGGGGAGAAGACGGTGTTGTTCGCCCGGTTGACCGTAGGCATGATCACGATGTCTTTCGTCAGCGCAATCTTCTCTGCCTGCTGGTAGAACTCGGCGGCCTTTGCAGGGTCTGCTTCGGCACGGGCCTTGTCCACCAGGTCGGAGAACTCGGCCGAATCGTAGGCAACCAGGTTGTCGCCGCCGATTGAAGCCTTGTGCAGCAGCGGGAACATGAAGTTGTCGTACAACACGTAGTCAGCAAACCAACCGGCACGGATGATCTGGCCATCGCCGTCACGCATCTTGGTGAAGTACGTACCGTCGGCTGGGTACGGATCGAGCACAGCATCGATACCGACCTCTTTCAGGTTGCCCTGAATGATGGTCGACACCTGGTCCCAGTTGGCACCTTCGTTGTAGGAAAGACGCAATGGCTTGTCCAGCTTGTTTCCAGCTGCCGTCCACTCGGCGAAAGCAGCCTTGGCGCCCTCGAGGTCACGGTCAACGCCCAGGCCGATCCCGGCGGTGTAGCCAGGAATGCCCTTTGGCACCAGCTGGTCGGTTGGGACGCGCTGGCCTTCGTAGATCTGATCGGAGATTTGCGCACGGTCAGTTGCCTTGACAATTGCCTCGCGCAGCTTCACGTTCTTCGTGCCACCGAGAATTGGGTCGTCCCAGCGGAAACCCCAGTAGTCGGTACCAAGAACGACGCCAAGACCCTGGTCGCCGTACTTCTCTTTAGCTTCCTTGTAACGGCCGGCTGGAACTGCGGCCGAGAGGCCCTGGCCGGACTCGAACTGGTTGTACGCAGTGTCGACGTCGCCGGAGATCTTGAACTGGATCTCGGAGAGCGTGCCGGCGGTGCCGCCGTAGTTCTCGTTACGGATAAGTGCAACCTGGCCGCCGGCCTTGTTGGTGATGGCTTCCTTGAGCTTGTAAGGGCCATTGCCGATGAGATCCATCGTGTTTTCGAGCGTCGCTGGTGCCTTTGCATTGGCGTCGGTCATCGGCGAGAACACTGGGTGCGAAGCAATGGCGGGGAACCCGAGGAACGCATTGGTGAGCGTCACGGTGAGTGTGCCAGCAGCATCGTCAGCAACAACCGAGGTTGGCTCGGGGCCGGTGCCGCCGTTCCATTCCTGGAAGCCAGCGATGATATAGCTGTGGTAGGCAACCTCGGACGCCATGTCTTTGGAAGTTGCACGAACCCATGCTTTGGCAAAGTTCGAGGCCTTGACGGCTTCACCGTTTGAGAACTTGCCCTTCGGGTCGAGTGTGAACACCCAAGTCTTGCCCTCGTCAGCGGTTTCCCACTTGGTAGCTGCTGCTGGAACCAACGAACCGGTTGCGTCGGTGTCGGTCAGCGAGTCGTACATGAGCACCGACACCTGGGCGCCGGTCAGGGTGGAGGTGAGGGCAGGGTCGATGTGGTCTGCTTCGCCGGCAGCGAAGTTCTGCAGATCGACGAACACTCCCCCGTCCGCCGCCGCTGCGACCGTATCGGCCGGGGTGGTGTCGGCTGCTGCTGCTGTGTCTACCGGAGTGGTGTCGGCCGCCGCAGTGTCTGCTGGGGTGGTTTCAACTACTGCAACGGCTGTTGTGTCACTGGATGAATCGGAACTGCTGGAACACCCGATAAGGGCGGTAGCGGCAAGTCCGAGAATCGCAGCGACACGGATACCCGTATAACGCTTCATTGGTCTCTCTCTTCGTTGTGGTGGGTTGGGCCCGCCCCGAAAACGCTGGGGGCGGTCAAGCACTGCAGCTGACTGCAGCTTCGTGGCACAACGGCCGCAATTGTTGGCGGGTTCCCCTGGGGGCCGCTATTGCAGACGAAGCGCCAAGATGACGACAGTGAGGATCCAAGCAAGCCCGGAAATAATGGTGAGCCGATCGAGGTTGCGTTCCACCACGGTGGAACCGGCTGCGGCGCTGGCTGCGCCGCCACCGAACATGTCGGACAATCCGCCGCCGCGCCCCGAGTGCAGGAGCACCAGGACGATCATGGCAAGGGCCGAAGCGACGTTGATGGCAATGATGAGATAGGTCAGCACTGGGAATCCTTGGACGAACTGTCCGTGGAACGCCGGAACAGTGGTCCCAGCGTTGGTCGGTTGATATTGAAAGGGTACCAAAGCACCGTTGATTGGTTAACGAACAGGGTTATTGAACGAGCCCGAGTCATCGGGCACCGCGAAGTTTTGGATCCGCGGCGTCTCGTAAACCTTCGGATACGAAGAGGAAAGCCGTGATGGTGATGACGAACGCAAGCGTCGGGAAAATAAACAGGTGAATGAGATCGGGCGACGTCGTGGCTATTCGACTGTCGGCAATGAGCCGACCCCAAGACGGGGTGGGTTCCTGGAAACCCACATTC
>JAYSSK010000234.1:0-2994 GCA_043720595.1 Acidimicrobiia bacterium
GAGCGAATCGCCGGGAAGGAAGAACCCGACCAGTAGCCCGGTTTCTGCGAACACGATGAGACCGAGTCCGATGAGGCCGTACTTGTTGATCAGTTTCTCGGGGTCAAGGCCAAGAGCAGCGAACATCGTGAAGGTAGACAGCAGCATCAGTGAACTCCGAAACGGCAGGATACAGGCGGGAAGCCAGGAAGTAACGCAGGAACATCGTACGGGCCTGCCCGACCCCGCCCAAGCACCCGCTCCATCGGCAGACCCCGAGCAAACCTTGAAGCCGGCCTAGGTCACGGATTGAGACAGTGAAGATCAGCGCGTGGAACTGCGCATGCCCACCACGCACGCAGCATCTTCTCGGCGACCATGCAGGCGTTTCAGCTTGGGGGTGCCCCATGGCCCAATCAGGTTGCCTGCCAGTTCCCGGTGCAATCCGGACAGCCCCGCCAGGCTTGCTGTAACCGCTTCGCCAGGAACCAGGTCCCCGGCGTGGTCGATCGGCGTGCACACCATCACGACCGAGCCGTCATTGATGCGCAGCAGCTCTATCGAACGGGCTTGAGACGGCCAATCAATCGTCGATGAGGTGATCACCTCCCAGAACCCGCCATTAGCTCCGGTTGGGTGAGCCCGGTGTGTAACCACGTTGATATGACGGTGACCCGACAACCAGGCAACGACCCGGTCGTGGCGATGCAGCACTGCGCTGACCGCTTCGGCGTGCAGCCGTTCCGCCTCGTGTGTACCGGCAGCCGGCGACGGTTGCATGGTGTTGGTCAGTGTTTCGGTGCCGTGATGCGTTGCCAGCACCACCAGCTTGTCGGTTTCGACAATCTGGTCCTCAAGCCAGTTCAGCTGCGGCTCAGCAACGGAACCCTGGTAGTAACCGAACGGGTGGTTGGTATCGAGCACAACGAGGCGAACATGTTCGAGGTCGTGAACGAAATCACCGCCCGTCCCCGAGACCACACCGCGTGCAGCGTGCAACGCAGCCCATTCACCAACGCCAAGCATCCGCCGACCCGTTTCAGCACGCACCCCACGGGTAGGCGCGTCATTGATGTAGGACGCGGGGTCCTCGAGAAACGCCGCGAGCGGATCGGCCGGGTCGAAACCTGGCGCCAGTGATCGTGCCTTGCGATCACCGACCGCCCATCGCTCGTACGAAGGCGAGGTCAATGCAGTTCCTTGCCGCATCACATCGTGGTTCCCAGCGACAGCAACCATTGGCAGCCCCATCCCGGGGCAGGTCAGCGGCGCGCTAACTGCTTCGATAAGGCCTGGCACGGACGGGTAGCCAAAACGACGTTTCCAATCGTCGGGCACCTCGGGCTCGGGGCACCAGAAGCCGGTTTCTCCGGCCTGCGGGCTTTGCACGCCGTCATAGGAGAAATGCAGCGTCCCGCCCAGCAAAATCGATAAGTACGCATCCAACTCGTTGCGTTGCGCGTTATCCGTACAGTCGCCGGTCACCAGGACAACCTCGAAGGGAGCGTCGGTTGTGGATCCGACCGGCTTGCGGCGAATCGTTTCGGCCATCATCGCCAACGCATGGTTGGCAAGCAGCTCATACGGGCGGTGCATCGCAAGCATCGGCGCCCATTTGGGAACCGTCTCAAGCAGCTGCACGTGTTCGGCTCGGGCAGGCGACGACGCGTCCATCACGTGCATGTCGGTGAGGTGAACGAACGACGCCAGCACCGTTGCCCCATGAAGGTCTGGGCAGACGTTGTGTTGGAGCGGACCTGGCCGCCAAACGTGTGTGCCCATACCAACAACCAGGTTGCGGTAGCCCACACCTGGAGCCGCCGTGATGAGTGGAACGGGTTGCATTGCGGCCGCTGGGTCAACCGAGCTTGATCGTCTGCGTACTGACGGTGAACGACCGAAGCGCTTCTTCGATTGGGTCAACCCCAATGCCTGGACCAGTTGGCACGTTGAGGTGACCGGCGTCGAGGACGAACGGTGCGGTGACGTCTTGGTGGAAGTACCGCGCCGAGGCTGACGTGTCACCCGGGAACACGAACCCAGGAAGGGCTGCAAGGGCAACATTCGCGGCGCGCCCAATTCCTGTTTCGAGCATCCCACCACACCACGTGCCGATCCCGGCAGCAAGGCACAGGTCGTGGATCTTCACCGCTTCCAGATAGCCGCCAACGCGACCGGGTTTGATGTTGATCACGCGACACGCCTTCATCTCGATTGCGTGCACGGCTGCGCGTACGGAGTGAATCGACTCATCAAGGCACACAGGGGTGCGAATCAACTGCGCAAGTTGTGCGTGTCCTGGGACGTCGTCTTCGGCAAGCGGCTGCTCGATGAGGAGCAGGTCGAACGGGTCGAGCTTGGCCAACTGCCCAGCGTCAGCCAGCGAGTACGCCGCGTTCGCATCGACCTGCAGCATGATTTCGCCGAAGCGTTCACGGACCGCCCGGACGGGTTCGACGTCGTAGCCCGGTTCGATCTTCAGTTTGATCCGCAGATATCCATCGGACAGGTAACCCTGGACCGTGTCGAGCAGTTCGCCGATGGAGTCTTGGATACCTACCGACACACCGCTTGGCACTCGGTCTCGTGTCGCGCCCAGACGCTCTGACAACGGCTGCCCGTGCAAGCGGCACTCGGCGTCGAGGATTGCGGCCTCGACGCCGCCTTTGGCCATCGGGTTGCCGCTTACCGGCTCGAACAATCGATGCAGCGTCGAGGCCACAACGCGGCCCGGGTCGAGACGGGGCAATAGGAACCGAGCGATGACGTCTTGCGCGCCGTCGGAATATTCAGCGGAGTACAACGGTTCGGCGTCAGCGACGCATTCGCCCCACCCCTGCGTATCTGGCCCGACAACCTGCACTAGCAATGCGTTACGGGTGTGTTCGATGCCGAACGATGTCCGAAATGGCGAGACCAGCGGCATTTGGAGACGGTGCAGCACCACGTGCGTGAGCTTCATGACCGATTTCTTAACACGACAGGCCGACGGGAGCAGCGAGCTTTCAGTGGCGC
>JAYSSK010000235.1:0-2989 GCA_043720595.1 Acidimicrobiia bacterium
CGACCTTGCTTTTGTTTACGCAGACCTCATGATGTCTACTGCCAACCCCGAGGCAATCGCGGTGTTCAACGAGCTGCGGATCGAGGTGAACATCGGCCAATACCTCGACCTTGTGGGCAGCGTTCGCGGCGAGCCAACGCTCGCAGCGGCTCAGCGCATCTGCCAATACAAGAGTGGTAAGTACACAGTCGAACGTCCGTTGCATCTTGGCGCGGCACTTGCCGGCCGCCTCGAGGAGGTCGAAGCAGAACTCAGCGCATACGGCATGCCCCTTGGCGAGGCGTTCCAGCTACGAGACGACATCATGGGTGCTGTCGGAGACGACGCCATCACCGGCAAGCCGGTCGGCGACGACCTTCGCGAGGGCAAACCAACTGCTCTTGTCGCTCGGGCCCGAGAGGTTGCCACGGTCGGCCAACGAGAGCTGCTGTCGCGCGTTGGCGACCCGCTGTTGTCCGACGAAGACATCGCCGACATGCAGCACATCCTGCATGCCACGGGCACCGTCGAGTGGGTGGAAGAACGCATCGCCATCCTTCGCAGTCAGGCGATCGGGGCCATCAGCTCTGCGCGCCTCACCGCCGGAGCGACCGAGGCGCTCGTCGACCTCGCGTTCTACGTCACCGACCGCTCGCACTGATCTCACCCACCTCACGACTACCGGCGTCGACAGACCCACCAATCCACAGATGCGAATCGTTGTCGTCGGGGCCGGCCTTGGGGGCCTTTCTGCTGCTTGCCATCTGACGGGCGTCGCCGGGAAGCACAACATCACGGTCATCGACCGCGGTGACGTCGCCGGGGGCCGCGCGGGACTGTGGCAAACCGCCGGGTATTCCATCGACCCAGGCCCGGTGGTCCTCACAATGCCCGAATACCTTGACGACGCATTCCGCGCCGCTGGTTCCTCGCTCTCAGAGCACCTCACCCTCACCCCGCTCGACCCGATGTACCGCGGTCACTTCGACGATGGCACCACGCTCGACGTCAAGCCCGGCCGCGACGCGATGACCGAAGAGATTCGCCGCGTGTGCGGGTCAACCGAAGCAGCACGTTTCGGCGCGTTTTGCGATTGGCTGGCCAAGCTCTACGAAGCCGAGGCGCCCAACTTCATCGACCGCAACTTCGATTCTGTTCTTGACCTAGCTCGCCCCCTCACCCCTGGCCTGCAGCTGATTCGCCTCGGAGGCTTTCGCAAGTTGCATAACCTGGTCGCGTCGTATTTCACAGACGAGCGGCTCCACAAGATGTTCTCGTTCCAAGCGCTGTATGCCGGGCTCGCCCCGAAGCAGGCACTCGGCGCGTATGCGGTCATCACCTACATGGACTCTGTCCTTGGGGTCACGTTCCCAGTTGGCGGCATGCACGCAGTCGCACGTGGGCTCCAGGCTGCCGCTGAGGCAGCCGGAGTCCAGTTCCGCTACAACACCAACGTCGAACGCGTCCTGCGGTCCAACGGTTCTGAGGGGGCTGTTCGCGGTGTACGGCTGACAGACGGCGAAGTTGTCGACGCCGACGTCGTGGTACTCAACGCCGACCTGCCGGTCGCGTATCGCGAGCTACTCCCCGACGTGCAGGCACCTCGCCTCGCACGAAAAGGACACTTCTCCCCGTCATGTGCGCTCTACTTAGCTGGCCATCGCGGTCAGCGACCAGCTGACATGGCGCACCACAACATCCTCTTCGGCAGTCGCTGGCACGAAAGTTTCACGGAGCTACTGCACGACGGAACACGAATGAGCGATCCGTCCCGACTGGTCACCATCCCAACGGTCACCGACCCCTCACTTGCCCCACCCGGGTGCGATGTTCTGTACGCATTGGAACCAGTCCCCAACCTCAGCGGACGAATCAACTGGGACATCGAACGCGACCGGGCACAACAGTCCTTGGTGGACCAGGTCCGGTCGCTCGGCTTCACTGGCACCATCGAAACCGAACGTTTCATCGACCCGACGGATTGGGAACGGATGGGCATGGCAATGGGAACTCCGTTCGCGTTATCGCACCGATTCCGCCAGACCGGGCCGTTCAGGCCAGCCAATGTCGATTCGCGGATACCGGGCCTTGTGTTCACAGGGTCATCCACGGTCCCGGGCGTTGGCGTACCGATGGTGGTGCTTTCCGGAAAGCTGGCGGCACAGCGTGTCGCCGCGATGTCATGAGCGCACCAACATGATCCCGCGCCGGGGCAACGGACCCTCTCACAATGACTTGCTCCCCGACGCTCCAGTCACGCTCGATCAGTCCTACGAGATCAACCGCAGGCTCAACAAAGCTTCCGGCACCACCTACTACTGGTCAACACACTTGCTACCGGCCGAGAAGCGCCCGCACGTGCACGCGCTCTACGGGTTGTGCCGGTATGCCGACGACATTGTCGATGATCTCGGCTCGACTGCCACAATCGATGAACGCGCCACTGCACTGCAGACCTTCGGCGACCGATTCTTCGACGACTACGCGACTGGCCAAAGCGAACACCCAGTACTCAAAGCCGTTGTGGATACCGTGCGTTCGTTCGACATCAACCCGGACTGTGTACGTCGGTTTTTGCGTTCGATGACCATGGATCTGTCGGTTCCGACCTATGCCACCTACGCCGACCTCGAGCACTACATGGATGGGTCTGCTGCTGTCATCGGCGAGATGATGCTGCCCATCCTCGAACCGACCAACCCTGCGGCGTTCGGGCATGCGAGAGATCTTGGCAACGCGTTTCAGCTCACCAACTTCCTTCGCGATGTCGCCGAAGACCTCGACCGCGGCCGCGTGTATGTCCCGCAAGAAGATCTGTTGCGGTTCGGAGCAGACCCAACGCTTCGCCATGCCACCCCTGAATGGAAAGCGTTGATGGCTTTCGAGATCGACAGGTGCCGTGCCCTGTACGTCTCGGCCGACCAAGGCATCGCCATGTTGCCTGCGTCTTCACAGCGGTGCATCGCCGCGGCCCGAGATCTTTATTCGGGAATCCTCAGAAAAATCGAGG
>JAYSSK010000236.1:0-2978 GCA_043720595.1 Acidimicrobiia bacterium
GCGGGCGATCGTGCAGTTCCACCCGTCGACGAGCTACGAGGACTTCTTCGAGGGTTATCGACCTGAGGAGAGCGGCGGCCAGCTGACGTACCAACTTCGTAAGGGTCCGCTTGCCCTGCTCGCCGAGCGGGCCGAGGCCAACCCTGGCGTCGCGCACGTGCTGGTGATCGACGAGTTGAACCGCGCCAACCTCCCGAAAGTCTTCGGTGAACTGCTGTATCTACTGGAGTACCGGGGCGATCAGGTGCAGACGCTGTACCGGCCCGATGAGCCGTTCTCGCTGCCGGAGAACCTTCTTGTCATTGGCACGATGAACACCGCTGACCGCTCCATCGCGCTTGTCGACGCGGCCTTGCGCCGGCGATTCCATTTCATCCCGTTCTTCCCCGACGACGGGGAGATGGAGGGTTTGCTGCGGCGCTGGCTCGACGAGGCCAAGCAGCCACTGTGGATTGCGGACCTCGTGGAGTACGTAAACGGCAAGCTCGTCGAAGAGTTGGGCGGGCCTGACCTTCAGCTCGGGCCGAGTTACTTCATGCAGATCGGTGTGGAAGACGCCTTGCCCAAGATCTGGAAGTACAACATCGAGCCGCTCATCCAAGACCAGCTGTTCGGCCAACCCGACAAGATCCGCTCGTTCACCTTCGCCGAGGTGCTGAAGAGCTTTCGGCCTGTCATTGCGCTCGAAGGCGACACCAACGTCGAGGACGAATGACCGAACCGATCATTCCCAAAGAGTACGAATCGAAGGAGGTAGCGCTGTCGGAGCAAGGACAGCGTGCGCTCGCGTTGGTCGGAGGCAACCGGCTCACGGTTGCAGTGGGGTCGCGGCCAGGAACCTGTCGAGTCACAGCAACGCAGCACGTCGGCACCGTCGTCACGCGCGAGTGCAATCTGCTCATCCAACCGAAGGTGAGCCTCGAGAACCTCTTCGCTCTGCTCGGTGTTGGCCTTCCAGCGACCGCATGGCAGTCCGAACAATTCGCGTTCGGTGGCAGCCGCGACCTGCTCCGCGAGCTGAGCCAGTTCTTCGCTCGGTCGGTGCAACACGCAACCTCGGCCGGGTTGCTCCACGCCTACCGCACCGACAACGAACGGCTCGTCGGAGTACGCGGTCGTATCGATCTCGCCACCCAAATTCGCCACCCCGGCGACGCCGGCCGAATCGCCTGCACATTCGACGAGTACACCGTCGACGTCATCGAGAACCGAGTGCTCAAGGCAGCCTGCCGGCGGCTGCTACAGGTGGCGGGCGTGCAGTTCGAGGTGCGACGAGTGCTTCGCCAAGCGCTCGTAACCTTCGAAGACGTCACCGACGGGCCCGTCCGCCCGGAGGCCATCGACTGGATCGTGTTCACCCGCCTCAACCGCCACTACGAACCGGCGTTGCGTCTCGCTCAACTTGTGTTGCGAAATCTGAGCCTGTTGGATCAGCCGGGCGCGCATGGTGCCAGTGCGTTCCTGGTGGACATGAACGATCTGTTCCAGCGGTACGTCACCGACCGGTTGTCGAAGGCGTTGCGGGGCCGGTTGGAGGTGGCGGCGGAGCCGGGTGTTCGACTCGGGATCAAGGGCCGGATTCCGATGTACCCGGACCTGGTGTTCCGGCGTGCAGGGGCTGATGTCTTTACCGGTGACCTCAAGTACAAGCTGGCGGAAGACGGGCGAGGCCGTAGCGTTGACTACTACCAATTGCTGGCGTACCTCATCGCGCTCAAGTTGCCGCGCGGTGTGCTGATCTACTGTCAGACGACAGGGGAAGCACCGTCGCGGAGGGTGCAAGTCGTGAACGGTGGCCCGGAGCTGCTGACGTATCCGCTGGACATGACCGGTACTCGTCAGCAGCTGGAGACAGCGATTGGTGACCTTGCGACCTGGATCAACCGCGAGTCGAGCGGGCCGACACCGTCGCCGCACTCGGCTTGACCGGCGCGTCTGGAGCATGACTCCGCTCTCGGGCCAGCTACGAAACTGATCACCGCAAGCGGTCCACCGTCGCCCGACCACCTCCGCAGTGGCACGGTGAAGTGGGTGACGGGGCGCGGCAGCGACTGCTGCGAGATGCACCCGACTCTCGCTGACCACGCCTGAGTCGTTGGGGGCCCACAGCTTGCTCTCGACCGCGTGTGGAGCGGCGCCAATGGTTCGCCAAAACTGCGCACGTCGTGATCGACGAAGCTTACGCGTTCGGCGCCGTCGACAGCGGCTGGCACATGCTGGCTGCGCTGGAGCAAGCGAGCTGGTTCGTCGGTCGTGAGCTGCCGGAACATGCCGAAGGACTTCGCTGACCTTAGGCGAAGCACGACGGGGTGATCGGCAGCCGACCGTCCAGCTGGCTGTGGTTCCAGTTCAGCTTGGTGAGAGCGAGCATTTCCTCCGACAGCTGCGGGCTGTGGTGGGCCTCGACTGGCCGGATGGTGATCGGGTGCGCCACGTACACACGGCGTACGTCTCACAGAAGCCGATGCTGCCGCGGGTGAAGAGCACGTGCCGATCCCGAGCAGCGGACAGCAGGTTTACGCAGAGGGGCGGATGTGTACCGGCTGAGCAGTCGGACTAAGTCGCCTTCGTGCACCCAGATCAAGTCGATCTGGGGGATGTGGACGGTCTCTGCAGGTGAGGTGAACCGGCGCGCTCGGAATCAGTGAACTTCGATGTCTTGTGCACCACGAGTCGTGCAGGGAAGTGGCCGTGCTCGCTTCGGTAAGGCAACCAGAGCATTCGACACCAGATTATGAGCATCCTGTTCGATGAGATATGGCCGTCGGTCATCCTTGGTGAGCGCAGCGGGACCTCCACGGACCACGACTCCCTCGCCGCGCTCGTTGAACATCTGCGCTACGAAAGTGCGGACGTAGCTGTTGTCTACTGACCGTGATCAGCAGGTCCCGTTCATCTGCACGAGCACGTCGAGCGGTGTCCGGGCGCGTTTGCCGTGCGGGCGGCGATTCTCAGCGATCGAAGGTGGGGAAGGGGTG
>JAYSSK010000237.1:0-2939 GCA_043720595.1 Acidimicrobiia bacterium
TGGTGATGGGTCCGCAGCGCATGCGCATGCGCGACATCTTGTACGCGGCTGGATGGGAACGTCCGTGAGCGCGCACGGCTCCGGTGCCCATGAGACGGCTTGCGCGTTCATCAACGCAATCGTGTGGAGCGAACACCTGAGGATCTGGGACCTCCTCAGCCCGGAAGCGCGCGAGTACGTGTTGGACGCAGCCAGCCGCAAAGGAATGGACGCAGTCGCCATCGAGCGCGCCAGACAGGGCACGTGGAACCGCGATGAAGCCGATCTTTTTCTTCGTTCCCTGGTGCACGGGTTGCGTGTGGATCTGTCCGGCGTCGACCTCGATCATCTGGTCGTGATGAGCACCCCAAACGTGATGGAGGACGGGGCGTTGCGGTTCGAACTGCAGTGTCCGTCAACTTTGCCCGCTGCCATCACGGGCGGGGCCAACTGGGCCGCAGGTGCAGTGATCATGTGTTCGGTTCCGATCAGTGATCCATCCGCACCGCCGACACCGTCGACACCGACGACACCGTCGACAGCGCCGTTACCGTTCGGGTCGGAGGGCACCCCCGTTGTGGTGCCGCTCGCCGAGTGGCGTGTACGGCGTCTCGTCCCGCGTCCCGCAACCCGACCAGCGTCCTAGGTCCACGTGCCCGATCCACCGCGCCAGCCCCTTCCATCCGGTCCGACAGGCGAGGCCGAGGTGCGCCACTACCCGGTGGGGATCTCGGTCGAGCAACTGGCCAGCGGGTGGCTGCGGTCCGAGAACGCCCCGAGTGGATCCACGGTTATTGTGGACCACGAGATCGGCGGTCGCCAGCGCCTCGGCATCCCGTGGAAGATTCCGCCAGCGCGGAGCATCGCATGTGCGGTGGTGCTTCACACAAAGCTCAGAGCTGAGGACGAAGCACTGCTGTGGACCGTAGCCCTGCTTGCCGCAGTACGAGCAGCTGGTGTGCGGCCAGGATGGCCTGACCTGCTGTTCGACAGTGCGGGCTGCGTTGTGGGGTCGGTCTCGTTGGAGGTGAATTGTGGGTCTGGTTTCGTAGAGAGCGCGATCGTCTCGCTCCGCCTCGACCGGGCATCGCTCGATGCAACGTCGCCAGCGTCAGCAGAGGTACGCCGGACCGTAGCCATCGAGTTTTCTTCTGCGGTTCGAGACACTGCTTTGGCTGCGGAAAGAAACGTCGAGAATCTCCTTGCCGACTACGCCGGTACATCGGCGCTAGTCGGGTCGCGGGTCCGCGCGTCGCTTCTGCCGCACGGCGAAATACGAGGCGTCGCGACCGGTGTGAGCGCGTCGGGTCTGCTGGTGTTGGAATCGGCGACCGGGATGATTGAACAGCTCAACCCGATCAGCGTGCTGCGGGTCGAACCGTTGCCCTAAGCGTGCGCAGAGCATGCCCATGAGCGCGCACTCAGGGTTGTGGACTGCGCTACGGCACAGCGAGCCGAGCCACACGCATCAGCGCAATCACTCCAGCGCTGTCCGCAGCAGTGTCGAGTGGTGAGCGGCCGGCCCGGTCGGCGTCTGCGATCGCCTGATCGAAGGGCACGTGCACAATCGGGTGGCCAGGGAATGCGTCTGCGACGCGGGTTTCGTCAGCTGCATCGACCACCCGGTTCGCAACGATGATCACCGCACCATTGCCGCGTTCGCGGGCTATCGATGCAGCCCGTTGGGCAACATCGATCGAACGGGGGGTTGGTTCCACAACGACCACGATGACGTCGATGGAGTGCGGCGGCAACCGTGTGAGGGTGCCGATACCTGCTTCGAGGTCAGCGATGACGATGGTCGGGGTGGAACCGGTGGAACCGAACTGGGCGGAGCCGAGCAACTGCTCGGGCGAAAGACCACATCAGGGTCAACCGGGTTCTGGGTTCTCGATTCTGCTCACCACCGCAAGTCGTACACCGTCGGGCGCGTCGCTTCCGAACCGATCGATGAGCTCGTGCCAGCTTGGCGCGTGCTCGGTTCCCTCGTCTCCCTCGTCATCGAGAGCTTGGCGAATGGCAGCGAGGCGCTCTGTCTCGGTGTCACCGACGCCCAGCGAAATACCGAGGTTGGGGTTCGTGTCGCAGTCGAGCGCGACGACGGAGAAACCTCTCCGCGCCAGGGTTCGAGCAAGGACACCTGACGTCGTTGTCTTGCCGGACCCTCCTTTGCCGACAACGGCAATCTTGATGGCTGAGCCGGTTGGCTTGTCCACCCACTCCAGAGAAATGTCGGTGCTGGTTGTCATCTGGCTGAGTCCTTCGAAGGAAACGTGTGGTGTTGCTGTAATTCTGCGGGCGAGTAGCGGTCGATGCAACTACTCACGAACATATCGACTGCCGCAACGAACGGTCCCGTCGGGTGGGCGTCGAGCGGGGCGATGCCCAGCCGGTCGGCGCGCGCAACGGCGTCGTCGTTCGGCATCGTCGCAATGACCGTCAGCCCGGTGCGGCGCTGCACCAGCTGTGCGTCACCCGGCTCCGTTGCACGGTTCACGACAGCGACGACCTCTTGATAGTTCCACTTCGAGTTGCGCAGCGTTGCGAGCCGAGTTGCCGTGGCGAGAGACTTCGCCGTTGGTTCCACGACCACGATCAGAGCATCGGCGTACTTGCCCCACCCGGTCATCGGCTGACGGGTCCCGCCGGGAAGGTCGCCGATGAGATCGAATCCGTCCCGCGGAAGTTCGTCGAGAATCTGGCTCCATGCGTGCTGGCCGCGTGCGATGTCGCCCCACTCGCCGTGAGTCTTGCCGAACGAAAGGAGCCGCACACCATCGGCGCCCTTCATCGAATACAGGCGCAGAGCCGTGACTGCGTCGAGCCCGGGGCGCAGCCGGTATCGAGGCCCTGGTTCGCCGTCGGCCTTCTCGACAACCGCATCATCGGGAATAGGAGAATCGATGATCGGGAGGTTTAACCCGAAGCACATCCCGGGCATGGGGTCCGAGTCGACGGCA
>JAYSSK010000238.1:0-2936 GCA_043720595.1 Acidimicrobiia bacterium
TCGCCCCCGCAGCCCCCGAACAACGCACCGTCACAACCGCTTGCCATCACTGCGCAGACCCTGCATGTCTCAACGGATGCCCGGTGAACGCGTACGAGAAGGACGTCATCACGGGTGTCGTGGTTCACCTCGACGACCAGTGCATCGGGTGCAGCTACTGCACCTTCATGTGTCCATACGAAGTTCCGGTGTTCAACGAGCGGCTTGGCATCGTGCGCAAGTGCGACATGTGCCACGGTCGCCTTGCTGCGGGCGAGGCTCCGGCTTGTGTGCAGGGTTGCCCGAACGCTGCAATCCGAATCGGCATCACCGCACCTGTGGGCGCCGGTGTTCTCGATACGCGCACACCTTTTGCGTTGGTGCCAGGTGCGCCGCCGTCCTCGATCACAAGCCCCACGACTCGCTATCTGACGAGTGTCGCTGGGATCCTCACTGACGTCGTTGCAACATCGTTCGAACAAGCCGACCCGGGTGCAAAGCCGGCGCACGCCCACCCGCCCCTGGTGGCCATGCTATTGCTCGTGCAGGTCGCATCGGGTCTGGCGATTGCTGACCGCGGCGGCCGAATTGTGTGGCTGACCGTTGCAGTCGGGTTGGCAGGGGCGGCTTCGAGCGCGCTGCACTTGGGCCGCCCACAGCACGCATGGAAAGTGGTGCTGGGTGTCGGCCATTCGTGGCTGTCGCGTGAAGCGGTTGCGATCGGAGCGTTCGTGGCTGCCAACCTCGCGCACGCACTCTTCCAATCGGATGCTTCTTGGCTCATCGCCATGGTCGCCGGCGCAGCCGTTACTTATGCGTCCGCTCGTGTGTATGCCGACACCCAACGGGCGATGTGGCAGATGCATCGCACGTTGTGGCGCTTCGGCGTGGTCGTCGGGCTGTCAGCTCTGTTCGCTGCCGCGGCCCTGTACGAGCGGTCATCCAGCTCGTTCGGTTTCACCGCGATGGTCGTTGCCGCCGGCATGGCAATCGTCGATGTCATCCGGGCGCCTCGTTACGAGCAGAACAAGTTGGCTTCGTTGCGGCGTTCGGCATGGCTACTCAACCGTGACCTGGCCCCGTGGCACCGAACGCAGGTGTTGGCCTCCATCGCAGCAGTGTCAGCCACCGGGTTGTTCACGGCATTTGGGGGGACGATCCCTTTGATCGCCGCAGGACTTGCGGCAGCCTGCTCGTTCATCGCCCAACGGACTCTGTTCTTCAGCTCGGTTTCACCAGATCGCATGCCGTGGTGATGGCGAAGAAGACGCTGAGCCCGAGCCAGGTTGGTCGCCGTGTTGCTGAGGTCGTTGTTCGCCGTTCGGGGCCCCTCACTGACCTGCTGGCCAGGTCTGACGGTGGTGTCTCACATACCGGTGAACAGCTTGGCCAGGTACCGACTTCGCTGCTGCCCACATCGACGGTTCGGTCGGTGTGCGGGTACTGCGCAACGGGATGCTCTCTGACGGTGCATCTTCGAGACGGGCGAGCTGTCAACGTCACCCCTACGGTGAAGTACCCGGTGAACCTCGGGTCGGCCTGCCCGAAAGGGTGGGAGGCATTAGCCCCGTTGCAAGCGAAGGATCGCATGGAGTACCCGATGGTCCGTGACGGAGGCGTGCTCGGACGCGTGAGTTGGGACGAAGCAAGCAGCTTGTTCTGTGAACGTATGAAGGCTGTGCAAGAGCGACACGGTCCGGCGAGTGCAGCGTTTCTGTCGACAGGTCAAATGGCGACGGAAGAGATGGCCCTGCTGGGTGCCGTTGCGAAGTTTGAGATGGGGATGGTGCATGGAGACGGAAACACGCGTCAATGCATGGCTACCAGTGTGGCGGCCTACAAGCAGTCCTTCGGCTTCGACGCTCCGCCCTATACCTACGGTGACCTTGAGCAGTCCGATGTCATCGTGTTGATCGGCTCCAACATGTGCATTGCCCACCCCATTCTTTGGGAACGGGTAATGCTCAACCAGCACAACCCGAAAGTGGTCGTCGTCGATCCGCGCCGCACCGAGACGGCAGCTGCGGCTGCCATGCATGTGGGGCCCAGACCTGGCTCGGATCTTGCCCTGCTCCTCGGCGTGGCGTCCGAACTAGTTCGTATCGGGGCAGTGGATCAACAATTCATAGGTGAACATACCGATGGTTACGACAACTGGGTGCGGCTGCTCGGGGAGTGGGATGTCGGGCGTGCCAGCGGTGCATGCGGCGTGCCCGTTGCTCAGATCGAGGAACTCGCACGCGTGATCGCAGGCGGTCAGCGTGTTTCGTTGTGGTGGACGATGGGCGTGAACCAAGGGCATCAGGCAGTTCGAACCGCTCAAGCGGTCATCAACATTGCGCTGATGACCGGAAACATCGGGCGGCCGGGAACGGGAGCCAACTCCATCACTGGCCAATGCAACGCGATGGGTTCGAGAATGTTCTCGAACACCGCCAGCCTGTACTGCGGCCGCAGCTTTCAGAACAGCGCTGACCGGGCTGAAGTCGCAGCTATTTTCGGGATTGACCCGGCACGGATCCCGGCTACTGACAGCCTTGCCTACGACCAGATCCTGGAAGGTATCGACTCTGGGGTCATTCATGCGTTGTGGATCGTTGCGACGAACACCGCGCATTCGTGGCTCGACCAGGAAGCCACCAAGGCTCGCCTGTCCAAACTGGACTTTCTCGTCGTGCAAGACCTGTACGGAGACACGCTCACTGCCCAACATGCAGACCTGTTGCTTCCTGCGGCCGGGTGGGGCGAAAAGGATGGGTCCTTCATCAACGCCGAACGTCGGCTGGGCCGGATTCGAACCATGATGACGCCGCCGGGCGAAGCCCGGACGGACTTCGAGATTGTTCTGACCCTCGCAAAGGCGTGGGGCGCTGGGGCGTGGCTGGACGCCTGGGTAAGCCCCGCCGCTGCATTTGCCCAGTTGCAACGCTTGAGCAAAGGCCGCCCTTGCGACATCA
>JAYSSK010000239.1:0-2906 GCA_043720595.1 Acidimicrobiia bacterium
ATCGATCGTGGAGGTTCCGCTCCTGTCGCAAGCAGCGCACCGAGCACCCAGGACAGCTGGAAACGAGTCTCGAACCGCGCAAAGGCTGCACCCTGACCACCAACGGCCTGGTCGCGCTGCACAATGGAGTCAAACGACAACCTGGCGATCGAGGCGCACAAACCAACGACGCCGGACACCACCACACCGGCAACCCTGCCACCGGCGATCGCGCACAACGACGACACGACACCGGTGAATGCAATGACCCCGATGATGATCCGCGATTCGTCGAAGCGACGCCGCAGTCGATCCGCGACCAACGCGCCGACGCTGGTTCCTGCAGAAAGCGCACCGAGGGTCAGTGCCGACCACCACAACGGAGCATTTCGCAACGACATCAGCGACAAGAACGTCACGAGGCCCACAACACCTCGCAAGACAGCCATCAGGAACGCGTTCACGCGTACCGCTTCGGAGTACGCATTCGGCCGCTCCCGACGGATCAACGTGGTGGTGCCATCGATCTCCCGTGAGATGCCAGCAGACAAGCCTGCCGAGAAGCCTGACCCGAGACCGGCAGACTCGCGGACCCGCATCCTGATACGGGTCGAGATGCCAGCGGCCGCAAGGAACCCGAGGCAGCTCACCCTCAGCAACCACTCATTGCCGAAGAGTTCTCGGACGGGCCATGCCGAAGCTAACCCGACCGTTCCACCGAACACAGCAATGAGCGACAACCGCGAGTTGGCCCTCACCAGTTCGTCGTCGGTGCGAACAATCTCCGGGACGATCGAGCTGCGCGCAACCGCTGTCGCCTTGCCTGCGACCAACAGGAGAAAGGCTTCGGGAAAGAGCCACAACGACTGCAGATCGCGCGCCATGAACAGGCACGTGACAGCTTTGATGATCGATGTACCCGTCACCACCCACCGGCGGCGCTCGCCCAGTCGGTCAACCAGCGGACCAATGAACGGTGCAACCACAACGAAGGGCGCGAGGCTGATCAGCAGGTATTGCAGAACCTTGGACTTGGCGGCACCCGGGGTGAGGTCGAAAAACAATGAACCAGCAAGCGCAAGCGACGTCGCCGCGTCGGCACCGGCGATAGCAGCATGCGCTGCGCCGAACCGCCCGAAACGAGAGCGCGGCAACCTGGAATCGACGACCCGAACTTTCGCAGCCGACCACCCGACCAAGCGGTCGGTCAGTGTGGATGGCGCTCTGGTCATGACAAGAGAATCTTCTCACCCCAGCGCGTCATGGGGACCAGCGCGACGCGCAGTCAACCCTTAGGTGGAGAAACGTATGCAGCCTGATCGAAGATCGGGCCAGGGTCCAAGATCCACAGCGATCCTTTCTGGCATCGAGGGTCGGGGCCAAGATCCAACCCATCCACCCGCCGGAAGGTGTCGAGCAGCCCGGGGATGATGTCGCCATGGCTGCACATCAAGGCGTTGCGGGTTCCGAGTGAGCGGGCGAGCACGAGGGCATCGGCGTGGGGCCCTTCTGCAAGCGCCTCGGTTATTTCGACCTGAAGCCCGAGTCGTGTCGCAAGGGGTGCAACCGTTTCGGCGCAACGAAGGTACGGACTGGTGAAAATACGCTCGAGTCCGACCTCGACAAGCGAGTCGACGAGGTCAGCTGATTGGCGACGCCCCTGGGAGGTGAGTGGGCGACGCGTGTCGTCGGTTCCGTTCCAAGTGGCACGGGAGCCGGCTTGCGCGTGTCGAAGGAGATACAAGGTCACTGAAGATGGGTCCTCGGCGAGATGGGGGCCAGCGCCAGGTTAGGGAGCACGTCGCTGAGCACGGCGAGCGCCGGAAACTGCAAGGTAACGGAGGTGTTGGGCATCTTTGGTGAGGTCGCCCCCGCCGTTCTCGGCCGTTTCGGCACGCGTTCGTTGCTTCCAATTCGAGTCGAGCAGTTCCCACACACGCACGTCGTCGCGAAGCTGCGTTGCCACAATCTCGTTGAGTTCGGCCACAAGATCAGGTTGTTTGACTGGAACCAGCGTCTCGACACGATTATCCAAGTTGCGCGGCATCATGTCCGCTGAACCAAACATCCAAAGTGGTTCGCCTTCGCTACTTCCGTTGGCGAAATGGAACAGGCGCGAGTGTTCGAGGTACCTGCCGATCACGGACCGCACCCGGATGTTGTCACTCATTCCCGGCACGCCTGCCCGCAAGCAGCAGATGCCGCGGATGATGAGGTCGATCTGCACGCCTTGACCACTTGCCTCGTACAAGGCATCGATGACGGCCTCATCGACGAGCGAGTTGAGCTTCAGCACGATTCGACCAGGGCCACGCGTTTCGGTGGGGTGCTCGTTGGCGATGAGACCAACTATTGCTTCGCGCATGCCGCGGGGAGCCACGACGAGGCGCTCGTAATGCTCTGCCCGCCCGAACCCAGTGAGGGTGTTGAAAAGCTTGGTGAGGTCTGCCCCAAGCGCTGGGTCGGTGCTGAACAGGCCAAGGTCTTCGTAGAGGCGGGCGGTGGACGAGTTGTAGTTGCCAGTACCGATGTGGCAGTAACGGCGCAACCCGTGTTCTTCGGCTCGCACGACAAGAGCGACCTTGGCGTGTGTCTTGAGCCCGACTACGCCATATGCGACATGGATGCCGACCTCTTCCATAGCCTTCGCCCAGGCGATGTTGGCCTGTTCGTCGAAGCGAGCTTTTAGCTCGATCAGAACAGCGACCTGTTTGCCAGCTTCGGCTGCGGCAATCAACGCGCGTGCAATCGGCGAATCGCCAGACGTTCGATACAACGTCATCTTGATGGTGAGGACCGACGGATCTTTTGCCGCTGACCGGATGAACGTCTCGACGCTGTTGGCGAAACTGTCGTATGGGTGATGCACGAGTACATCGGCCGCTCGAATGGCCGAAAACACATCGACCGTTCCGGTCTCGTCTGGC
>JAYSSK010000240.1:0-22688 GCA_043720595.1 Acidimicrobiia bacterium
GCTGCACGCGCAGCAGGACTGGAGTTCTGAGATGGCAAACGAGCGAGACACACGTGGCCCTGGCGGAGACCGTCAGGAGCGCGCCGACGGCTTCGAAGAGCGTGTCATTCACATCAACCGTGTGGCCAAGGTCGTCAAGGGCGGTCGTCGGTTCCAGTTCACTGCGCTTGTGGTGATTGGAGACGGCAGCGGCAAAGTTGGTCTGGGTTACGGCAAGGCAAAAGAGGTTCCTGCTGCAATTGCAAAGGGAGTCGAGGCCGCCAAGCGCGCGTTATTCACCGTGCCGTTGGCAGGGTCCACCATCACTCACCCAATCATGGGTGAGAAGGGTGCTGGCCGGGTCATGTTGAAGCCTGCTGCTCCTGGTACTGGCGTTATCGCTGGTGGCGCTGCACGCGTCATCCTCGAAGCAGCTGGCATTCACGACGTGTTGTGCAAGTCGCTTGGTTCGTCCAACGGCCTCAACGTTGCTCAGGCGACCATTGCTGGCTTGCAAGGGCTTCGTAGCCCTGACCAGGTTGCCAAGTTGCGTGGCAAGTCCCCAGAAGAAGTCACCCCTGGTGGCGTGCTGCGTGCTTACAACGAAACCAAGCGCGCAAAGGCCGCATCCTCAGGAGCCTCGGCATGATGTTGAAGGTCACCCAGATCCATTCCACCATTGGCACTCTGCCCAAGCAGCGCGGCACCATTCGTGCGCTCGGCCTGGGCAAGATCGGCCGTAGCAACACCCTTCCTGACCGTCCAGAGATTCGCGGCATGATCGCTCGTGTCCCGCATCTCGTGCGTGTCGAAGAAGTCGCAGAGAAGTCGGAGAACTGACATGGCGATCAAACTGCACGACCTCCAGCCGGCTCCCGGTTCCTCCAAGGAACGCAAACGCGTTGCTCGTGGTATTGCCGCCGGTGGCGGTAAAACCGCAGGTCGCGGGACAAAGGGCCAAAAGGCTCGCCGCAACATCAAGCCAGGCCTCGAAGGTGGACAGACTCCTTTGTACCGCCGTCTGCCAAAGCTGCGCGGCTTCAACAACCCGTTCCGGGTTGAGTACGAAGTCATCAACCTCGACACGCTGCAGGCGTTCGCCGACGAGCACGGCACCATCGTGACTCCGGAGACTCTGCGGGCCTCAAGCGTCATCCCGAAGAAGGGCCTCATCAAGGTTCTTGGTCGTGGAGCTCTCTCGGCCAAGGTCGACGTCAGCGCACATGCGTTCTCGAAGTCAGCCCTTGCGGCAATCACCGCAGCGGGTGGCACCGTTACCGAAATTCCTTTGCCCTTCGGTGTCCGCCCAGCGGCACAGGGCAACCAGTTCACCAACCGCTGAGTTCTGCCGGGGCTGTCCGGACGTTCGTCAACGCGATGCTCTTGCTGTGCATCGTCTGACGGGGTCCCGGCCAGCCCCTAATTTGTTCTCTAGCGCCGGGAACCAATGACCCGGCGCAGATGTGATCGATCCTGAAAGGACCGATGCCCCGTGTCCAGCCTGCTGAATGTCTTCAAGGTTCCCGAGCTCCGCAAGAAGATCTTGTTCACGATCTTCATCCTTGCCCTGTATCGCTTCGGGACGCACATCCCGGCGCCGGGCATTTCCCTCGATCAGGTGCGGCGCCTCCGCGAGGCTGGTTCTGGCTCTGGCGGCATCGTCGGATTCCTCAACTTGTTCTCGGGTGGGGCGCTCACCAACTTCTCCGTGTTTTCGCTCGGCATCATGCCGTACATCACGGCGTCGATCATCATGCAGCTGCTGACGGTCGTCATCCCGAAGCTGGAGAAGTGGTCGAAGGAAGGCGCAACTGGGCAGAAGAAGATCACCCAGTGGACCCGTTACCTCGCCATTGCGCTTGGCGTCATGCAGGCCGCCACCTACAGCTACATCTTCCACAACGGTGGCAGCGGCTTCTTCGGGGCGCAGGGCGAAAACATCGACTTGTTTCCCGTCGGCGGCTACAACGTTCCTAGGGTGTTGCTTGTCGTCTTGACACTCACAGCCGGGGTTGCGCTCGTGATGTGGCTCGGCGAGCTCGTCACGCAGCGAGGCATCGGCAACGGCATGTCTATTTTGATCTTTGCCAACGTGGTGAGCCGGCTGCCGTTCGAGTTGGAGAACATCCGCAAGTCGCAGGGTTGGACAACGTTCATCATTATCCTGCTGTTCATTCTTGCAATGATCGTGGCGATTGTGTTCGTGGATAACGGCCAGCGTCGCATTCCTGTCGAGTTCGCGAAGCGGATGGTCGGGCGGCGCATGATGGGTGGCCAGAACACCTACATCCCGCTGAAGGTCAACCAGGCCGGCATTGTGCCGCTGATTTTCGCCAGCTCGGTGCTGAACTTCCCGGTGCTCCTTGGCAACGTGCTTCCTGCGGGAGCTCGCCAGTGGATCAACGACAACCTGGTCCAATCCGACAACCTTTGGTACATCACGTTTTACGGGTTGCTCATTGTGTTCTTCGCCTACTTCTACACGGCAATCTCGTTTGACCCGCATCAGCAGGCCGAGAGCCTGCAGAAGCAAGGCGGTTATATCCGGCCGATTCGTCCTGGCCGCGATACCGAGCGTTACCTGCAACGGTTGTTGAACCGCATCACGTTGCCGGGTGCATTGTTCATCACGATGATTGCGCTGGTCCCATCGTTCCTGTTGTACGTGTTCAACGTGTCCAACTTCGGGTTCGCAGGCACGTCGATCCTGATCGCCGTCGGTGTTGCGCTAGAGACCGTCAAGCAGATCGATTCGCAATTGATGCTGCGCAACTACGAGGGCTTCCTCGAGGGTTCCGCCACCCGTCGTCGACCACAACAAATGGTGCGCTGAGGCGTTCGAGGCGCGCCGACTCTGGCCACCTCAGCCAGACCCAGCGCACCACGTCAGGCCAGCGTGGCTGTGACAACGATCCCTACCTTCGTTTTCAGCGTTGAGCGCATGCCCGTCGGCGTGCGTCTGGACTTGTGCGGGCGGTCGTCCACCGGGCAGGCTGGTTCGTTATGAGTGTCGGCGTCCGGATGTTGATCCTGGGGAAGCAGGGGGCCGGGAAAGGCACCCAGTGTGTCCAGCTGTCACGTCACTACGTCGTGCCGCACATCTCCACGGGTGACATTTTTCGCGCTGCCATGAAGCAGGGCACTGCGATGGGCCAATTGGCACGGATCTACGTTGATGACGGCAAGTTGGTGCCAGACGAAGTGGTCATTGGAATCGTCGCTGAGCGTCTGTCAGAGAAGGACGCCCGAGGGCGCGGGTTTATTCTCGATGGCTTCCCGCGGACAGTGCATCAGGCCAAAGCCCTGACGAAGCTGCTCAAGCCGCAGGCCCTCGACGTGGTGATCGACCTTGCGGTTGACACCACGCTGGTCCTCGGTCGGCTTGCGTCCCGTCGGGTTTGTTCGTCGTGCGGCCAGAACTATTCCGTGGAGAAGCCACCAAAAATGGGGTGGGTCTGCGAGCACTGTGGCGGCGACGTGGTGCAACGCGACGACGACAAGCCAGAGGCAATTCGCACCCGCCTCGACCTTTACGAGTCGCAGACCGCGCCGCTCATCGATCACTACTGCGCCGAGGGCCTCCTCTTTCAGGTAGACGGATCAGCACCGATGGACGATGTGTTCAATCGGATCGTCGTGGCCATCGACGATCGGGTAGCGCGCAGGCCCTGATCCGCTGACTGTGCGATCCAAACGACTCGAAAACGATGACGCGAAGCGAAATCGTGAGAAACCGTTCATTATTTGGAACCAGGCAATGCTGTCTGACCGTCGATTAGAAACTGTCTTGCTGATCGTCTGAAGGAGCTTTATGAAGTCTCATTACACCCGGCTGGTTGTGGGTAGCGCGATTGGTGCGCTCCTCCTGAGTGCCTGCGGAGGTGGGGTTGACGGTGGCTCTGCGAGCGGGTCGACCGTGGCTCTGCTTGCGACTGCCAGCACAACGACGACGGTGGCCGAATCCAACCTGTCCACGTTGAAGAGTTCCGTCGTTCAGATTTTGGCCGAAGGCGAGATCCGCGATCCGGGCGACGGCCAGACGAGCTTCAAGTCTTCGGGGTCAGGGTTCTTCATCACCGCTGACGGCAAGATCGTCACCAACAACCACGTGGTCACCGGTGCCGGCGCACTGACGGTGCTGATCGGCGGCGAAACGAAGGACCGCTTCCCGGCACGCGTGTTGGGTGTGTCTGAGTGCAGCGACTTGGCCGTGCTCGAGTTGGTTGACGCTGGTTCGTACCCTGCGTTGTCGTGGAGCACCAAGACCGTTGTTCCACCGCTCGAAACCTACGCAGCTGGTTTTCCTTTGGGTGACCCCGAGTTCACCGTCACCCGTGGTGTGGTGAGCAAGGCAGAAGCGTCAGGTGACACGAGTTGGGCATCGGTGCGCCACGTCATCGAGCACGACGCCAACATCCAGCCAGGCAATTCCGGCGGTCCGCTGGTGGACGCTGAGGGCAAGTTGATCGGCGTCAACTACGCGGGCGGTGACCCCGGTACTGGCACAGCACAGTTCTTTGCAATCGCGCAAGATCTAGCTCAGCCGCTCATCACCGAGTTGCAGAGTGGCAACAAGGAGACCATCGGCGTCAACGGACAGGCGTTCCTCGACAAGGAGGCAAACCTCTCTGGTGTGTGGGTGCGCGGCCTCACACCCGGTGGTCCGGCTTCCAACGCCGGAGTGAAGCCGGGCGACATCATCACCACACTGAACGGTGTCGACTTAGGTGGCGGCAACATGGCCCCGTATTGCCGGGTGCTTCGCAGTGCTCAGCCCGAGGCAGCGATGTCGATTCGGGTCCTGCGTTTCGATACCAAAGAGGTGCTCGAGGGCGAACTCTTCGGCAAGCCTCTCGCCTCTGTCTTCAGCTTTGCGCAGCAACTCCAGGAGCAGGTGCCTACGGGCGGCGGTGCTGGCGTGCCGACCTCGGGCGAGTTCGTACGCATCGTCGATGACACCCAGACCATCAGCGTCGAAGTGCCGAAGGAATGGAGCGATGTCAAGACAGCCGCGCAGGACCTTGCGGGCCTTGGCACGAAGCAGCCAACCATCATCGCTGCGCCGAATGCCGCAACGTTCGAGAACGCCTTCGGCCCCGGTGTTGCGCTCGTGCTGCTTGAGATTCCGGGTGTGGGGTCGGTCGATAAGGACGAAGTGTTGCGAGGTATGGAAGCGTCTATCCCCGAGTGCAGCGACTTCAAGTACTCCGACTACAAAGACAACCGCTACTCAGGTCGCTACCTCACCGCAGATTGCGACAAGACGCTCGGTGTCGTGGCCCTTGTGTCTCCGATCAACGACAACGACAAGGCGCTTCTGATCGTGGCCCAGGCCGCAACGGAAGGTGACCTGGCAGCGATCGACAAGGCGCTGTCAAGCTTCGAAATCGGCTGATCTTTTCTACAAGATGTGATCGAACGAGACGCTGCCCGTCGGAACGAGGTTCCGGCGGGCAGCTGTGTTTCTAGTTCTCAGAGCCGTTCGATGATGGTGACGTTGGCCTGGCCGCCGCCTTCGCACATGGTTTGCAGGCCGAACCGGCCACCGGTGCGTTCGAGTTCGCACAGCAACGTGGTCATCAGACGCACACCAGTTGCACCGAGTGGGTGACCGAGGGCGATTGCGCCGCCGTTGACGTTGACCTTGGCGTGGTCGGCGCCGGTCTCTTTCATCCACGCCATCACCACTGGGGCGAACGCTTCGTTGATCTCGACGAGGTCGATGTCGTCGATGGTCATCTTCGCCTTTTCGAGCGCCTTCAGCGTGGCGGGAATTGGTGCGCTGAGCATCATGATGGGATCGGCTCCGCGGACGCTGATGTGGTGAACGCGCGCCCGAGGGGTGAGGCCGTGGTCCTTCAGGCCCTGCTCGCTGACCACCAGCACAGCGGCGCTGGCGTCGGAGATCTGGCTGGCCACCGCTGCAGTGATGCGGCCACCTGGGGTGAGCGTGGAGAGGCTACGGATCTTTTCGAGGTTTGGTTCGCGCACGCCTTCGTCGAATGTGAGGCCGTTCATCGGGACGATCTGTCCGTCGAAACGCCCTTCGGCTCGGGCGCGCAGCGCGCGGAGATGCGACTCGACGGCGAAGCCCTCCATGTCTTCGCGAGACAGGTTCCACTTCTCGGCCATCATCTCTGCGCCGCGGAACTGCGACACCTCTTGGTCGCCGTACCGAGCGAGCCAGCCTTGCGATGCGTGGAACGGATGTGGCGTTCCCAGCGTGTCGCCGACCAACGCTGACGTGCTGATGGGGATCATGCTCATGTTCTGCACCCCCGCAGCCACGACGACATCGGAGGTCCCGCTCATGACCGCCTGTGCGGCGAAGTGAACCGATTGCTGGGAGCTGCCACACTGGCGGTCGATGGTGACGCCGGGGACGTGCTCAGGGAGCCCTGCGGCCAACCATGCTGTGCGGCCAATGTCGCCTGACTGAGGGCCTACTTGGTCGAGGCAGCCCATCACGACGTCGTCCACGGAGCCGGGGTCGATGCCGGTTCGTTCCATCAACGCTTTCAGCGTGTGGGCGCCGAGGTCTGCAGGGTGAATCTGCGACAGCGTTCCACCGCGCTTTCCAACTGGTGTGCGGACGGCGTCGACGATGTAGGCCTCGGGCATTTGGTGCTCCTGTGAAAAAACGGGTTTGCTGGATGTGGAAACCCCTGGGTCATCAGTTTCCCAAATTGCACGAGAGGTCCCACAATCGGCCCAGAGAAGCGAGCGGTGTTGCCTCAGCCGACGGTCTCTTCGCTCTCATCGAGCACTTGTGGTTCTTCGACCGGCGCCGGTGCTGCTGGCGCTGCCGTGGTAGCGGCGGCCGGTGAGTCGACCCTCGTGGTCTCTGGCGTGGTGGTTGTCTGCGAGGGCACTGTGTTGAGGGCGGAGTCGAGTTGCTGGTCCGCTGAGTTGTACGCGTGGGTCGAGGTCAGTGTCACTCGACACGACGGGGTCGTGTTGCGAAGGTCCCAACATGCTGCGGTGGTTGCTGCGATCACGACGGTGCCGTCGAACGGGTCGCCGCTGTTGTCCTCGAACCGTGTGCCGGGAGTGGATGGCTCGGTGATTCGGCATGTGCTCCCGACTGGGATTCCAGTGATGAGACGTGTCTGTGAATTGGCCAACGACAGCGTTTGGAGGAACCCATTGTCGGAACAGCTGACCTGCAATTGATATGTACCGATACTGAATTCGGGCGCGCCGGTGACGGTCTTGCTGATTAACAAATCACCCGTGTACCGGTGAGTGACCGCGATCGATTGGCCGTTGGCGATCGCTGGGGCGGAGTGAAAACCGTCGGCGTCGATCAACCCGCCGATGGGATCTGGCGTCGACCCATCTGTGCGGTCGGGTTGCGTCGTCAGGAACTCGGTTTGCGCGCCGTCGACCCGGGCTGTCACCGTGCATCGATCGGTGATGCTGAGGCCTGGCAGGTCTGCGACCGTGATCACTCGGGCCTGGCCGGGCGTGAGGGAGACAGCAAGCTCTCTGGGGCTTGACCCGGCGGCGGATCGACATGCCACGGTTGCCTGATAGGAGCTTGGACCTGCTGGTGGGGCTGCTGGCGGTCTGCCCACGACGCTGACTGTGATTGTCACTGATGGAATCGAACCTGCAGGAGCCGCCGAACTCGCAGAGATGGTCGGACCCATCACGGTGATCGTCGCAGCCAAGAGCCAAGCCCCGACCTGAGCCGGGCGCGTTCCAATTAACGCTCGGCCGCGCCCGGGCCTCATGGGTTGCTCCACCTCGATTTCACTCCGATCCCTCCGTTCAACGGCCGCGCATCGCCTCGACCATATCCCGCGTCGTCGAGTTTGGCGGGTTTGGATGCGGTCATGGAAGAGTGAGCGCGGTTCACCGTTCACACGACCCAGCGGTGCTGGCCTTTTCAGCGAGGCGGTCCTAGGGTGCGCTTATGGCGAGGAACTGGCTGGTCGGAACGTCCAATTGCACGGCTGCTGTTGCTGTGATTGCTGCGGCGGCACTGGTCGGCGTTGCTCCGCCTGGTTTGGCGCAAACTGCTTCTCCGACCACCACGAACTCGACCGCACCCCCGAACCCGAACCCCGTAGTGCCCGCCCCTACCCCACCGGCCGGGTCGAGCGAGTTCGACACCTCCATCGTCGCGAAGTCGGTTTCGGTGGGCGGGCCAGAAGCGAGCACGGCAACCGATGGTGCCGCCAACTTTGTGTTTACCGGCGCTGCTGGACAGGTGATCTTCGTTCGGGCCAACCGGCCTTGGTCGATGCAAGATCCGAATGGAGATCCTGTTTCGCTGTTCGGCAACACAGTGCGCTTGGTGCACTCTGGCCGGTATCTCGTGAACCTGGAAAAGGGGCTATTGGCACCGGCGACGTTGCTGTTGAATGCGGTGAGCCCCACGCCGGTCGTGATGACCAGCAGTGTCGGACAGCCCATTGTGTTCGACGCTGCTCAACCACGAGAACAATATGCACGCGTATCAGTTCGTGGGGGCGTGCGCTACAGGATTGTTGCTGCTCCGGGCCAAAATGCTTCGTTCTGTGCGACCGACGTGACCGGGCTGATTGTCCCGCTTGGTTGCGTGACCTCGCCGTCCACGGCCACCTTGGAATCGGCAGTCTCGTTCGTGCCGGCCTCGGATCAAGCGCTCGTTGTATCGCCTGATTTTGTCCCAACGGACACGGTGCCGTTCCCCACCGTTCGCATCGAGGAACTTGCCAGCGACGTGTTCATCGACGCAACCGTTGCGCCGATCACGGAACTCAATCCGGAAGTTGGCCAGCGTGCAGTCATCCCGTTCTGGGGCACCCCGGCGCAGCGGGCGGTGCTCAGTTCACCAATTGCGGCGAATGTGTCGCCGTGGGGGCAGCCGTGGATCGACAAAGAGGCTGGTGGCGCTGGGACCATCAGGGTGTACGCCACTCCGGTGTCGTTTAACCCGAAACAAGCCCCCTTCATTGCATGGCCTCATGGCACGGCTGCACAGCGGTTCGGTGTGTATCGAGGTGAAGACACCGCCGTGGTTGTACCACCCACAGGGCAGCCAGTGTCAGTCCGCAACAAGCCGTGGTTCGCGGGGGTTGGTTCGTTGGCCGTTGAGCCTGGCGGCCGGTATGTGTTGCAAATTACGGGGACCTCAATCCGTCCGCTGTCCTTGGGGCTGCGAGATCCCGCTGGAAAACTCACGTCCAATTTTGCGCCATGGCAGTGGACTGAGGATGGTGTTCAGCAGCGCGCTGTCACGTCGTTCACGGCAGATCGGGGAGGCAAATGGGCGATTGAGATCCGACCCTCGGGTAACGCCGTGAAAGACGTGTCGGTTTCGCTGTTGAAGGTGGGCGGTGGAGGGTCCTTCGAGGGAGCGGTAGACGTGGACGAGGTACTTGCGGTGGGCGATGAAACCGATGTTCAGTTGAGTCCGAACGAATTTGCGCGGTTCACGTTGAAGCTTGATGACTCGACGCCCCAGATCATCCAGCCCGAGGTTCTGAAGTATCGCAACAAGACGTTCCAGGCTTCTGCGGTGGACATGAGCCTGTGGGATTCTCGTGGCCGGCTGGTGTGGAGCAACAACCGTACCGTCGATGAAGAAGTGCTGTCTGGGCGGCTCGGCACCGAAAGGGACCTCACGGAACGGTTCGCCACCGTTGCGTCCGCGGACGCGTACACCTTGATCATCGATCCGCTCGTGAACGTATCGGGCCGCTTCCGAGTTTCGGTGAAGTCGTCCCCAGTCATCAGCGACGTCCCGCTGGCCACTGCTGGATCGGGCGTCGATCGACCAGCCGACGGTGTGGTGGCACCCGTGCCGGTCCCCGTGCTTCCGGGCGGCACAGAAACGGGCGTCGTGGAGGTTCGCACGCCGACCCGGTACCGGGTGCTCGGAACGACTGCGTGCCTTGAAACCACGTCAACTTTGGAACTGGCCGTCGAGGGAAATCCCAAGCGATGCCTGCAAAGTGGCGAGTCCTGGTCGCTGCCGGTGGGCGTCCACCGATTCCGATTCCCGGAGAAGGTGACTGGCCGAGCGTCGTTCAGCGCGGTGCCAGCCGACACGCCAGATGTGCGCCCGACCGTGAACGCAACTGTCGGCGATGCGTTTTCGATCCCGACCGGTGGGTCTATCGGGGCTGTTCGGTTCTCCCTGACCGCCGGGCAACGAGTACTGCTCCCCGGGAGCGGCGTGACTCTCGTCGAACCCGACGGCACGGTGCGTCGAGCCGATGCGGTGTTCGTTGCGACTCTTCCTGGCACACACGAACTCCGGTTTCGGCAAAGTTTGGCGACCGCCTCGCGGACCATTGTCATTCTGCGAACCCCGGTCGAGGTGGCGTCTACGTCTCTCGTCGTCGGGGCGAAAAAGGCATCCATTTTCAGGCTGGTGAACGGCACTCGGATCGAGGCCAGGGTCGTTGTTCCGAAACCGGCGAAAGGGATTGTGTCCGGTGTCGGATTCGATCTCTTCGCGTCGCCGCCCGGACAGATCCAGTTCCTCTATGCAGCTGACCAGGGAGAACGCCGCTTTTTCGGATCTCAAGACGAGGTTGCGTTACCTCCTGGCTCTTATCGGTTTGTGTTCGCGGGCGACGGGGCAGCTCGTATCCGGTTGTCCCGTCTCACCGTGCTGGACGAATTCGCAGGCGAAGTAGAGTGATTTGCTGCTGACAAGGCGGTTGTGAGCGGTCAGCGGGCCGTAAAGCCGCTGCTACACTCTTCTCTCGGCCTATTTGGCCAAACCTGTTCCATCGCGTCTAGGAGGACGTTCTGCCAAAGCCCAAGGACGATGCGATTGTGTTTGAAGGCACAATCACCGAGCCGCTCCCGAACGCCATGTTCCGGGTCGAGCTCGAAAATGGCCACAAGGTCTTGGCCCACATCTCCGGAAAGATGCGGATGCACTACATCCGTATCCTCCCCGGCGACAAGGTTCAGGTTGAACTCACCCCGTACGACCTCACCCGAGGTCGGATCACCTATCGATACAAATAGCGAGCTCAGTGTGAAGCATGCATGCAAAGAGGTTCGGGCATGAAGGTCCGTCCCTCAGTCAAAGCGATCTGCGAAAAATGCAAGGTCATCCGTCGGCACAACCGAGTGATGGTCATCTGCACCAACCCGCGCCACAAGCAGCGGCAGGGCTGATCGATGGCTCGTTTATCTGGCGTCGATATTCCGCGTGACAAGCGCGTCGAAATCTCCCTCACGTACATCTTCGGCATTGGTCGCCCGACGGCGAACTCCATGCTCGAGGCTTGTGGGATCGACAAGAACACCCGGGTCAAGGATCTGACCGACGACGAGGTCAACCGCCTTCGCGCCTGGATCGATCAAAACGTGAAGGTCGAGGGCGATCTGCGCCGCGACATCTCGCAAGACATCAAGCGCAAGATGGAAATCGGCTGCTATCAGGGCATCCGTCACCGTCGCGGCCTGCCCGTCCGTGGACAGCGCACGCACACCAATGCTCGTACTCGGAAGGGTCCTAAGAAGACCGTTGCCGGCAAGAAGAAGGCTCCGAGGAAGTAAGCCATGGCAAAGCCAAAGCCGGGCGGTCGTCGCCCACGCAAAAAGGAACGCAAGAACATCTCGTTCGGCGTTGCTCACATCAAGAGTTCGTTCAACAACACCATCGTTTCCATCACCGATGCGTCAGGCAACGTCCTGTCGTGGTCGTCATCTGGCAACGTCGGATTCAAGGGCAGCCGCAAGTCCACCCCGTTCGCTGCACAGCTTGCCGCCGAGGCAGCTGCCCGTCGGGCCATGGAGCACGGTGTGCGCCGGGTCGACGTGATGGTGAAGGGTCCTGGCTCCGGCCGGGAACTAGCGATTCGTTCGCTGCAGAGCGCAGGCATCGAGGTCGGCGTCATTCGTGACGTCACCCCAATGCCCCACAACGGGTGCCGCCCCTCGAAACGGCGGAGGGTCTAGTCATGGCTCGTTACACAGGCCCCGTGTGCCGTTTGTGTCGTCGCGAAAAGCAGAAGCTCTTCTTGAAGGGCGCCAAGTGCGACTCCACCAAATGCCCAATCGAGCAGCGCCCTTACCCTCCAGGTGAGCATGGTCGCGGCCGCGTCAAGGAATCCGAGTACATGCTGCAGCTTCGTGAGAAGCAGAAGGCCCGCCGTATCTACGGTGTGTTGGAGAAGCAGTTCCGCAACTTGTTCGAAGAGGCTGACCGTCAAAGCGGTGTCACCGGCGAGAACCTGCTGCGCATGCTCGAGCTGCGCCTCGACAATGTTGCGTTCCGTTCCGGTTGGTCTGCCAGCCGTTCGCAGGCTCGCCAGTTCGTCCGTCATGGGCACGTTGCCGTCAACGGCAAGCGCGTCACGATCCCCAGCTACCAAGTTCGCCGGGGCGACGTCATCTCGCTGCGTGCAAAGGGTCGCGACATGATCGTGATCCAGCACAACATCGACACCCTCGACCGCAACCTCGTTGCGTGGCTCGAAAAGGGCGATGAGGGCAAGGCTGTCACGGTTCGGGAACTTCCGCTGCGCGAGCACGTCGATGCTCCTGTGCGTGAGTCACTCATCGTCGAGTTGTACAACAAGTAATCGTCCGCTGGGGCCGGGCCTTCGGGTCGGCCGCCAGAGTAGAGAAATCACCACCTCAAGAGGTCTCCATGCTCATCATCCAGCGGCCGTCCGTCGAAGCAGCCGGTGAACCAGAAGGCAATCGCCAGAAGTTCACCATTTCGCCACTCGAGCCTGGCTTCGGCCACACGCTTGGCGCAACGTTGCGTCGCACACTTCTGTCGTCCATTCCTGGCGCAGCCATCACGCAGGTTCGTTTCGACGATTCTCTGCACGAGTTCGCAACGATCTCGGGCGTCAAGGAAGACATCACCGACATCATCTTGAACTTGAAGGACCTCGTCCTTCAGGTCGAAGGCGATGAACCGGTTCAACTCCGTCTCGACGTGCGTGGTCCAGCAATCGCCACCGCCGCTGACATCCCGCTGCCTACCGGCACCGAGATTCTCAACCCAGAGTTGGTTATCGCAACACTGAACGGCAAGGGCCGCCTGGCGATCGACATCACTGTCGAGCGTGGGCGTGGCTATGTCTCAGCAGACCGCAACAAGAAGTCATCGGTCATCGGGGTTGTCCCGGTTGACTCGATCTTCTCGCCGGTGCGCCGAGTTGCTTTCAGCGTCGAGCCAACCCGTGTCGAGCAGTCCACCAACTTCGACAAGCTCAACCTTGATATCGAAACCGACGGGTCGATCAGCCCGCAGGACGCACTGGCCTCGGCCGGCGACACCCTGCGTACGCTGTTCGGGCTGGTTGCAGATATGAGCGAAGAGCCCCAGGGCTTGTCGCTGGGTGAAACGTCGGCCATTGGCTCGGGTTCGCCAGACCTCGATCTTCCAATCGAAGACCTCGAGCTGTCCGAGCGTCCACGTAACTGCCTCAAGCGTGCTCAGGTCAACACCATTGGTGAGCTTGTGCAGCAGACCGAGGACGACCTCCTCGCTATCACCAACTTCGGCCAGAAGTCGCTGGACGAGGTCATTCAGAAGCTCGACGAGCGTGGCCTGTCGCTGCGCACCAAGGACCGGTAGGAACCCACCATGCCAGCAACACCAAAGAAGGGCCACCGTCTTGGTTCGGGCCCAGCGCACCAAAAGGCCATGCTTGGCAACCTGATCTCGTCGCTCATTGCAGCCGAGTACCTGGTCACCACCGAGGCCAAGGCCAAGGCGTTGCGCCCGGTTGCCGAGAAGATGATCACCAAGGCCAAGGACGGTGGGGTGCACAACCAACGCCAGGTTGTTGCGTTCATCCGCGACAAGGAAATGGCTTCCAAGCTGTTCACCGAGGTTGGTCCCCGTTATTCGCAGCGCAACGGCGGCTACACCCGCATCTTGAAGCTGGGCCCACGCCACGGCGACAACGCGCCAATGGCGCGCATCGAACTGGTCTGAGTTTTCTTCGGCGGCTCTCGCAACGCAGCCGCGATCTTGTACCACCACGCAACAGGCGTCTCTGCGGAGGCGCCTGTCGCCATTTTGAGTACCTGTCGGGGAACCATACGGTGGAGTAGCCGTCGTGATGGCCAGATAGCCTGCATCGCGTGGTCCGCCTCCGCATGCTTGTTGCCTACCACGGTGCCTCCTTCCATGGTCTCGCGCCGCAGCCGGGGCAACGCACAGTGGTCGGCGTGATAGCCGAAGCGCTGACCACGGTCTTGCGTCTGCCCGAGCCGCCGGAGTTCACCATGTCCGGTCGAACCGACTCAGGGGTGCACGCGTGGGGGCAGGTCCTCCACGTCGATGTTCCCGATCCAACAGACCCGGTGCGAGTGCAACGCTCGTTGCGCAAGATGTTGGCACCCGAGGTGGTGGTCCGGTCAGTTGAATTGGTGGCGGACGATTTCGATGCTCGCCACTCCGCGATCTGGCGCCGGTATCGGTACACAATCCTGAACGACCCCGTGCCAGACCCGTGGCTGGTGGATACCGCGTGGCACATCGCCGAGCCGCTCAACTTGGACCTGATGCGCATGGCCATCGATCCGTTTATTGGTGAGCACGACTTCTCATCGTTCTGTGGGGCGGTCCAGCACGAGGGTCAAACCAATCGCAGGCGCGTCATCTCAGGGAGCATCTCACGCGGCCACGATAACGGCCGGTTGTTGGTGTTTGAGCTAGTAGGAACGGCCTTTTGCCGCCAGATGGTGCGCTCCATCACCGGCTTCGTGGTGGACGCTGGCCGGGGTCGCCGCACTCCTGGCGAGGTCTTGGCGGTTCTCGACGCCCGCAGCCGTGCGGCGGCTGGAACCGTTGCGCCACCGCACGGCCTCTGCCTCTGGGAAGTTGGCTACCCAGAGGACTGAGCGCTACGAAGCGGGCAGTGTCAGCGGCAATATCAAACGGCATTGTCAGCGGCAATAGGACAGAGCGCGGCTTTCGATGCGAGGGCTGATGTCCCCACCGTCGATCTGTTCGTAGTCAGATGACCCGGCGGAGTAGTACACGTAAAACTGGTCGGCGTAGGCCTCGTAGTTCTCGCAGTCCACAATCACGCCGACGTTCACGCGGTTCACGCCGTACTTGCCGGCGAATCGCCCTTGGAATGTGACCGTGAACTGGTCGTACCGATCGCCAACTATTGACGCGGTGTTGACGTACGTAGGCACCTTGGTGGTGCGGCCATTGATGGTGAAGCTCTCCTTGCCAACCAGTACCCAACGTACGGCAGCACTTGCCGCTGGAGCATGGAACGCGGCGGCGCCGGACGTGGCAATAAGTGCGGCTGCCAGAACATGGGCGAGACGGGTGCGGCGGGTCATGGCGAGGAGGTGCCTTTCGGGGGCGTTGGTGTGGGCTTGTCTCGTCTCTGACGCTTGAGCGGCATCAGCTGGTTCCGGCGATTCTGACGCTCCTGCGAGATTGTCTGCAATCCCCAGGAATACCGATTCGGGGCAACCCAGGGTTCCCTGAACCTAAGTCAGTGAGTGAGCCTGTCGGTTGTTGGACGGCGCCGCTACCCTCGGGAGGTGACGTCGGCAGGAATTCGCTCAATAATCCGCTTCACCTCCCATGCAGGTGCACCTCGGCGCGCCGGCTTGCGAGGTGCCGCTTCAGCAGTGTGTGGGTTGGCGCTGTTGGCCGCGGTGGTGTCGCCGGTGGGTGACTCCGAGGCGACGGCAGCGACGAAGCGCCGAACCACAACTCGTGTGAAGACGGTGAAACGTCGTTCAACCACGGTGGTCACCACCCTCGCTGCGAAACCAGCAACAACGGCGGCCAGTGCCACCCTGCCGTTGCCACGCACGTATGCGGTGTCGTCTCGCATGCAGACATTCGTGGACAAGTCCCGCCCAACCGCGGCCACTACGGCCAGCGCTGCGAAATCTTCGCGCACGCTTGAGACGCTGATCGTGGCACCGACGGATACCTCTCGGCAGTTCCCCCTCGTCGCCTTCGGGCACGGTCTCACAGGCCGGCCGTCGCAGTACGAAAAGCTGCTCGGCCGGATAGCGGCCGCCGGATTTGTCGTGGCCGCTCCCACGTTTCCGCTTTCCAGCACCAACGCTCCGGGCGGGCCGAGCATTTTCGACGAGCCGAATCAGCCGGGCGACATGAGCTTCGTCATCACCCAGATGCTCTCCGACGCGCAGGTGGATCCTCAGCGGGTGTTCGCCGGTGGCCATTCTCTCGGGGGGATCACGACTGTCGACCTGATCGGAAACCCCGCAATGGTCGATGCCCGCCTCGATGGTGCAATCGTGATCGCCGGAACCGCAAACATCTTCGGGTCGGCCAAGTTGTTCCAGAGCACGGCGTCCATCCCGGTGTTGTTCATCCATGGAGACCTCGATGCAACGGTGCCGATCTCACTCGGCTTGTCCACGTTCGCCTCGGCCCGTTCGCCGAAGTGGTTCATGACCGTGCTTGGCGGGAACCACACCTTCGGTGTCGACGGCCGCGCGGACCTTGCCGTGGAGACTGGTCTGCTGTATACGGACACCATCGCGGCGTTCCTGTCATCGGTGCCAGATGGCCCGCAGGTTGTGACCGCTTCGCTGAAGAAGGTCGCTGCGACAAACTCGGCACGGCTCAGCCTGCAATCGGCCACCGCTGGGTCGTAACCCAGATGGGGGCTGGTTCGGTTGTCCGGGTTGTCCTGTCACTTCTCTTAGGGCCTGTCGCCCATTATCGGAGAATCGCTGAGGTGAGCATGCCGCGCCCTACTTCGCGTCCCCCATGTGCCTTCGCGTCCCGTGAGGGTCGACACTACGGGGACGCGAAGGCGCGTGGAGGACGCGAAGTCCAGTCGAGATGGTTGACGAGAACGGCTGCTCTTGCCTGCAGGCCAGATGGCGGCCGGTTCGGTTGAAGCGCAAGATGGCGCCATGCCCGCTGCGAACCCTGTTGCAAAGCCGATTGTGAGTCGCGCCACGAAGGAGTCCACCAGCGTGGCCGGCACCGGTGCTGCCGCCGCCCGGTTCGCCCAACGTGCTGGTGATCCTGCTGGACGACACTGGATTTTCGCATCTGAGCTGTTTCGAGTCGGTGCTGCAGACACCCAACTTCGACCGGCTGGCCGCCGGAGGGTTGCGATACACCAACTCCACACAACAGCACTGTGTTCACCCACGCGTGCGTGCCTGCTGACTGGCCGCAATCATCACTTTGTCGGCATGCGTGCGTTGTTGAACTTCGATGACGGTTTCGAGAACAAGCGGGGTCGGATCGCGGCGTCTGCGGCCACTATCGCCGAGGTGTTGCAGCCGTAGGTGGCAGCGGGGCGTGTTCTGACGTTGATCGAGATACGCAGGCAGGCTACGTGAACAACCGTTGGGGAATTGCGTATGGTCAATACGCAAAGAACAACGGGCTCTCGGAACAAGATATGGTCGCTAACATTCGTGAACAACTCATCGATGCGTACTACGACTCGGACGGTGGCTATTTGCAGATAGATTGTGGGAGTCCGTGCTGATGAATCACCGGCTCAAGAAAGCGCGACTCGTTGTCGGAGTGTTGCTGTTCATAGTACTCATGATTGGTGTGACGCTCTATATAGCGGGATTTCTTTGGGCAATGTGGAACCTTTCGAAGATGGATTGGTGACCGCTCGGTTACGACTACACGGAGCGGGTGGTGAGGTTCGCTAAGCGCATTTGGTGGCCGAAGAATGCCAGTTCGACCGTGGCGGTGGGGACGGCGCGGTGTTTGGCGGTGCTTCGGATTTGAGCGGGGTTTGGGGATCCGTGGCGCGGTACAGGGGCACTGTCAGTCTGGTGGTGTCTAGGCCGTCTTTGTTTGATGCCGAGTTTCGGCCGCACGATCCGGCGTTCCAACTCCCAAACGACCCGGTCATCAGAACTATCGAGGCGCTCGAAAACAACATGAGTTGTTTCGGGAAACGCACCCGAAAGCTGGCTTACAAGTTTTCGAGAGAGATTCTGGTCAAGGAGAAGTTTCACGCAGACGCTGCAAGACGACGCTCACGCATCGCCGCAAACTCAAGGGCCGCACGAACGTGAAGGACAGTGAGCTCCGGGAAGTCAGCAATAAGTTGGTCCGATGTCATTCCCGCTGCGAGGTACTCGAGCACGTCGTACACGCTGATCCGAGTCCCGACGAAACACGGCTTGCCGCTCCGCACACCTGGGCGAACTTCGATCAAGTCAACGTGGGCCACAAATTCGGAATACTTCCCTGCTCGCATAGAGCCAACGAAATTGAACCGACGCGAGCTAGTGGTCATTGGTGCCTGGCTCAAACGTGCACGCCATTTCGCCAGACACCGTCGTCTCGCAGGCGACCTTCAGGGCTCTGTCGGTTTGGGTAAAGCGGTCGCCGAAGGTGAGGGCCAACACGAAGGTGAGGGATCAACCAGTGAGGATCATGGCGAGTTGGCGGGACTGGGCTACCAAGCGGCCGGTTGAGTCCCATAGTTCGCCGTCTTCTTCGAAGCGTCCGTTGGCGATGTGGCGACACGTCATGCGTACCAGCAGCCAGCCGGGTGAGGGTTTGGCCCGGACATGCACGGTCATCTCGATTGTTGGCACCCAGGCGCGCTCCGGCAGGACTTCGAAGACGGTTGGTGGCAGCGCGTCAGCGAAGAACAGCAACGACCATGGGTCTGGGGGCCGGCCGTCGCGGAAGCGGATCCAGCCGATGGATTCGGGGGTGCCGGTGTGTGCACCGGTGACCCAGCCGGTGTTGGGGTGGAGCCGCACCTCGGTGGTCTCGTTGATGCTGGAGAGGTTTACGAATAGTTGTGGCCCGGACCGGTCGATGCAGTCATCTGGCGCTGGAATGTCTGGCGGTGCAGTACCAAGGTATTGGGGGTCTTGCGCTTCACCGAAGGTGCCGAACGTTGCGATTGTCTGTGTGCGTAGGGTTCCTGGTGTGCCTTGTTCCATTCCGGCGATTGCGTTGGTAAACGTCCGGCCGGAGCGGATCATCTGTGTGGTTACGGTCGCGGGCCCTGGCTGAGCTGGGCGCAGATAGTGTGTGGTGACGGTGACTGGGTCTGCGTGGGTGGAACCTGCGAGTTGTGTATGCGCGCACATGGTTCTGGCGGCGGCGGCCATTGAGTAGCCGCCGTTGGGTTTGTCGCCGATGTTCCATCCGTCGCCAAGCACCAACCCGTGTTCTCCGGGGAGCGTGTCGATGTCGAACTGGTACTGGGCCGCTGGGGTCACAGAGACACGGTATCGACCCCGGGGCTTGGCAGCCGAATCGGAATGACCGTGCCGTGTGGAAGTTCGCGGACGGTGTTCATCCGCTGTTCGATGACCAACTCGGGGTATTGCGAGATGATTCGGTGGCCCACGTTGCTGCAGTTCCCATCGGTTGGGTGGTTGAGGAATACAGCTTCGGCCTCATGTTCCACACCGTCGTCGGTGCGCACGCGGAACCCGGTCCAGGTGACTGCGACAGTGGGGGCGTCGCACGGGCAGAACCACTCGGTCCACACGCACAAGCCGCTCAGCCGGTCTCCGCCGCACCACAGGTCTCGCAGCACGGTGTGTTCGCCGGTAGTCAGGTTGCGCACGCTGGCCCGCCAACCCGTAGTGCCGTCCGGTGCGGACTCGCCGGGCGAAATGGTGATCCGATACGGCGTGTTGGCCTCCCACCGGTAGTGCCGGGTGTTGGGGTCGTCCTTGAAACCAGGCAGCGTGGGAGGCGAGCCTTCCAGGTTCTTCTTCCAGTTGCTGTGCTGTGGTGGGTAGCCGCCCCAATTGACCGCGCCGTTATGAGGGTGGCGCGGGTTCCATTGCAGGCCCGTGTGCGCCGCACCGAAGTCACCGTTCGACGCGTCGGTGAAGCTCGCCTGGAGTGCCCAGAAGTACAACTCGTTCACCTGCGGAGCCTCGGTGAGTTCAAACGTCACCCACGCCGAAACCACCGGGCCGATGTCTGCTGGGAGCTGCCACATGAGATGCATGCACTCCAGTCTGCCGAAATCCAAGCCCGTCCCTCTACAATGGCAAGAGCGTGCTTTCGCCAATCGAAGCAAACCTGCTTGCAAGGGCTTCGTCGTAGGTAAGAAGCGTTGCCGCTGAGAAATGCGCGGTTGCGGCGATCCATGCGTCGTTTCCTCTGATCCCGACGGCACGGCACACGCCGAACGACGCCACGAGGGCAGTGGGCTCAGAGTTCAAATGGTCCACGACAATGTCGATCACCCGCATTCGACGCGCCGCATAGTACGTCCGCCGGCGCGCCGAATCATTTGGGAACGACTCCCAACCAACCGCCAACTCTCCCAGTGTCACAACGTTGATCCACGGTGCCTCTGTTGCCGTGCGCAGTTCTTTAATCAACGCCTTGGGCTTTCGCTCCACGAGGTGGATCACCGCTGAGGTGTCGAGCACAAACCTCATAGGAGTCCAAGGCGTTCGACGGCATCAGGTTCGTGGTCCTCAACGGCCAGTTTGGCCAACTGGGCGGCGAGGCCGGAATCGTAAGGTGCCCAGTCCGGGCCGGTGATCTGTGTCAGCCATGCGTCGGCGTTCCACTGGCCGGCCGTGGTGGTGAGGGCTGTGAGCATGGCGATTGGCACGCCATCGTCGGTGATGGTGACAGCTTCGCTCTGCGCGCGCTGGATGACCTCGCGGGTGTGGTTTCGAAGCTCGCGCATGGTTGCCGTTTGTGCCATCTTCCTGACTGTATCACGACCGTGCGATACACTACCAAACGTAGGGCAAGTGGACGGGCCCGATAGGTTGATCGGCCGTGACGAACGCCTTGGACCTTGATGATGTGCGGTTGTCGCACGACGGTGGCGAGACTTGGGCTCTCGACGGGTTGTCGTTGTGCGTTGAGCCGGGACAACGTTGGGTGGTGCTCGGCCCGAACGGCAGCGGCAAGTCCACGCTGGTGCAGATCATCACCGGCTGGCTCCATACGTCGCACGGCGGTGTTGCCATCCTTGGTGCACGGCTTGGGCAAGGGGTTGATTGGCGACGGCACCGGGAGCGCATCGGGGTGGTCAGCTCGTCGTTCGCCAAGTTGCTGCGTCCGGATCTGGTTGCTCAAGACGTGGTGATGACCGCTGCGTACGCAGCGCTCGAACCGTGGTGGCACGAGTACACCTGCGAACAACGTCAGCATGCATATGACTTGCTGGAGGCTGGGGGGTTTGGGTATCTCGCGCAACGGCGATTTGGTGCGCTGAGCGAAGGGGAGCGCCAGCAGGTAATGCTCGCCCGCACGTTGATGGGCAACGCAGACCTGCTGGTGCTGGACGAACCGGCCGCCGGGTTAGATCTCGGTGCACGAGAGCGGTTCGTCGGAAGGCTGGCCCTGTTGGCATCCTCGCCCGGAACGGCTCCGATCGTGCTGGTGACGCACCACTTGGAGGAGATCCCCGTTGGGTTCACCCACGCGCTGCTGTTGCGAGGTGGCCGTGCCGTTGCCCAAGGCCCCATCTCGGAGGTGCTTACTTCGGCGAACGTGTCAGCCACGTTCGGGGTCGACGTCGAAGTCGACCGTAGTGGCGACCGCTGGGCAGCCCGCATCCGAGCGTAACAATCAGGTTCGGCGTTGAACCACGAACGAGCTTGGGTCCTGCACCGTTGCGGTCGGTAAGGTCGGCGCCGTGTCGGACCCTTCCTCTGCTCTGCCCGTTCCGCCTGGTATCAACCCGGTCAACGTCGACAACTGGCTTCAGGACGAGGGCCTGGCAGGCCCGTTCACCTACTCGCTGATTGCGGGTGGCAAGTCCAACCTCACGTATCGAGTGACCGATGCGGACGGAAGCCGGTTTGTGCTGCGTCGGCCACCTCTCGGCAATGTGCTGGCCACCGCGCACGACGTGGCGCGGGAGCACCGCATCGTTAGCGCACTCCAGGGGTCAGCTGTTCCGGTGCCGCCGGTGGTTGGGTTGTGTACCGACACCACCGTCAACGATTCGCCGTTCTACGTAATGAAGTTTGTCGAAGGTGTTGTCCTTGACTCGCCTGCGGCGGGCGATGCAGTCAGCGAATCGGTTCGTGCCCGTGCCTCGCAGCAATTGCTCGATGTCATGGTGGAACTGCACAAGGTCGATATCGACGCAGTTGGGCTGGGTGAACTTGCCAGGCGCGGCGGGTACCTGAATCGTCAGCTGAAACGCTGGAAGTCGCAGTGGGATCAGTCAAAAACGCGGGAGCTGCCGCTGATGGACCAGTTGCATTCGAAACTGGTCAGTGCACAGCCCGAAGAGCATTCGGTCGGCATCGTCCATGGCGACTACCGGCTGGGCAACTGCATGATCGACCCGTCGACGGGAGACCTTCGTGCAGTGCTGGACTGGGAACTATGCACACTTGGTGATGTGTTGGCAGACATCGGGTACCTGCTTGTGTACTGGAGCGACCCGACAGGCCCGCAGCTGGCGGAGAACGATCCGTCAGGTCGGCCGGGGTTTCCGTCCCGCGCCGAGATGGTGCGGCGCTATGCGTCCGCAACCGGGCGCAGCGTGGCGGACATCCAGTACTTCGAGGCGTTCTCGTGCTGGCGATTGGCTTGTATCGCCGAGGGTGTTTTGGCCCGCTACGCAGCCGGCGTGATGGGGGACTCCGCCGGGTTTGACCTTGCACTCAGCCAACAACGTGTCGATGCACTTGCGCAGCGGGCTGCAGCGCTGTTGTAGCTGCTGGACAGCTCCATTCTGCGGGTAGGTTGGCACGGTGAGTTCTCCCCCTGTTTTCGTGTCGCGTCTGGTGGGCCTTCCACTGCACGCGCCCGATGGCACGCCGGTCGGAAAACTCTCTGA
>JAYSSK010000241.1:0-7385 GCA_043720595.1 Acidimicrobiia bacterium
TTTGAGGCAGCGTGGAGTCCGTCCGTCAACGGTTTGCTGACGTTCAGAGGCGGGCCGAATCGTCGCTCGTACGGCGAGGGACCCGTCCCGCAAGCCCCGGAGATCGCATGGTCCTATCCGCAAGGAAATCAGGCGCTTTGTCGCAGTTCGACCGCCAGCGGAGCAACGAAAATCTGGTGCGGAGCGGGGTGGACAGGGCAGCCCACTGTGCACGAACGCGACGGGCGAACCTGGCTGATCTTCAACGCGTATGACGGCGCCGTCCATTTCCTCGACGCCAATACCGGCGAGGCCATTCTTCCTCCGTTCGTCACGGGAGACATCATCAAGGGCACCGTCACGGTTGATCCTGACGGGTACCCCATCGTGTACTCGGGCAGCCGAGACAACTACTTCCGAGCCATCGCCATCGATCGCCCCGACCAGGCAGTCGAACTGTGGCGGCTGGCAGCCGACGCTGTGAGCCCGACGAAATGGAACAACGACTGGGACGGCTCGGCGCTCGTCCTCGATGACTATCTGCTGGAAGGCGGTGAGAACTCACAGTTCCACATTGTGAAACTGAACCGTGCATACGACGCCGATGGCCTCGTTGCCGTCGACCCCAAGTTGGTGTTCAACACGCCCGGATGGGACGACGAACTGCTCGCCGATCTGGCCAGTCACAACCCCCAAGAATTGTCGATTGAGAACTCGGTTGCCGTCGACGGTGACACGGTGTACTTCGCAAACTCTGGGGGCTTGGTACAGGGTTGGGACTTGGCACCCTTGCGCACCGGCGAACTACCAACCAGGGTGTTTCGCTTCTGGACCGGCGACGACACCGACGCAACGCTCGTGATCGACGAGGACGGGTTTCTCTATGCTGCATCGGAGTACGAACGGCGAACGCCGCGCAGCCGCGAGGTCGGCCAGCTCATGAAGCTCGACCCTCGCAATCCCGAGGATCCGCTGGTATGGAGCTACCACGATCCTGAAGCAGCGCACGGAGGGAGAACCAGCGACCAAGGGATCTGGTCGACCCCGGCGCTTTACAACGGCACGGTGATCACTTCGACAAACAGTGGGCGCGTTGTGGGCCTGGACCAGTTGACCGGGACCGTGTTGTGGGAACTGCGCTTGCCCGGCCCGCTCTGGCAGTCGCCAGTCGTGGTCGAAGAAACGCTGCTGATGGGCGACTGTTCAGGTGTTCTGCATGCATACGATGTAACCGACCCCACTGCCATCCCTGCGCAGCGCTGGGAGGTGGAACTCGGTGGCTGCATCGAAGCAACTCCAGCGGTGTGGAAGGGGTCTGTGTACCTTCCAACGCGAGGAGGCAAGGTCTTTGCACTTCGGTAGGCAGTGTCTCCGCAACAGTCGCAACTTCTCACCTGATTCTCACTCCGCTCTTCGCCGACGCCAAGCAGCGATTGCCACACTCAAAAGCGACCGTCCACAAACCCGCTGGATACCGCATGACGACCAACCCGACCCCCGCCAGCTCAGACAGTCCCGGAGTCAAACCGCGCCGTCGGTGGGTACGCGGCGTCGTCGCAGCGCTGGTTGTCGTCGTTGTGGCTGCCGGGTGCGCAACGTACTGGGCGTTGGATCGATTCGTGATCGATGACGTGGCCATCGCCGACGTCGCCGCTCATGAAGCTTCGATTTTCCCTCCAGTTTCGGAGACCCACATCTCCGGCACAACCATCATCACCACGACCACATTGCCTTCTGGAGGAGCGACCACAGGCGAGGTTTCGCCAACCGTGCCTGATGGGTTGCTCGACCTCGGACTCGACTCCGATCCATCCGTTCACCACGCGGCTACGCCCGTCGTCACGGAGACGTCTTACCGCAGCGACGCAATGAACATCGATATCACCCCGATGATCAGGGGCGAAGGAGACGACCAGGTCGTCTATTACGTCGCCGACGTCACTCTGGCCTCCACCACCACGTTGCGCGGTGGGTTCGCGGAGAACAAGTTCGGCAACAACATCATCGAGGACACTTCAGACATCGCCAAGCGTTACGCGGCGGTTTGGGCGATCAACGGCGACTACTACGGGTTCCGCGAGAGCGGCATCGTGATTCGCAACGGTGTGCTGTTTCGCGATGATCCTGCACGCACCGGCTTCGCCGTCTACAAGGACGGACGAGCAGAGATCTACGACGAGAAGTCAACCACGGGCGCAGCGCTGCTCGCTACTGGCGTCTGGAACACATTGTCCTTCGGGCCCCCCTTAGTGGACGACAGCAAGGCCGTTCCCGGCATCGACCAAATCGAGATCGATACAAACTTCGGCAACCACTCCGTACAGGGCAGTCATCCGCGCACCGGCATCGGGATCATCGCCCCGAACCACTTTGTGTTCATTGCCGTTGACGGCCGAAGCAAGGGCTATAGCCGCGGCGTCACGCTGCCGGAGTTTGCCGATCTCTTCGTTGAGTTGGGTGCGAAAGAGGCGTACAACCTCGATGGTGGTGGCTCCACCACCATGTACTTCGATGGCGAACTGGTGAACAGTCCGTTGGGCAAGAACCGCGAGCGCGGAACCAGCGATGTGTTGTATCTCGCCGAGCCGACAGTGACCGGATGACTCGAATGGTCATTCTCATTCCGGCCTACCAACCTGACGGTCGCCTGGTCGAACTCGTTGTGGATCTGATTGTGGGTGCAAGGCCCAGGGCGCAATCTGCGTCCAACTCCCTCACCCTGAACGAACGGGACGACCTACTTGACAAGCCTTCGGTCGTTATCGTCGACGACGGAAGCGGACCGGCATTCGAATCGGTTTTCGAAGCAGCCAGGCTTCTCGGCGCTCACGTCATCGTCCATGCCCGAAATCTGGGAAAGGGGATGGCTCTCAAGACGGGATTCGCTTACATCGCTGCTGCGCACCCGGGGCAGGGTGTCGTGTGCGCCGATTCTGACGGCCAGCACTGTGGTGCAGACGTCGATGCGGTGTTCACCCGGTTGGATCAGAGCGGAAACGCCTCGGTCGCGCCACAGTTGCCCGTTCACCAGATTGTTCTAGGTAGTAGGTCGTTCACCGGCGCAATCCCGTGGAAGAGCAAGGTCGGCAACGATTTCACCCGCACCTTGTTCCGGTTCGCGACCGGTTCACCTCTTCGCGATACTCAAACTGGTCTGCGCGCATACTCTGCCGATCTGTTGCCGTGGTTGGCCACCATTCCGGGGAGTCGGTTCGAGTACGAGCTCAACGTGCTGCTGGCTGCCACACAGAGCGGGTTCCCGTTGATCGAAGAACCGATTCGGACGATCTACCTCGACGGCAACGCATCCACACACTTCGATCCGTTGCGAGACTCGATCCGAATCTATGTACCCTTGCTCGGATTCGCACTGAGATCGGTTCGCCGTAGGCTCGGCCCCGGCAGCGGTCGCTGGGGGGCAGCGCGGGCTGCTTGAGGTCGGCCGAACGGACAGGCTGCTCACACCGCGCTCTCACCGAGTTCTCAACCGTTCGTTTTAGGCTGCCGTCTTGTGACGACGTACAACTTCTTCGGCGCTTCCTACGGCCTTCTCGACAACGATCGGCGACCTCGCACCCGGCTGCGTCTCGTTCGCACGTGCACGATTGCCTTGGTTCTGGTTCTGTCGGCCTGTTCATCGGGGCAAGAATCGGCATCGGTTACCGAGCCCGTTCAGGACTCGTCGGCACCTATCGGGACAACCGCTTCCACTGAAACGCCCGTAGCAAATGAGACAATCGTTTCAGCCCAGCAGGCAGAAACCTCGGTGTCGGTCGGCCGGACGGACACCACTGATGGCGCTGCTACCAATGAGACAACCCCGGCTCGGACCGCACCCGTCGAGGTGGGTAGTGACACGATCACCTCGATCGTCGTCGAGTCAACACCCGAGCAGTACTTCGTTCTGTATGTGCGACCCGAACTTGCTTCGCCCGTGGAAATTCCCGTGGCAATCGCCCGCGGTGAAGGGGGTAAGACCACGTTGACCGATGGCCGCTCGACGCTACCGGTTGACCATTACCGAGTGGACACGTTGTCGGTCTCCGCTCCCGGCGATGCCGACGGCGATGGAATCGACGACCTAACCGAACTCGATTCCCCCACGACAGCCAACCCGCTCAACCCGGCTCCGGCCATGGACATCGCTACCGGCGCAGTAATCATTCCCGACAAGGCCACCTTCGAAAAGCTGTCCTACCAAGGCGACGAGGTCGCAAGGGACGCCTACTTGGCGGGACTCGAATTCGTCAAGTTCTGGCTGGTGGACACCGACTCGGCTCATCCCAGCGTGTACTTCATGAACACCGAGGCGTACAAGGCGCACCCCATGTTCGCCCAGGCAGTCGGCATCCCCGGAGGCAGGGGCCCTGCTCCCGGAAAGATGCGGGGCGACATCGTCTACGACGCAGAAGCCATCGGGCCAGACGGAACACCGGGTCGCTACCGCTTTGCGTTTCAACCGAACGATACATACCTGTTCTCCGAGATAGCCCTTGCCTACGAGCTGTTGGCCACCAGCATGCCGTCTATCGCCCATAAGCTCACTTACTATCCCTTCCCTCAATCCGCTTTGCCTGTCTATGAAGCAGAGAAGGCGCAGTACGACGCATACCGCGTCCCAGTGCTGGTGGAATGATGAAACCGCATCCGATAACGACGCGCGGTCGGGGCCATGCTCACAGTCGGGTTCTACGGGTGATGTCATTGGCCATCACCCAGGCTCGGACCTGGGTCTCCGGCTGACGAATCACCCAGCGGGACTCAGAGCTGTCAGTGGCACGCCGCGGCCTTCGGGCGCTTGTAACAGCACGCCATCTTCGGCAATAGCGAGCGACTCGAACTTTCCCGTTCCGGACTCAATACTGCATGGCGCATCCTGCAGGATCGTTTCGGCAACGCTTTTTTCTTTCGTACGCTCCCATACCATCGTCAGTGCGTCGTAGAACAACAACCCGATCTTTGTCCCGGCCGCGTTGATTGATCCTGCGGTAGGCCCGAACGTCTGGCCCGACGGAACAGCGAAGGTCCCTACCTGCTCGACCACCACGGACGCTCCGGGTGTCAGCGAAGCTGCTTCGACGGTGTGAACTGCCACCTCGGGAGCGTCAGCGAAGCGTTTGCCAAGAAGGGTCGCATCGCCAGTAACCGGATCGATGATCAGGCTCTCGACGTCATGTGGGCCCTCGGCCCATGTGACGTTCACCACCCCAGCAGCACCGACGGAGGTCTCAGACAGCCGCGGGTCTGGGATCAACACCAATTGCACACCAGCGCGCCGTTGCGCGTTGTCACCCGTGTCTGCGACCACAATCCAGTGACGTGCGTTTTCATCGGTGAAGGTGGCGACGTCTTCCCAATCGGATGAGGGGGCATCGGTGACGGTGACATCGGCGACCAGTGATCCATCGATGGCCGACACCCCAATCAGACGGGCTCCGTCGCCTGCGTCGTTGTGACCCCACAGGACCTGTGGATGCCGTTTCGACAGCGCCCAGCCGGACAGCTCGGTCAACGCGCTCGGCAGTGTGCCTCTGTTGACCGATTCGTACGTTGGGCACGACAACGGCGCGACCGACGTTGCGGGTGGAATCGTTCCGACCGACGACGATGTGGTCAATGCGGTCGCAACAGACACAGCCGTTTCCGCCGTTGGATCAGTTGCCGGATTCGGAATATCGCCAGCATTAGGAGAGGCGCAACCCGTTACGAGAAGCAACACCGGGGCATATTTCACGAACCAATGCACGCGTCCGACGTTACCGATCCGATGCAAGCGTTTGCGCGCTCCCGGCTTGAAAATCACCCGAATTACCGATGAAGTACTCGCTACCAGTTGGCAATCGACGATTCATGTTGCAGCGAGCATTTATCGGCGTCACGTGCGTATAGTCCGCTCATGCGTGCTCGCAAACTAGCCCTGATCATGGCCCTCACCGGATTGGCAGCATTGCCGCTGACGGCGCTGCCCGCATCGGCCGCGACCCCAGCCGATGTCTTCATCTCCGAGTACATCGAAGGGTCGTCGAACAACAAGGCCATCGAAATCTATAACGGCACCGGCGCGCCCGTAAATCTGGCGACTGGTTCGTACGCGTTGCGCTACTACTTCAACGGCGGTACCACAGCTACGCTCACGATCGCTCTCACCGGAACGGTTGCCAGCGGCGACGTATACGTCGTTGCCCAGTCCGCTGCCAACGCAACCATCCTCGCTCAGGCTGACCTGACAAACGGTTCGGGCTGGTTCAACGGCGACGATGCAGTCGAACTGATCAAGGGAACCACCGTCATCGATGTGGTTGGGCAGATCGGTGTCGACCCTGGAACTGAGTGGGGCACCGGGCTGGCAAGCACTGCGGACAATACGCTCGTCCGTAAACCCGCTTTCTGTGCTGATGCCAACGGCGCAGATGCCTTCGACCCGGCTACCCAGTGGGACGGGTTCGCAACGGATACCTTCACCAGTCTTGGTGCGCACTCGACGCCTACCTGTGACGGCAGCGGCACAGGTGGTGGCGGCGGAGGTGGCGGCACCGGAGACCCATGCACGAGTCCGTTCACGGCGCCGTCAGCCATCCAGGGTTCGGGCCTCACGGCTGCGATCACCGGGGCGGTCACCACAGGTGGCGTGGTTGTCGGCGATTACGAAATCCCTGCAGGAAGTACCCAACTGCGGGGCTTCTACCTTCAAGATCCGACAGGCGACGCGAACCCGGCAACCTCGGACGCCGTTTTTGTCTTCACCGCAACTGGGGACCGCGTCAGCGTCGGCCAGATTGTGCGGGTAACTGGAACTGCTGGCGAGTTCCAAGGGCAAACGCAGGTCAGTGCAACCACCATCACCGTCTGTCCTGGAACGGGGATAGTCACGCCGACACCCATTGCGTTGCCGATGGCATCGGCCTCTGCGTTCGAACCCTTCGAAGGAATGTTGGTGTCGTTCGCACAAGACCTCACCGTTACCGAGCACTTCCAGATCGGCCGGTTCGGTGAAGTTCTTCTGTCATCCGGCGGACGGCTAGCTCAGCCGACCAACGTCGTGGCTCCTGGCGCCGCTGCAGTGGCCTTACAGGCTCAGAACGACCTCAACCAAATTCTCGTCGATGACGGAACCAACCTCCAGAACCCAGATCCAATCGTGTTTGGCCGCAGCGGCAACCCGTTGTCGGCAAGCAACACGTTGCGTGGAGGCGACACGGTCACCGGCCTCACCGGGGTACTTGGCTTCACCTGGGGAGGCAACGCTGCCTCACCCAACGCATTCCGGGTTCGCCCGGTCGGCGCGCTTGTTGGTACTGCCAACTTCGTCGCTGTGAACGAGCGGCCGACGAGTGCGCCAACAAAAGTTGGCCGGGTTCGTGTATCCAGTATGAACCTGCTGAACTTCTTCAACACCTTCGACGGAC
>JAYSSK010000242.1:0-2891 GCA_043720595.1 Acidimicrobiia bacterium
TTCATCGGCAGCTTCTCCTGGGGGTTGCAGACCGGCCCGCACTCGCCCCTCGGCTGATCGCAAGGCTGTTGCCACCGCTGGGTCCGACTTGAAAGCCGACAGGACCCGCTCTTGCAGCTCGTCCCATAGCCAGGAAACGTTCTGCTGCTCGCGACGGGACGCCAATTCGCCTGTTGCGCTGAGTGTGTCGCGATACCGCAGGAGCGTCTCCCAGACATCGGCAATGCCGGTGCCCTCTAGAGCACTGGCCGGCATCGCAACGGGGGTCCAGTCCTTCGAGCGTGGTCGAAGGAGACGCAGCGCGCTTGAGTAGTCAGCCAGAGTCGCGTTTGCTATCGGCAGCAACGCGCCGTCGGCCTTGTTCACAACCAGGATGTCGGCCAGCTCCATGATTCCGCGCTTCACGCCCTGCAACTCGTCGCCGCCGGCTGGCGCCATCAACAACACGAACGCATCGGTGAAATTGGAGACGGCTGTCTCGGACTGACCAACTCCGACGGTCTCGATGATGATGACGTCGAACCCGGCCGCTTCACAGAGCAGCATGGATTCGCGTGTGCGCCGGGCAACGCCACCGAGCGTTCCGCCGGAAGGCGACGGACGAATGAACGCGTCGGGGTGTACAGCGAGCTGGGGCATGCGGGTCTTGTCGCCGAGGATGGACCCACCATGGCGTGACGACGAGGGATCGATCGCCAACACCGCAACGCGGTGACCTTGGGAACAGAGGTGCAGCCCGAACGCTTCGATGAACGTCGACTTTCCGACGCCTGGCGTTCCGGAGATGCCGATTCGAAGCGCATCGCTTGGGCGGCGTAGCGCCTCGCCGACGAGTTGTTGCGCTTGCATCCGGTGGTCTGGGCGGGTGGATTCGACCAGCGTGATTGCCTTGGCCAGGGAGCGTCGGTCGAGCGCGGTCACCCGCACACGCTACCCATGCCTGCGGTGCTCAAGGGTGAGCGTTCAACGGCCGAAGAACAGTCATGGCGTCAACGGTGAAGCGAGGTTCAGCGCCAGCCTCTGTTGTGGCCGAATGGAACTCCCGAGAACACCGTGCTGGGCCGGGTTCTGCGAGCTCCGTCCGCACGGCCTGGGACACGAGTTTCACGCAATGGTTGGACCTTCGTCTCACGAGAATCGTCCTGTGTCTCGCTGCCGCACAATCCCTCCTGATGATCGCGCTCCAGTACCGCCTTCATGCCAATTACGAAACCTACGGGTACGACGCCGGCCTCTATGACCAGACCATCTGGTTGTTGGGTCAGGGGCCGTTCTCGTCTCCCTTCTTGACGTCACGTGGCCTGCCGGTGTGGGGTCATCACGTCAACCCGATCCTCCTCGTGCTTGCACCGTTGTCCAGACTTGGCGCAGGTGTGATGTTCTTCTCGGCAGTGCAGGTTGTGGCCGCTTTTCTGGGTGCGTTGCCGGTGAGTTGGCTGACGCGGGCGAAAACCGGGTCGGCCAAGGCGGGTCTCGCAATGGCGCTCGTATATCTGCTCTACCCGGCGAACAGCTTCTTTGCCCGGACGTTCTTTCATCCTGAACTGCTGGCTCCTCTTCCCATGCTGCTGATGGGATGGTTCGCGTACCAGCAGCGGTTCGGGCTGATGTGGGTGTCGGCTGTCGTTGCAATGGCCTGCCGCGAAGAAATCGCAGTGGCGGTTGCGGCTTTCGCATTTGTCGAATTCCTTTTGGGTTCACGTCGCCGTGACCGCAAGCGCCTCGGTCACGCCCTCGTCCTGATGATCGTGTCGGCAGCGTGGTTCGTGATCTGTTCGAAAGTGATCATTCCAGCGGCCCTCGGCGGCGAACCGTTCTACCTGGGTACCTTCTACGGGAAGTACGGCGGATCGTACGGTGAAATCGGCCGCAACCTGTTGGCTGATCCGTCGCTCGCCAGCGGTCTGGTGACCGATGGCAACCGAGAAGGTTTCATTCTGGATCTGTTCGGACCCCTGGCGTTCCTGCCGGTGCTCGGGCTTCCGATCCTGATGGTTTTGCCCCCGCTAATGGGGCTGTTGATGAGCTCGAACGGTCAGTCGCACAGCATTCAGTCCCACTACTCCGCAATCCTGATTGCCGGATTGTTTCTGTCCACAATCGAAGTAGTCCGAAGAACTTGGTCCCGTCGCTGGGGCCAGCATCTCCTTGGCGCCGTGGTCATCGCGTCTTGTGTCGCGTCGGTGATTCGCAGCCCGGCTCCGTGGGCGCTGAATAGACACGTGTGGACGTCTTCCGAAACCAATCGCGAAGCGCTCGATCGTGCCGTGGCGATGATTCCCGACGATGCACGTGTGAGCGCGCTGGGAAACATCGTGCCTCATCTGTCGCATCGTCAGGTCATCTATCAATTCCCGAACCCGATGGATCGGTGGTTCTACGGCGAATTCCGCCTGGAAGATCCAGCCGGTTCCGACGCTCCTATTGCCCGCTATCCGTCGGCGGTTGACTGGCTTGTAGTCGATAGGGCAGGGCTCGGGCGATATGAGGTGGTGTTCGATCGCGCGGTGGCTGATGGGACGTTCGAGGTCGTGTTTGAACAGAACGACGTGATCGTGGCTCGACGCACTGGCCTCTCGGAGGTATCACTGCCGTGAGCCCAACGAAGGTGAACGTCGTCGACGGTGCGAACTCCGTCACTGAGATCGGACCTAACGCGACAACGACGGCTGGCCGTCTTGGGGTGCTCGCGGATCGAAATGATCGGCGCAACCGGCTCGCTTTGTCGCGACTATCTGGGATGGTCGGTATCGCATCGGTGCTGTGGGCGCTGTGCATCGCAGTGCTTGCGATCCGCCAGCACCAGAACTATGGCAGCTGGGGTTTCGATTTTGCGTTGTATGACCAGACATGGTGGATCGTCGGGCAGGACGGGTTGTCCTCGTCCAGCT
>JAYSSK010000243.1:0-22475 GCA_043720595.1 Acidimicrobiia bacterium
GTCCTCCACGCAACGGAGACAGATCCAACAACATCTCGATTCGCCATGCACGTCTCCGACACCGACGAAAACGGCTACCCATTCTGCGACGCAGTCTTCATCACCACAACATCAGTCCCCACCCTCCGCTCAACAGCAGCAGCACTGTCAGCCGAACTACTCCAAACCGACGAGATGGCACCCCCACCACCGCCATTCGACCAAACACCCCCAGGAACCACCACCGTCTGCCTCTGGTGGGACTAGCCCTTGCACAGAAGCAGACCGATCCGACAGACGAAGCTGTATTGTGCGACGGAGTTTCGTTGAATGGCTAGCGTGTGACATCGAACGCGGTGCCAAAGGGCGGCTTAGCGCTCAGCTGCCGAGCCCCTCCTGCACAGCGGTCAGTTGTGTCTCCAAGACTCGCAAGAGTTGATCGACGTTGGCGGACCGTTCGACGAACGGGTCATCGATAAACGGTTTCGAGAACTGCGGCAGTGCCAACGACGACTAGGGAGCGGATCGAGCGGTCAACCGGTAGTGCGGTGAACCGTTGTTTCGGCGATCAAGCGGCCCGATTTCCAGACTCGGCGGTGCTGATCTGCTCGTGCGATTGCGTCACCGAGGTATGAGCCGCGCAGTGACATCAGATCGGCGGCATGACCAGGGGCGAGCAGAGGGACCGGCAGGCCCATTGCCCGACGCGCAGCGCCTGTAACGGCTTCCCACGCTTCCTGCGGAAGTAGGTGTCCGGCCATCACCATCAGCGCAGCCGTCTCGCATGGGTCGTGGCGTCCCATCAAGTTGAACGGGTCACGAACGTTGTCTGCTCCCGCTGCAACGTTCACTCCGGCGCTGCGAAGCGAATGAACCGCTGTGAGCCCGCGGGGCGGCGACACCGGATGATCGCGTGACTGCAGAAACAGGTTCGTCTGCGGTAGCGCGATCACCGAAACGCCAGCTGCAGCAACCAACGCAGAGGTATCCGCCTGCCGGCTCAAATCCTGCACACCGAGACTGCAGCAATGGCTGGCGACTGTGCCGCCGGAGTACCCCGTGGCGATGATGCGCTCCGCGAGATACCTCAGATCCTCGGAACCCGGATCAAGGTTTTCGTCGGTGTGCAGATCGATGTCCCGCCCTTCGGAGCCAGCGAGCTCGAGTGCGATGTCGGTGGCCTCCTTGCTGACGACGTCGAGATGTGGGCAGCCGCCGACAACGACGGATGGGTCCATCATCACGCTGGCGCGCAGCAGGCGGCGGTTAGCCTCGTTGTCTGCGCTCACCCATCCGGTGAGCGAGACAATCTGCACGTCGCAGATTGCTGCCACATCGGAACGCACTTGCAGAAGCGCCTCCATGGCTGAAAGGTCGATGCCCTCGTGCACGTTGACGTGGGTTCTGATTGCGGTGATGCCTGATGCGACAAGCTCGTGTACTCCCTGGGTGGCGCGTCGCACCATGTCGGTAACGGTGAGGGTCGGGAAGAACTCGGTCCATCCTTTGACCGCACCCATCAGGTCGCCTTTCGGGTTGGCTACAAGCTGGCTGGTCAGCACCTTGTCCAGGTGCGCGTGAGGTTCGGCGGCAGCGACGAGCAGGAGATCGCCCTCAAGGTCAACCGCGCCGGATCGGTTCGGACTGTGCTCGACGACCTGAACGATCAACCCGCTGACCGAGTCGACCTGCACATCGATCAGCGATCCTTCGATGTTGCGGGCGTTGGTGATCCAAGAAAGCGCCACAATTACTGCGGCGCGTTGTAGGCGGGCGACTGCCGGGGGTGTTCCAGGGGCGTGAGTACTAACCCTGCGCCAGGCAGCACTTCCTCTGCCCAGATGTGGATCTGCTCGGTCATCTGTTCGCGCGTCAGCCCTGGGAGGTCGAGGAACAGGCACAGGTGCTCGACACCGAAACGCTCTCGGTACATCGAGACGATGTCGATGCAGTCCTGCACGGAACCGATAGCCGCTACCTGTTGCTCGAACGAATCTTCCAACGACGGCTGCACCCCGAACGCGAGCTTGTTTCCGTCTGGCCCCTTGTAGTTGGTGAATCGCCCGTAGGGCGCAAGGAAACGCGTGAACTCGTCGTGTCCGTTGCGCGCCGTCGACCACGCGGTTTCGCGGGTCGTGGCCGCATGCCCGTTGAGCACGAGCACCTTGTTCTCACCGGGGCGGAGCGATGTGCCGTGTGCGGCGTTGTACGTGTCGGTGTAGTGCTGCCAACGCGGTGCCATGAGGTCGGGGTGCATGAGCCAATACACGCCACGGTGGCCGGCCCGAGGCACGTATTCCATTGTTTCGCCGCTGGTGACGGGTTGGTAGATGGGCACGTCGCGCGTCACCTTGGGTACAAGGGTGAGCTGGGTGACGGTAGCGCCGCGGTCTGGGATGCCAGCAGGTGGGAACTGGTAGTGCTTGCCAGTGAACGAGAAGCGCTCGTTGTACCAGGCGGTCTTGATGACCTCCATGGCCTCTTCGAACTGCTCGCGATTGAACGCATCGTCTTTCGCGCTCATGTCGTTGTCGCCGCTGGCGACGCGTGACCCAAGCGTCATTGCTTCGCGTGGCACAGTGCCACGGCCGACGCCGAACTCCATTCGGCCACCCGTCAGGATGTCGGCCATGGCGAAATCTTCGGCCAGGCGCAGTGGGTGCCATTGGGGAACCACGTTGAACATCTGACCCATGCGGATGTTGCGTGTTTGCTGAGCCATTGCCATGCCGAACAGCACCAGGTTGGGTGTGACTTCGTAACCTTCGTACTGGAAGTGATGCTCGGTGAACCACATGCAGTTGAAGCCGACGAGGTCTGCGGCTTTGGCCCATGCCGTGAGGTTCTCGTAACACGCGATGTAGTCCTGCTGGACGTAGCGGCGGTCCGTTGGGGCGGGCCCGGCGTTACCAGCGTCTGGCATGGGCACCGTGCCGAAGAAGTTGAGATCACAGCGGAAAGGGGCGGTCATAGACCGATATTACGGAACTCAACTGAACACGCGTGAACGTTCCCGCATCGCCGTGCGTACCAGTAGTCGTCTCGGTCGGTAGGCCGAAGAACTAAGGGAGAAGCCATGATTGTTTCACTCGCCGTCCGTCGGTTGGTTGCTGGAGCTGCGATCATCGCGGCAACCGTCGGTGGTCTTGCACTGGGCGCAGGCCCAGCGGAAGCGCAAAGCCCTACAACAACAGCGGCGGGGCGCATTCTGAAGCTGGGCGTCGCCAACACCAAGCTTGGCGACATCATCGTCGATGGCACCGGAACTTCGCTGTACATGTTCGCCCCAGACCGCTACAACGTGGCGACGTGCGAAGGGCAGTGTCTCACCGCCTGGCCGCCTGTGATGCTTCCAGCGGGTCGCACAACTTCGGATGTTGAGTTGTCCGGCGGGCTCCGCAAATCGAAGCTTGGCGTTGCGATGCGCGAAGACGGTTCCCGTCAACTCACCTATAACGGATGGGCGCTGTACTACTGGTTCCGTGACGCAAAGCCTGGCGACGTCAACGGGCAATGGGTCACGAACAACTGGTGGGTGCTCAGCCAAGACGGGACGCCCATCACCAAGCGCGTCAGCTGACGTGTCGTTGTAGTCCGCGGTCGGCTCGAACAAGTCAGGAGCAAAAGGATGTCGCGCAATCGACCAGACCGTACGATGCCTCCTGTGACGGCCGCGGGCATAGACGATCTCCGGGTTCTCTACGACCTGCATGGGGCCGAGATTTTTCGCTTCTGTTTCCGGCTTGTCGGTGACCGCGGGCTGGCTGAAGAGGCTGTACAGGAGACGTTCCTGCGGGCCTGGCGGGCGCGTGAACGATGGGAAGCGGACCTCGGGTCGGTGAGAACGTGGCTGTATTCGATTGCCCGGAACGTCTCGATCGACCTGCTGCGCGCACGGTCGGTTCGCCCGCAACTCAGCCGAATAGTGGGCGGGCACTCGAACCGGGTCGAGAACACGATCGACGTAACGGAGCCGACGGGCTCGAGAGATGCCTACGATGAGCTCTTGGACGGATGGATGCTTGAAGAGGGCCTACGGCGGCTCCGTGATGATCAACGTCACGCAATTGTGGAGACGTACGTCAAAGGGCGTCCGTACGCAGACGTGGCGCAAGAGCTCGGAGTTCCCGATGGGACAATCCGCACCCGAGTCTTCTACGGACTCAAAGCACTTCGACTTGCGCTGGAAGAAATGGGTTGGCATGTCTGAGATCCGCTGCACCCACACAACTGATATTGGTGCGTATCTTCTTGGCGGTTTGCCGCAAGACGAGGCCGTTGCGTTGCGACATCACATCGACCTCTGCGCACACTGCGCCGAGGCACTGAGAGATCTGCAGCCGCTCACCGATCAGCTCAGCGCAACCGATCTCCGGGCCTTTGCTGGCATGACAGTAGAGACCCCGTCGCCAGAGCTGCGTGACCGCATCCTGCATCGCGCCGCAGCCGAACCAGCAGCCCACTCTGAAGGTTCAGCTTTGGGACGGGCCGGTGTGAGCAGGTGGAAGGTCGCTGCCGCTGCGGCCGTAGTGTTTGCAGCAGGAAGCGGCGCCGGGTGGACTGCACAGCTGGCGGCAGCACCTTCCGCTCCGCCAACCACCCAACGGACCTATTGGGGAACGGGCACCGAAGCAGAACCTCAAAAGGTTCGTTTTGTGTCGACCAGCACGACCGGGCCGAAGGCCTGGGCGTCGGTCAGCAGCGGCCCGGCTGGAACCTACGCGGCGCTATACACCAAGGGTCTCAAGCCGCGCCACACGTACAAGTGGTGGTTCGAAAAGGCCGACGGAACCCGGGTCGGGTTGGGCTCATTTGTGTTTCCCGAGGGCCAAACCGACTGGGTAGTCTGCCCGGGCGGCACTTCAGTCGAACGAGTTGAGCTCAAGGCCATCGGTGCGACCGACGACTACGGCGTCGATGTGCTCCGCGCTGAACTGCCAATCCCAACCTGATAGCTCGCCGGGTTTCTGGCCGGGGCGAGCCGTTGGATTACTGTTTACCTATGCCAGTACCTCCGCCCGGTGAACGCGAAATCCTGACCTGGGATTCCTTCGGCGAGGCGGGTGTCACGCTCAGCCAGCAGGTCGCCGCCAGCGGCTACCGGCCAGACATCATCTTGGCCATCGCTCGTGGCGGGCTGTTGCCGGCCGGTGCAATGGGATACGCGCTCAGCATCAAGAACGTCTTCGTGATCTCTGTCGAGTACTACACCGGCATCGGTGAAACGCTCGACTTCCCGGTGATGCTGCCTCCTCAGCTCAACCTGGTCGACCTGCAAGACAAGAAGGTCCTTGTGGTCGACGACGTCGCTGATACGGGGCACACGCTGAAGGCAGTGCACGACTTCGTCGTCGGCAACGTGGCCGAGACGCGGGTTGCGGTCATCTACGAGAAGCCGCATTCGATCGTCAAGTGCGAATACGTCTGGAAGCGCACCGATCGTTGGATCGACTTTCCCTGGAGCGACAAGCCGCCTGTGCTGTTGCCGAGCGGTGAGCTGAACGCTGCCGCAATCGAAGGTCACTGAGCGTCTGACGCGAAACAGCCCCCGGGTTTGTTACCCGAGGGCTGACCTGAGAACTGGACCTGCCGGCAAGGCCAGCAAGGCCGGCGTGGCTTACGGCTGGATTTCGATGGTGACCTTGCGGCTCTTGGCCTCGTCTTCGTCTGGCTGCGTGTCGCCACGAGCCTCGACGTTGAACGTGATGCCGCTCGCTGCGTCGCCGAGGCCCTTTTCCAAAGCTGCCTTCACGTTGTTTGCACGCGAAATGGAGAGTGCCTCGTTGCGCTCGGAGTTGCCGGTCTTCGACGCGTGGCCGACGATGCTGACCTTCGACCCTGCTGGGAGCTTCGTGAGGGTAGCCACTGCGCCGTCGATCTTGGCCTGAGCTTCGGCGTCAAGTGCTGCCGATGCGTTGGCGAAGTAAACGGTGAGCGACTCTGGTGCGGCAGGAGCAGCGGCGACGGTGGTCGGAGCCGCGGCGCCTAGGAGCGCGTTGATGTCGACAGTTGGCGGCACGAGGACGCCGTCCAGGACGTGGATCACGCCGTTGGTGGCTGCGACATCTGTCGAGGTGACGTTGACTCCGTTGACCTTCACTCCGCCGTCGGTGGTAATGGTGAGCGGCGAACCTTCGACGCTGGCAACTTCGCCGGCCTTGATGTCAGCAGCCATGACCATTCCTGGCAACACGTGGTAGGTGAGGACCTTGGTGAGCGCGTCCTTGTTCTCTGGCTTCAGGAGAGCGTCGACGACGCCGGTAGGAAGCTTTGCGAACGCGTCGTCGGTCGGAGCGAACACCGTGAACGGTCCATCGCCCTTCAGCGCGTCGGCCAAGCCTGCAGCGTTGATTGCTGCGCCGAGGGTCTTGAACGAGCCGGCACCGTCTGCGGTTGCGAGAATGTCGCCGGTCGCAGCGGCTGCTTCGACAGCACTGGTCTCGGTGACTGCAGCCACGGTGGTCTCGACGGCAGCAACGGTGGTCTCTGCGGCCACGGTCTCTTCAGCGGCGGCAACGGTCTCTTCAACAGCAACGGTGTCTTCAACTGCAGCGACAGTGGTGTCGGTGGTGGTTGAGGACGAACCGCCGCAACGGCTGAGGCCGAACGCGAGCAGTGCGGCAGCGATCAGCGCCGGGATGATCCACATGAGGCCACCCTTCTTCTTATTGCCGCCGTCTACAACGGCCTTGGCGCCGGCCACGCCGGCAGCAGCTGCGCCGCCAACCTTTGCGGTTCCAGCGCCGATCTTGGCAGCTGCTGCACCGGTTGCCGCCCCTGCGACACCCGTGACTGCTCCCGCTGCACCGGCAACGTTGGCGGCGAGGCCCTTGAAGAGGTCGACACCAGGCAGGTCAAGCTTGCCCAGTGCGCCCTTGAGCGGGCTGAGGTCACCGGCGTCGACGCGTGTACCGATTTGCTCGTACTCGCCTGCAGGCAGACGATCCTTCAGCCAGCCGAAGCCGCCTGATGTCCATTGTTCTTTGAACCAGGCGATGTCGTTCGCCTTGAGACGGTCAAAGATTGTCTTGAGGGTGGTGAGTGGTGGCAATTCCATAAGAGGTGCATTGTGGCTCACGATTATGAGGAGACCGGCTCAAAACAGTGTGCCGATGATCACCGCGACAAATGGCTAGCGGGGGCGTCAATGCGGATATGGGTATGCCTCCACGGCCGACTCTGCGAGCACTGCGGGTGGGCTACAACGTGCTCATCCGAAGCGTGAACTGAGCGACGCGACGTGTTCTCGGAACCCATTGATGGTCGAATGCAGGACCTCAGCAACTGGTTCAACGCTGGTGATCCGCCCGGCTACCTGGCCGCACAAGGCGATTGCGGATTCCATGTCGCCTCCGAAGTAGAGGTCCCCGGACCGGCCGAACTGATCCATTCCGACATGATCCTCGTGTTCCAATTTGGTGGTCCGCTCGGTACGCAGCGCGCGGAGACCGGGCTTCGAGAACCGATTTAAGAACACCGTGTCGGTTTCCGCAGCGGCAACGATCGCGTTCTTCCAATTGTCGTGCACGGGTGATTCTGCTGCGCTCACCATCCGAGTGCCCATTTGTATCGCGTCGGCGCCGAGTGCAAAGGCAGCCGCCATAGATCGGCCATCCGTGATGCCGCCAGCAGCGACGATCGGGACTGACACTTGCGAGGCGATGAGTGGCAGGAGCACCATGAGTGCCACATCGCGTGGGTTCTTGAAGCCACCGCCTTCGCCGCCTTCAACCACCAATCCGTCAACCCCGGCCGCTATCGCCTTCAGCGCACCAGCAAGTGTGGGAACGACGTGGAACACGGTCAGGCCCGCGGCCTTCAACTCCCCGGTGTACTTGGTGGGATCACCAGCCGATGTGGTCACGAACCGAACACCTTGGTCGATGACGAACTGCGCGATGCCTTGGTCTCGGACGAAGGCCTGGGCAATGTTGACCCCGAACGGCTTGTCCGTCAGGTCGCGCATCTTTTCGATCTCACGCTTCACGTTGTCCAACTCGCCCGACGACGTCTCGATGATCCCGAGACCTCCGGCGTTGGATACGGCCGATGCGAGCTGAGACCTGGCGATCCAGCCCATCGGCGCCTGGATGATGGGGTAGTCGACGCCGAGAAGGTCGGTAACCCGCGTGCGAAGTGGAGCCGGAGCAGTCATCTCTCTGTGATAGTCGCTGCAGGTGCGGCAAACCACCTCCTTACTGGTTTGCGAGGTGTTCTGCCCCCAGCGTTGGGGGCAATCTCTCTCCGGAACCTAACCTCACGGCTTTGCGAACCACCTCACGTAGTGCCGGCTCGGAGGCGCCGGCGTCGAGGAGGTCTTGCACCCTGGCTTCGAGCTCGGCGGCAAGAGCCTGCTGTGCACCGCCCTGGTTGGACGGCCTGTCCAGCGTGTTGGCGACAATCAGGATGAGCATCGCCACTGCGCCGAACATGCCGAACGCCATGGCGCCGCCGATGGCGCCCTTGATGTTGGTGACGATCATCCCCGCCACGCTGGCGACGCAGCATACGGCGACGATCTTGCGTAGCAGGGTGATGCTCATCGGACGAGGGGTTTGTACTTCAGGCGGTGCGGCTGGTCGGCATCGGACCCCAGTTCCTTCTTGCGGAACGCTTCGTAATCGGCGAAGTTGCCTTCGAACCAACGCACCTGGCTGTTGCCTTCGAACGCAAGCACGTGTGTACAGATACGGTCGAGGAACCAGCGATCGTGGCTGATGACGACGGCACAACCCGGGAACGCTACGAGCGCTTCTTCCAATGCACGGAGCGTGTCGACGTCGAGGTCGTTGGTCGGTTCGTCGAGCAACAGCACGTTGCCACCGGACTTGAGCAGCTTGGCGAGGTGGACACGGTTGCGTTCACCGCCGGACAGCTCGCCGACCTTCTTCTGTTGGTCCGAGCCTTTGAAGTTGAACGACGCACAGTAAGCCCGGCCATGAATGGTGCGGCCATTGAACTTGAACTCGTCGAGCCCGTCTGTGATCTCTTCGAACACGGTCTTGTCTGGCGACAGATCGTCACGGCTCTGATCGACGTACGCAGGCTTCACCGTGCTGCCGACCGTGAGTGTGCCCGAATCTGCCGGCTCGAGGCCCATCATCATGCGGAACAGGGTGGTTTTACCGGCGCCGTTGGCACCGATGATGCCGACAATTCCAGCCGGTGGCAGCTTGAACGACAGGTTCTCGATGAGGAGACGGTCGCCGAAACCCTTGTTGACACCATCGGCTTCGATGACGACGTCGCCGAGGCGAGGTGGTGAGGGGATGATGATTTCGAGCTTCGCCTGGCGGCCCTCAGCGCTCTGCGATTCGCTGAGCAGCTCTTCGTATGCGGACAGACGAGCTTTGGATTTGGCCTGCCGTGCACGAGGCGACTGGCGCACCCAGTCGAGCTCTTCAGCAAGTGCGCGCTGACGGGCAGACTCGGTCTTTTCTTCGGCGGCAAGGCGAGCGCGCTTCTGTTCGAGCCAACCGGAGTAGTTGCCTTCGTACGGGATGCCGGCGCCCCGGTCGAGTTCCAGGATCCAGCCGGCCACGTTGTCGAGGAAGTACCGATCGTGGGTGACCGCAACAACGGTGCCCGGGTAGTCCTGCAGAAACCGTTCCAGCCAGCCGACCGACTCTGCGTCGAGATGGTTGGTGGGTTCGTCGAGCAGCAGCAGGTCTGGCTTCGAAAGGAGCAGCTTGCACAGTGCGACGCGGCGCTTTTCACCGCCGGACAATTTCGACACGTCGGCGTCGCCCGGCGGACAACGAAGTGCGTCCATCGCAATGTCGAGCTGGCGGTCGAGGTCCCATGCGTTGGTGGCGTCGATCTTGTCCTGCAGGTCTGCCTGCTCGGCGAGGAGCTTGTCGAAATCTGCGTCGGGGTCTCCCATGGCTTCGCAGACAGCGTTGTAGCGGTCGACCAGCCCAGCGATCTCACTCACACCGTCTCGTACGTTGCCGAGCACGTCTTTGGTCTCATCGAGCGTTGGCTCTTGGGAGAGGAACCCGACCGTGAAACCCGTCGTGAGGCGAGCTTCGCCCACGAAGCCGTCGTCCACCCCGGCCATGATCTTCAGCAGCGAGGACTTACCGGAACCGTTTGAACCCAGCACGCCGATCTTGGCGCCTGGCCACATCGAGATGTTGATGCCCTTTAGGACCTCGCGATCTGGCGGGTAGAACCGGCGCAGATCGCGCATTGTGTAGATGTAACGGCTCTTGTCCATGCCTTCATGTGCTGCCATGGCACTGAGGTTACGAGACGCGAGACCCGTCTTCCGCCCGGGTCGAGCAGCGGGTCAGCCGGTGCAGACGATGCCGGGTGCCGGAAGCACGAGGTTGACGAGGAAGTCAACGGCATACGGGTCGACGCAGGTGCCTCGCCCCACCTGCCCGTGGTCCGAGCCGACCCGGGTGAGAAGTGTGCCGCCGGTGGTGGCGACCATGGACTGCTGCCACTCGATCGGCGTGATGAGGTCGAGTGTGGCCCCAACCAACAGCACCGGTGCGATGCCGTTCGGTTGAATGACAGGCTGCGGCCGAGTCTTAGCTGGCCAGTATCCGCAGATCTTGTACAGCTCGGCGCTGCCCCTGGCGTTGACTTGGAAATGCGGGGCTGCGGCGGGCAGTCGCTCGGTCAGCGTTGCGAGTTCGGCCTGGTTCTGCGTCACCAAACCGTCGTGGCATTGGTAGGCGAAGATCGACTCGAGCACTTCGTAGTCCGGGCGGGGAACGAAGCTGCGCAGGTCGAACGAGTTATACGGGTCTCCAGGGGATCCTGCAGCTGCTGCTAGGCCGTCGGCAAGAATTTTCCAGCCGCCGATCGACTGTGATTCGAGCAGACGCTCGACGGTTCCTTCGAACCGGCTCCGCAGCCTCTCTCGACTTCGGGACCCGCCGTAGTAGGTGAGTAGTTGGTCGTAGCGAGCCACGAGGTCGGTGCCGTTGTTGAACGCGCATGGTGTGTAGGTGCCGTCCTGGCACTGGCGCAGGAACGCGAGGAGTGATCGTTCGTTCGCTGCGTACCCACCCTCGAGCAGCCCCGTGCCGAACAACGTGTGGTCCAGACCCGAGTCCAGCACCACCGAGCGCAGGGTAGTAGGAAACAGCGTTGCGTACATGGCGCCCAGGTAGCCGCCATAGGAGAAGCCGAGGAAGTTGATTTGTGTCTCGCCCAGCGCACGGCGAACCCAGTCGTGGTCCCGGACCGAACTCTCGGTGTCGATGTACTTCAAGAGCTGTCCAGACCGTTTGCCGCAGGCAGCTGCGACTGCTTTCAGATACTGGTTGTCGGTTCTGATGGTCTCTTGGTCGAGCGGGTCAATCCCGCAGCTGACCGGAGCGGAGTTGGTGGTGCCACGAGGATCGAGTCCAATGATGTCGAACCTCGCCACAACTTCCGCAGGGAAGATGCGCTCGGCGCCCCGAATGAGCCCGTTGGCACTTGCCCCAGGACCACCAGGATTGACGAACAGGGCGCCTACCCGACGAGCGGGATCAGCGGCACGACGCCTGACGACGGACAGTTCGATAGCAGGGGAAAGCGGGTCTGCGTAGTTCATCGGCGCTTCGACGATGGCGCACTCCAGCACCTCGAAACACCCGCGAAACGCGATCGGGGCTGGTTCTTTCCATCTGACGGTGCGTTTTGGGAACTGGTAGACGCCGTTAGCGTCTTGGGCCACCACCCGTGAGCGTGTGGTCTTTTTCTTGGTTGCCGCTGACGCCGGGTGCATGACGCAGCCAAGGACGGCGGCGACAATAACGGCAGTAAGGAGCAGCGATGGGCGCCGAATCATTCAGCGACCTTATCGGTGGACTGGTTTAAGCGATACACCACCAGTGACGATGTAGGAATACTGGAATTCCAATACGCGCGCAACTGCTGTCGTGACCGATGGTCTACGGACAACAATCGGGCTCGCGCTGACCCCAAAACTGCTCAGGAGTAGGCTGAATCCCGTGACTTCGATCCTTCCCGACGACCCGACGCTCGGGCCCAACTCGTGGCTCGTCGACGAGATGCGTGAGCAGTACAACGACAACCCCTCGTCTGTGTCTGAAAGTTGGCGCGCTTACTTCAACGGTCATGGCGCCCCGGCCGCTGCAAGCACCGTCTCGAATGGCGCCGTGTACGCCCCGGCCACCACGCACAGTGTGGCTCCGACGTACTCCAACGGCACCGCAACTCCCGTTGCCGCAGCTGCTTCCGCTGCCGTTGCCGCTGCGAAACCGCAGGCAAAACCACCAGCGATCGCCGCCGGTGGAGAGACCAGCCCCTTGCGCGGTGTCGCGTCGAAGATTGTTCAGAACATGGAAGCGTCGCTCGACGTTCCCACAGCTACCAGTGTCCGCGACGTACCGGCAAAGCTGCTCGAGGTTCAGCGCAGCATCATCAACAACCACCTGAAACGCACCCGTGGTGGCAAGGTCAGTTTCACGCATCTCATCGCATTCGCCATTGTTCGCAGCCTCGACGCGGTCCCGTCGATGCGAAACACGTTCACGCGGGACGCAGAAGGCAACCCACTGCTGGTGCGCAACGCAACTGTCGGGTTGGGTATCGCAGTCGACCTGGCCAAGGCCGACGGGTCACGTGCACTCGTGGTTCCATGCATCAAGAACGCAAACCAATTGACGTTCCGTGAGTTCTACGACGCGTACGAAACGCTCATCGCCAAGGCCCGCACCAACAAGTTGGGTGTCGACGATTTTGCCGGTGTCACCGTCTCGATCACCAACCCTGGCGGTATCGGTACCCGTCATTCGGTCCCGCGGCTCATGCCCGGCCAGGCGGCCATCATTGGGCTCGGAACCATCGACTATCCGGCAGCGTTCATGGCTGCCGACCCGGCGAAGCTTGCCGAGATTGGTATCTCCAAGACCGTCACGCTCACTTCGACATATGACCACCGCATCATCCAGGGTGCCGAGTCCGGCATGTTCCTGGACAAGATTCAGCATCTCCTCACCGACGACGAAGCGTTCTGGGAGTCGGTCTTCGACTCGATGGACATCCCGTACGAGCCCGCACGCTGGCATCGCGACACGAACCCGACCGATGCTGTTCGGTCAGCCGTCGCGAAGGCCGCTGCCGCGCAGGAACTCATCAACGCGTACCGGTCACGCGGCCACCTGATTGCCAACCTCGACCCGTTGGGCATCATGCACCGTGCGATGGCAGACGAGTTGGACCCCATCACCTACGACCTGTCCATCTGGGACCTCGACCGTGATGTGTTCACTGACGACCTCGCCGGGACCGATCATCACACCGTCGGCGAGCTGCTCGGCATCCTCCGAGACGCGTACTGCCGCACCGTCGGCATTGAGTACATGCACATCATGAACCCGGCCGAAAAGGCGTGGCTACAAGCGCGCGTCGAAGGTGTTGATACACAGCTGTCCGCTGTCGAGCAGCGTCGCATCCTTGACCGGCTCAACACTGCCGAGGCGTTCGAGAAATTCCTTGCCAAGCGGTATCCGGGCACCAAGCGGTTCGGCTTGGAAGGTGGTGAATCAGCAATGGTCGTCATCGATGCCGTGCTCGATGCTGCTGCGGGCGCGGGGGTAAAGGGTGCCGTGATCGGCATGCCTCACCGCGGGCGCCTCAACACGCTGGTCAACGTTGTGGGCAAGCCAGTTGCGCAGGTCTTCAAGGAATTCGAAGACGTCATTGAAGGCACCGTTTACGGCTCTGGCGATGTTAAATACCACCTGGGTGCAGAGGGGACGTACACGGGTCTCGGTGGCACTGCCATCGATATCAACCTTGCGCCCAACCCGTCCCACCTCGAAGCGGTGTATCCGGTCGTCGAAGGCATGGTGCGCGCCAAGCTTGACGAAATCAGCGAGCAGGGTGAGCGCGGTGACATTGGGGGCAACTCGATTCTGCCGGTCATCATGCATGGCGACGCAGCGTTCATCGGCCAGGGCGTTGTGCAGGAGACACTCAACCTCAGCCAGCTTGCCGGCTACAAGACGGGCGGCACCATCCACCTCATCGTCAACAACCAGGTCGGTTTCACCACCAACCCAGACGCCGCCCGGTCTTCGGTGTACTGCACCGATGTCGCCAAGATGGTGCAGGCACCCATCTTCCACGTCAACGGCGACGACCCCGAGGCCTGCTATCGCGTCGGTCGCCTTGCTGCGGATTTCCGACAGCAGTTCAAGAAAGACGTCGTGATCGACCTTGTGTGTTACCGGCGCATGGGTCACAACGAGGGTGACGAGCCCAGGTACACCCAGCCGCTCATGTACGAGCGCATCGACAACCACCCGTCTACCCGAGAGATCTACGCAGCCTCGTTGGTCGGTCGCAAAGACATCACGCAGGAAGAGGCCGACACGGCATTCTCGTCGTACCAGTCACTCATGCAGACTGCGCTCGACGAAACCCGCACGCTCACTTCTACCGGCAACATACTGCCGCCCAACCTCGACGACATCGGCTCGCCGTTCGACCCGATTCCGACCGGCGTCAGCCGTTCGATGCTCGATCTCATCTCCGAAGCTGTGCACTCATGGCCAGAGAGTTTCAACATTCACCCCAAGTTGGCGCGTCAGCTGGAAGCTCGTAAGGCCACTTACGAGTCGACTGGCGAAATCGATTGGGCGCTCGGCGAGGCAATGGCGTTCGGGTCACTTGCACTCGAAGGAGTGCCCGTCCGCATCAGCGGTGAAGATTCCCGTCGTGGAACGTTCAGCCATCGCCAAGCAGTCTTCGTCGACACCCAAACCGGAGCCGAGTGGTATCCGTTGGCCAACCTCGACCCCAGCCAGGGCCGTTTCAACGTGTTCGACTCGTCGTTGTCCGAATATGCCGTGCTCGGTTTCGACTACGGCTACACGATTCAAAACCCAGACGCGTTCGTCGTGTGGGAAGCGCAGTTCGGTGACTTCGTCAACGGCGCGCAGATCATCATCGATCAGTTCATTGCGTCGGGTGAGACCAAGTGGAAGCAGACCTCGTCCATCACGATGCTGTTGCCCCACGGATATGAGGGCCAAGGCCCAGAGCACTCGTCGGCGCGCCTCGAACGGTTCTTGCAGCTGTGTGCCCACGAAAACATCCGGGTGGTCAACGTGACCAGCGCAGCGCAGCTGTTTCATTTGCTGCGCCGCCAGATGCACTCACCCAACCGCAAGCCACTCGTCGTCATGGCGCCCAAGAGCGGGCTTCGTTCAAAAGAGTCGCGCAGCAACGTCTCGGAGTTCACGGTCGGCGCGTTCGCCGAGGTCCTCGACGACCCCACCATCACCGACCCGTCGGCGGTGCGCAAAGTGATCCTGTCGACCGGCAAGGTCACGTGGGACGCAGACAAAGCGCGCCAAAAAGCAGGGGTTGCCGGGCAGATCGCATTGGTCAAGGTCGAACAGATCTATCCGTGGCCAGAGGCGCAGATCGAAGCGATCGTGGCCCGGTATCCACACGCCGGTGTGTTCTGGATGCAAGAGGAACCAGCCAACTTCGGTGCGTGGAACTTTGTCGAAGGTCGCGTCCAAGCCATCTGCGCGCGTCAGAGTCGCATGCTTGGTCTCATTGCCCGGCCGAAGTCGGGTTCCCCTGCCACCGGCTCGCATCACGAGCACGATCTCGAGCTCGAAGCACTCCAAGCCGCCGTCGTCAGCGGCCTGTAAGCCCGCCGAAGCATCGTGCGAGTACTCGTCACCGGTGGGGCCGGCTACATCGGAAGCCACACGGTTGTCGAGCTGCTCGGCAAAGGCCACGAGGTCGCGATCGTTGACAACCTCGACAATTCCAAAGCCGAGGCGGTTCGGCGCGTCAATGCAATTGCTGGCCGTGAGGCCAGGCTGCACGTCGTCGACATTGCCGACGGTGAAGCGCTCTCGGCTGTGTTCGAATCGTTTCGACCCGACGCCGTTGTCCATTTCGCCGGCCTGAAGGCAGTCGGGGAGAGTAGCCAGATCCCGCTGCGGTATTACTCCAACAACATCACGGGCACGCTTGTCCTGCTTGAAGTTATGGAGACTTACCAATGCCACACGTTGGTGTTCTCGTCGAGCGCCACGGTGTACCGGGCTGACAACCCGATGCCGCTCGTGGAGTCAGCCACCCTCGGTGCTTCCAACCCGTATGGCCGCACGAAGTGGTTCTTGGAAGAGATACTCCACGATGTTGCTGCGGCAGACACGAAGTGGCGGTTCGGGTTGTTGCGCTACTTCAACCCCGTAGGCGCCCATCCAAGCGGCACCATCGGCGAAGACCCGAACGGCATCCCAAACAATTTGCTCCCGTTCATCGCCCAGGTGGCTGTTGGGCATCGGGAACGTTTGCAGGTGTTCGGCAACGATTACGACACCGCTGATGGCACTGGTGTGCGCGACTACATCCACGTTGTTGATCTGGCTCGCGGTCATTTGCGTTGTCTCGAGAAGCTCGAAGCGCTCGGTGACGCCGCTGGCTGCCGGGTTTGGAACCTGGGTACTGGCAAAGGGTCGAGCGTCTTGGAGATCATCCGATCGTTCGAACGGGCGTCCGGTGTCGACATTCCGTACGAGGTCGTCGGGCGGCGTTCTGGCGACGCTGCTGTGTCGTACGGCGACCCGGCCAAGGCCCGCGAAGAATTGGGCTGGGCCGCGGAGTACAACGTGGACTCGATGTGTGCCGACGCCTGGCACTGGCAGCGATTGAACCCCAACGGATTTGCATGACTCGGCCTTCCGAGGGCTCCAACGGCCTGCAGCCGGCGCGCTAGTACGTCGAGGTCCGGTCTGGGTCTGCAAGGAGTGGGCTGAGCACTGCCCACATCTCGCGATAGAGCGCACTTCGTTCGCTCGTTGCACCGTATGCCAAGAGTTGCGTGACCGCCTGGGCACCGATGCGTTCTGACGCCTGCTCCAAGATCACCGAACGCTGGTCGCGGGAGAACCCCGACCGCGATGCCGCGACGCACGCGCCGACGGCACGCACCGCGAGCGCATCCTGCCCCTCGCACTGAACAAGCCGAGCGAGCACCAGGCCGATGCGGTTGAAGTCGCCCTGCAGCACCGGATCGAGGTAACTCACCGCGGCGAGTCGGTCGGCCGTCGGCAGGCCCGCCTGTACGGCAGCTTCGGAGTACATGCTGACGAGACCGCTCGACATGATCGAAAGCATCGGCAGGTGGCCAAGATGTTTCAGGATGGGTTTGGTCATCCGAACAGCCCGCTCGGTCGCATCGGTGCCGAGCGAGCCGAGGCAAATCATGGAACCGGCGGGGATCAACAGCCGGGTGAGCCCGGCTTCGGTCACGGATGCAAGCACCGTGTCGACCAGTCGTTGGGCTTCTTCGTGGCCGCCGACGTATGAGTAACCGAGCAGTGCTGCGGTTTTGAGGCGGGCTCGCTCTGCTGGGTCCGCAACGGAATCGGCGCGGTCTGAGAGTGCCCCCATGTACTCGCCGAACCGTCCACGGGACAATGCGTTCGCGATCAGGAGCACCACGATCTGCATCGACCCAGAGTCCTCCAACCGCAGCTCTGCGGCAAGCTCGGCGGCAAGTTCGATCCGACCATCGGTCCCATCGGAGGTCGACCGACGCACCAGCTCGATCGCAAGCAGGCGACGACGTTCGGGGTGAATGGAAACGGCGCCGGCCTCCATCAGCGGAAGCACCAGCTCGGCAAGGATGCTCGCGGTGTAGCTGAAGTCTTCGAAAAGCAGAACGAGGTCGCAGGCGCGTCCCTGCTCGTTAGCCCGCAAGAGAGTGTTGATGGCTTGACGGAAGTTGCCGCTTTCTTCGATGAGCTGCGCGATGCTCCTCGCCTCGGCTGGCCCAACAGCTCTGTGCGATAGGTCCTCGGCAATGTGAAAGCACCAGCCTGTGTGGGCGTCCTGGGCCGCGTGAAGCTCGCCGTGACGTGCCAACTGGTCATATGCATACTGACGAATTGATTCGAGCAGCACAAACCGGTTGTGTCCCGCTCTCGATTGCACCGAAAGGAGTGATCGATCAACGAGTGCTGCAACTAACCGGTTCGCTGATTCGTCGAGCCCAGCTGCCATCGCAGCCGCGCCTCCGATGGGAAAGCCGTCCTCGAAAACACCGATGCGACGGAAGAACTGTTGCTGTGTGGGCGTCAGCGATTCATAAGACCAGTCAATAGTGGCCCGAAGGCTGTGGTGTCGGTCAGGCCTGCGAGACCGGCCCGGAGCGGTGAGCACATCAAGGCGGTGGTCAAGGTGGGACAAGAGCTCGGCGAGTCCCATAGTTCGGGTGGCAGCGGCCGCCAGTTCGATGGCGAGAGGTATGCAGTCCAGTCGCTTACAGATGTCGTCGACGATCCTCGATTGCTCACGCGTGACCACAACGCCGACCTGCATGGAGCGCTGCTCGAAGAGCGCCCGTGCGTCATCGGCAGCTTCGAGCGGCCCGATCCTCGCTTTCCACTCGCCTGCAACGCCCAATGCTTCGCGGCTGGTGGCCAGGATGCGGAGGTGTTTCGTGCGCGACAACAAGACATCGGCCAATTCGGCCACTAGCTCGACGACATGCTCGCAGTTGTCGAGCACCAGTAAAAGGTGGTGGCCTCGGATCTGCTCGGCCAGCGCAGCTGGCGTCGCCGAAGTGGGAAGCCGAAGCGCGTCTGCAACCGCAGAAAGCACTGTGGTCATATCACGCGTCGCTGCGAGTTCGACGAACCACACGCCGTCTGGAAAATGGTCCTCGTGTCGTTCTGCAACAGCGATGGAGAGGCGGGTCTTGCCGACCCCTCCCATTCCGACCATCGTCAGCAGCCGCGCTTTCGCCATGAGCGATGCGATTTCATCGAGTTCGGAGCTTCGACCAATTAGATCGTTGACTTGGACAGGCACGTTCCCAGTCGCACTTTCCAATGTCCGCAGCGGCGGGTACCGGCCGGCGCCGTGTTGGAAGAGTTTGACGACCGAGGTGACGCCCTTGAGGCGGTGCATCCCGCAGGACACAACGTCGGATGCCGATGTGTTGACGTGCTCGGTGAAGAGGATCTGCCCACCATGACCCGCATCGCAGACTCGGGCGCACAAGTTGACGGCGGGACCGAAGAGATTGTCCCCGCGCCGCTCGACCGCGCCTCGGTGTAGACCGATGCGCACAGCCAACGGAGGTCCACCCAACCAGTCTGCTGTGCCGAGTGAACTCTGAATGGCTCGGGCTGCGTCCAACGCTTTTGCATCGGAGAGGAATGCAGCGCAAAACGCATCGCCGGGGTTTCCGAAGATCACGCCGTCGGCTGCCTCGATGCTGGATCGCATCACGTGGTCGTGGACCATGAGACTGACCGACATTCCAGCCGCATCGGCCTCCCACAACGCGGTCGAGCCGACGACGTCGGTGAACAGCAGGGTGCGAGTTTCGGATTGCTCGCTGAGTTCCAGGACGCTCACGGACGAAGGGTACATGGTCAAGTTCCCGCGCCGCTTGTGTCATCACCGGTTCGCACGTACCGTTAGCCATGGACACGACCCTTGAATCGGTGATCGACCTCAGGGAGCGCCGTGCGCGTGAGCTTCAGTCCACACCCGAACGCTTCGCCAACGATCGTTCGCTGGCCGTCGCTCGGGATCGCTACAAGTGGCAACACATCCCCGGGCTCCCTCCGTTCGCAGAGCGAAACCCCGATGTTGCCGAGATGCAGGAGAAGGGCCGCCTTGGTTACGACTATGCGATGAGCGTCGTGAACTCTGCCATCAGCGCATATTCCTGGGGACGTGACAAGGGAGCCAAGGCCAACCGGCTGGAGCATTACTCGCACTTTTATCTGTGGCGTGCGATGCCAGACGTGGCCACCCGCTGGAAGACCGACGCGGAGTTCGCGAGGCAGCGTCTGAATGGCGTCAACCCGTTGCTCATCAAAAGGATCGTCATGATTCCGGAGAACTTCGCTGTGACAGACGAACGCGTTCGGGGCGTGCTTCCGGACGGCGTCACGCTTCAGCAGTTGCTCGCCGAAGGGCGGCTCTACCTGTGTGACTGGGCGGCGTTGGACGGTTGCCCCGTTGCGTTCGGACGATTCCTGTCGGCTCCACTCGCGTTGTTCTGGGTCAACGACGCCCATGTGCTGATGCCGCTCGCTATTCAGCTGGCCCAATCGATCGCAGTCGCCAAAGTGGTGTTCACTCCAGCTGACGAACCCTGGCTTTGGCTCACCGCACGTACGCATGTTCAGGCAGCTGATGCTGCGCTGCACGAAATCGTGGAGCACCTCGCCAAGACGCATCTGGTGATGGAGACAGTGTTCGTGTCGCTGTGCCGCACACTGCCGGCGCAGCATCCGGTGCATCAGTTTCTCGCCCCGCACTTCGAAGGGACCCTGTTCATCAACCGCAGTGCACGCGAAACAATGATCGCCCCCGGTGGTCCGATCGACCGGGCGATCGCTGTCGGAACCGACGGCGCCTACTGGCTCGTTGGCGAAGCATGGCGACGGTTTTCCTTTGCCGACCTTCATCTACCTGAGGATCTTGCATCGCGGGATGTGGCAGATCTTGACGCGTTGCCGGGCTACTTCTACCGAGACGATGCGCAGTTGTTGTGGAAGGCCATCGACGCGTACACCGGCGAGGTTCTGCGCCACTTCTATCTAGACGATGCTGCTGTGGCTGGCGATGAACAGCTCGCCGACTGGTGGACCGAACTGACTGCAGCTGACGCTGGAGGGATCGTGGGCATCCCTGGGTCCGATGGGCGCTTCGGGACGTTTGCGGACTTGCACCGCATGATCACGGTCACGATGTTCACCGCAACCGTTCAGCATTCCGCAGTCAACAACGGCCAGTACGACATCTTCGGCTTCATCCCGAATTCGCCGGGTGCCATGTTTCTCCCGCCTCCAACTTCGTTCGACATTAGCTCGGAAGGTCTGTTCACGTACGGTTTGCCGCCGTTCCGAGCGGCCGCTATGCAACTCAAGCTGGTACACCTGCTCTCCGCGCCGCCGATTTCTCGTCTCGGCGAGTATCGGCCCGAGTTTCTCCGTGAGCACCGTGAAGTTCGAGCAGTCATTGATCGGTTTCTGGTGGCGCTCGACGCCATTGCGTTTCGAATCGATGAACGAAACAAACAGACGGACGTTCCCTACACCTACCTCCAGCCGGCCAACATCGCGAATTCGATCAGCGTGTAGATGGAAGCCGAGCCATGTCGGCTCCCGGCGGGATTGGCATCGGGGGAATCGGATCCCAATCCGGAGCGTAGCGAGAGTCTGGAAACTTGGCTGGCATGCCGCGCAGCTTGTACGAGAGCAGCCGAGCCTGGGCCGCCCGGCGCGTTGCGAGACGTAAGTTGTTTACCGAGTGAGGGTCGTCGATGGACACGCCAGTGGGCACGGGCAATGACCGCGGGTGGTTTCCGATGTCGTACCAAGTGAGCATCGACTCGGTGTAATCGAGTGCTTCGGTCAGCGTTACCACGGCCACGTCGTGCCAGGGGGTGACGCTCTCGTCCCACTCGTACTGCGCAGTGACCCAGGTTGGGTCTGGTCCTGGCGGCTTGCGACGGGTCTGGATCTGGAAACGGTACTGAATGGTTCCTTTTCCGTCGAGCCGCGCACGAAGTTCGTCCTTCAGATAGTTGCGGGTGCGTTGCTCGTCGGGTAGCGGGTTCTGAAACCAGTTGTGATCTTTCCACCATTGGGGCAGCTCACCTGAGTCCCTGCCGTCCCAATTGGGGTCAGCAGGGATGAGCCGGTACCGGCAGTAGTAATACGTGCCCATAAGGTCTATGAAGCCGAAGCACGTTTGACTGTGGTAGCTGAGCTTCGAGAACGATTCGGGGTTGCGGCGGCTGCTGTCGCCGCCGCCGAACAGCGCCTGCGGGTTGGTCCTGAGATAGTGGACGAACATCTTTCCGCGTTCGTTGGTCTTGCGGAACTGCCAGGTGGTGCGGGCGCTCCAGAAGAGGCCGACGCGGCCGGTGTTCATCAACACGTCGAAGGGCGACTTGAATCGTTCGTCCGAGAGCTTGATGGCCGCGGAGCGCACACACATCTTCGCGTCGTCACGGAAAAGAACCGAACCGTGCCTCAGCCTGCACGGGAATTCTCGACCGGCAGTGAAGAAGTCGTGCTGCGGGAACGTGGGATTGTCGACCACCCGGAACGTCCCTCGCGCCAAGGCCCCGTTCTCGTGCGACATCCGTTTGCGCTGAACAAACGCGCTGATGGTGATGCCGACAGTCATCACCGCAACGATTGCCCGTAGCTGCAGTCGAAGCAGACCGGCCCAGAGGTTGTCGAACATGTGATTCCCGATCCGTCGGCGTTGTGTCCGACGGTACTCCTGTGCGGCGAGCCTCGCTCGGCAGGTGAGGTCACGATGAGGCCAAGAGTGAGGTCGACTCCCCCCGGTCTCCGCTCGACCAGGAAGAGACGACAGACGTCCGCCTACCACTACTCGACTGAGATCGTTTCGAACGTCTCCCCGATACCCGCTCGTTGTGCGATGTCGAATGGTGGTTCCTCTTGGAACAAATGTAAGGACTTTTCACCCTCGCGGCACCGTAAGCGTGCAGGATATGG
>JAYSSK010000244.1:0-7353 GCA_043720595.1 Acidimicrobiia bacterium
GTGCCGCTCGTGGAATTGCTGGAAGTCGGTCTTGACGACAGCCCGCTTGTTGCGCTGGTCGGGGTCGGCTTGCTCGGAGCACTGCAGGCAGCGAGTGCCAGCGATGCAAGGGCGATGAACAGGCGTTCCACGAACGTTTCGTGTGGCTTCTGAATCTGACAAGAACTCATGGACCACGCCAGTCTGCAACAGCGGCGCCAAGGTCTCAGACGGGTCGAATGGTGTTGGACAAGCAGAGCTCTTCACGCGGACGAAACAGCAGGAAATCAACTCACATGAGCAAGGCTCGCAATGCGAACTTCTGAATCTTTCCGCTCGCCGTGCGCGGCATGTCGTCGATGAGTACAAGCCGCTCGGGAATGTATTGCCGCGTCACTTTCTGTTCGATCAGGAACGTCCGTATGTCGTCCAAGGTGAGGGTGGTTTCTGGCCGTGTCGCAACATAGGCACAGGCCCGTTCACCTAACCGCTCATCTTGGTACCCGACGATTGCGACCGCAGCGATTGAAGGGTGTCGATACAGCAGATTTTCGATCTCGACGACAGGGATGTTTTCGCCGCCACGAATGATGAGGTCTTTGCTGCGCCCGTCGATGCGAACGTACCCGTCTTCGTGGACGAACGCAAGATCTCCAGTGTCGAACCAACCTTCAGCGTCAACGCTGTTGAGTTCGGGGCGCTTGAGGTACCCGCCGAAGAGAGACGCCCCTCGGACGAGCAGTGAGCCTGTCACCCCGGCGGGAACTTCGACACGCGATGTATCGACGATCTTGATCTCCATTCCTGGAACCGGTCGACCATCGGAAATCCCAGACTTCATAGCAGCTCGGTCAGGCTCGGTGATGGTGACCGCGCCGTTCTCGGTCATGCCCCAGGCAGAGCAAACACGCAGTCCGAGCAGATCACGCGCTCGTTCGATGAGCGTTGGTGGGATCGGGGCGCCGGCGCAACAGAAGGTTCGGAACGAAGCGCTGACGGCGGCTCCGGTTTCAGCTGCGTCACAAAGGTCGGCGACAAACGGCGACGATGCCATCGAGAAGGTAATGCCTTCGGCCTCGATGATGCCCAACGCCGTGCGCGGTTCCCACACGTCTTGCAGCACAGTCGTCGCACCGATCGCCAACGGCATCATTGCGAGGTACCCGAAACCGGTGAGATGAGCCATCGGCGACGCGCCGAGGATGATGTCGCCGCTTGAAAGTTCGAGACGCTCAACAAATCCGCGGACGTTTGCGAACAAGGTGTTCGACGTGTGCATGACACCCTTGGGCTCGCCCGTTGTTCCGGACGTGTACATGAGCAACAGCACGTCATCCGGCTTCACTGGTGTCGGGACAAAGCCTGATCGTGGGCTTTTCAGCAAGCGCACATACGAATCATCCCTGTCGCTGTCCACGGTCACCAAGACAGGTGGGTCAGGCAGCGTGGACAACACCTCTTCGGCCATTGCGGTGTAATCAAACCCTCGATATGTCGAAGGCGTGACGAGTACCTTTGCCTGCCCGAACGCCAACATGAACGACAGTTCGCGTTGACGAAAGATGTGCATCAGGGGGTTGGCTACGGCCCCAAGGTGCGAACAAGCCAGTGATAGTTCGATGAACTCGACCCAGTTCGGAAGCTGAAACGACACGACGTCGCCGGCCGCCACTCCCATCTCGCCAAGGTTGCCTGCCACAATGAGCGACTGTTCCCAAAGTTCTGCGTAGGTGACGCAGGTGGCTCCGGGCCGGTCTGCCCTGTAGGAGACAGCCGCGGTTTTAGCGGGTTGCATCTCAACGTGCGCTCCCATCAGGTCGAGGATGGTCTCGTTGCGCCAGTAACCGGCCGCCACCATTTCGGACCTCCGGCCGGCGATGAGAACGGGATCAAAGTCCATTCGGTTCACTTGTCTGTTCGAGCGAATCAGCGCTGGAACTGGCTGAAGTCGGGCTTCCGCTTTTCCCGGAACGCGTTGCCGCCTTCCTTCGATTCATCGGTCTCGTAGTACAACGCTAGGGCCTGCAGGGCAAACGAGCCCAGCCCGCGAATCTGCTCGCTGTCCACGTTGAACGACCGCTTTGCGATGGCCAAGGCGGTAGGGCTCTTGTCCACTATCTCTGCACACCACGCCGCAACCTCTGCGTCGAGTTGGTCGTGCGGCACGACGGCGTTCAGCAATCCCATATCGAGGGCTTGCTGTGCGGTGTAGCGCCGGCACAAGTACCACATTTCTCGTGCCTTCTTCTCTCCGACAACGCGTGCCAGATATGCCGTGCCGAACCCTGGGTCGACCGACCCGACGCGTGGACCGACCTGCCCGAGCTGTGCTGTTTCTGAACCGATGGCCAGGTCGCAGCAGGTCACAAGAACATTGCCGCCGCCGATAGCGAACCCGTTCACGCGAGCGATGACCGGTTTGTTGCAGTCACGGATGGCCGAGTGGACCTCGTCGATCGGCAGCCCAATCACGCCGCGCCCGCCATAACCACCGTCTTTGTTGGACTGATCGCCGCCGGTGCAGAACGCCTTGTCGCCAGCTCCGGTAAGCACCACGACGCGCACAGCTCGTGAATGGTCTGCACGCTTAAAAGCATGTATGAGTTCTTCACAGGTCAAGGCGCTGAACGCGTTGTAAACCTCCGGTCGATTGATCGTGATTGTTGCAACTCCGTCGGCCTCGGAGTACAGCAGATGCTCATATGTTGCTGGATGCTGGTTCATAGCGTTTCCTAACGACGGCGATTGAAGGAGGGGTTTAGATGGGAGGCGTGTTCGGGCAAGATGGAGCGGTGGCAGGCAATGACGATTCGGTAGACGAGACCGCAAACCGGCTGTTCTTCCGTTTTTTTCAAGCATCGAACACACTGCAAACCAAGGCGACTCAGGCGCTTGACGAGTTCGGCGTTACATCCACCCAGTGGTCGGTTCTCGGTGCCCTGTCCCGACCGCAAGCCGTGGATGGGATGGGTATCAACGAGCTTTCCGAGTATCTGCTCGTCAGCCGCCAGAACCTTGCCGGCGTTCTGAACCGGCTCGAAGAAAGACGGCTGGTCCAGCGCGCCACGGTGCAGTCTGACCGGCGCGCTCGGGTGGTGCTTCTCACCCCCGACGGTAGCAACCTGTGGACACAGTTGGCGGTGCCGATCGCAGCGTTTTATGCCAGCGCGCTGGAGGGTTTCGACGCAGCCGACAGGGACGCGTTCATCCGGTACATCACGTTGATCCAACGGAACATGGCACGCACCTGATCCACCCATCGGTGCCGAACAGTAAAACGAATAGGAGAATATGTCAATGAGTTGACATATTCTCCTGCGCGTGTTTTGGTAAGTCATGCTCGCCCGCACGATTTTCACTGAGGAACACCAGCAGTTGCGCGCTGCTGCCCGGCGGTTCTTCGAACTTGAGATGGCCCCCCACCATCGCGAGTGGGAACACGATGGCGTCGCTCCACGCTCGATCTGGAAGCGAGCGGGAGAGCTCGGATTTCTGTGCGTCAACGTTCCAGAACAATACGGTGGGGGTGGGGGAGACCGTATTGCTTCGGCAGTCTTGATCGAGGAGCAGTCCCGCCTTGGTCTGTCAGGACCGGGCTTCTGGGCGCACAGCGACATTGTTGCCCAGTACGTCCTCTCCTATGGCACCGAAGCGCAGAAGCAATCGTGGCTGCCGGCGATGGCCAGTGGCGACATGATCGGTGCAATTGTTCTGACCGAACCAAGCACAGGGTCAGACCTACGGTCGCTTCGAAGCACTGCACGCAAAGATGGCGACTCGTTCGTCGTCAACGGTGCAAAGACTTTCATCACGAATGGTCAGTGCGCAGATCTTCTCGTGGTCGCTGTGAAGACCGGTGATCCAAACGTGCGCAAAGACATCACCTTGATCGGTGTTGAGGGAGACCGGCCAGGGCTCACCCGTGGTCCAAACATCGAAAAGATTGGGATGAAGGCGCAGGACACGTGCGAATTGTTCTTCGACGACGTACGAGTGCCGATCTCGAACGTGATCGGCGACGAGAACGATGGATGGGCCATGCTGACCAAGGAGTTGGCGTGGGAGAGACTCCAGATTGCCGTCGGCGCGATCGCGACTTCGGCGGCCGCGCTGGACTGGACGATTGCGTACACGAAAGACCGAAAGGCCTTCGGAACGGCGATCGGAGCATTTCAGAACACGCGTTTCAAGCTCGCTGAAGTGAAAACCGAGGTGGAGATAGGTCAGACGTTCGTCGATCGCTGTCTCGCCGATCTGGTCAACGGAGCGCTCAACCCCGCAGTCGCAGCCATGGCGAAATACTGGACCACAGAGATGATGGGACGTTCCTTGGACACCTGTCTTCAGTTCCACGGCGGATATGGCTACACCTGGGATTTCCCGATCGCACGGGCCTATGCCGATGCACGCGTTCACCGCATTTACGGCGGGTCAAACGAGATCATGCGTGAGCTCATTGCCCGGACCCTGTAACCATCACGATTGACCACGACGACGGCACATCAGTCGTCCGACCTCGAAGCGATTCACCCTCACGTACTGGAGCAACAAGATGGATTTCACTGGCAAGAACGTGCTCGTCACGGGCGCAGCATCAGGTATCGGCCATGCGACGGCCCGGCTGTTCGCCGAGCACGGCGCACACGTGATTCTGACGGATATCAACAGTTCCACCGGCCAGCTCAACGCCGAAGCAATTCGCGACGGAGGGCGCCTGGCCGAGTTTTTCGAACTAGACGTCACCTCGCGAGCGGCGGCTGATGCGTTGGCTCTTGACCTCGCCACCCACATTCGGCGCATCGACGTCTTGGTCAACGTTGCCGGGTGGGATATCAGCGAGCCGTTCATGGACAACAGCCCCGAGTACTGGGACAAGGTGATGGCCATCAACTTCATGGGCCCGGTTCAGGTGACTCGTGCGATGTTGCCGTTGTTGTTCGAGGCGGGAGCGTCCGGAGGGGCGTCCATCGTCAACGTTTCCAGCGACGCCGGTCGGGTGGGAAGTTCGGGCGAAACCGTGTACGCCGGAGCCAAGGGTGGCGTCATTGCGTTTTCGAAATCGTTGGCCCGCGAAGTGACGCGCAAGGGCGTGCGGGTCAACTGTGTGTGCCCAGGTCCGACGGACACCCCGCTGTTCCGCAGGCAGCCCGAAAAACTGCGAGCTGCGCTCATCAACGCCATACCGATGAAGCGCCTCGCCGAGCCATCTGAGTTGGCTGGCGCCATCTTGTTCTTCGCGAGCGACTACGCGAGCTTCGTGACTGGGCAGGTGCTGAGCGTGAGTGGCGGGTTGACCATGGCGGGTTGACCATGGCGGGTTGACTGGGCGGGGTTGACCGCGACAGCGAGCGTCATTCCGGCTGACGGGGCCGGCTGACCGCGCAGCGCGAACCCGGACGTGGTTAGCGGCGCACGATGCTGAACGCTGGAATGACCCGCGGTGCAGCGGTCTCGACGTAGCCACCGAACTGCGGCATTACCGCGGCCTGAGCGGCCAAAGCAGCTTTGGCTTCGTCGGCAGGGAGTTCGGACACCGTTGCGGCGAACGTTTCCGTGCCGGTCTCGACTTCGATCTCGGGGTTGGCAACGAGGTTGTGGTACCAACCAGGGTGCTTCGGCGCGCCGGCGGCCGACGCAAACACGATGCGCTTATCTTCATGGACTTGTGCGACCAGCGGTATCTCGCGCAGTTCGCCACTCTTGGCCCCGATGGTGTGCAGGATGACGAGCGGAACGTCGCCGAACTGTGCGACGCGTCCGCCATTTGCCCTGAATTCTGTGATGATTTGTTTGTTCCAATCGTTCATGCCCACACCGTACTCTCACCCGGTGCCAGGAGGACCAGGGCAACGACCACCGAACGGGAAAGGCACCTCAGATGTGGGTCAGGTTGCGTGCGTGGCGACTCCAGCGGTTGGTGGGCCGAGTCGGGTCCAACACGGCGACGGCCAACGCATACTTACTGATGGTCGTGGGCCGTGTGCCGTGATTCCAAAGCTGCCGGTCGAACTCGGTAGGAGGGCCGTCGGACTTCGTCTCGACGATCAGCGAACCCGGCAAGGAGTGTGTTGCGGCGTCGAGGGCGCCGAACCGCAGATCCCGGTCGATGGTTACTCGTGCAGTGTCATCGAGCCGGAGGGCAATTCGGGTATATCGAGTCGTGGCTGTGGCGGCGAGGTCGTCGACAAACCCGTCGATGTCGTTTCCCAGGTGTGCAAGAGCCCTGGTTCCGATATGGCCCACTAGGAATTCATGGGCCTCGCCATCGAGTTCTCCACTCCACGGCCGACGAAACTTCGAAGTCATGCCGTCGCGGCTGCGTTGCTTTACTTCCAGCACCTGGCCACCGGTGTTTTCGTAGAACCGCACACGAATCTTGCAGCGATCGGGGCGGCGGGCTCTTGCCTCTTCGTAGAGTCGCAAATTGGGCGAATCGAAGTAGCTCGTCTCATACGTCTGCTCCCGGTGACCATCGACTGTTAGGACCTCTAGCGGTGTGGATGTTTCCAGCAACGACTGGAGGACACGCTGCAAATTGACGACGGTCACGACGTATTTGCGGTCGACCCGTCGAAGAAATCTTGCAGGCGATTCCGACGTGTCGCTCGGGGTGATTATCTGCTGGGTCGGAACCTCGAATGACGGCAGATCGTCGAGCAGTCGGTCATACGCCGGGGGGCTCCCGCCGGTAGTCCAACCTAAGTTGCTGCTGGCTTCCACGATCAGCTTCTCGCGACCTGGGCAGCGTGGAGGAGCTGGACGAACCGAACGTCTACGAGCGTTGTCTGTTCAACCAGATCGAGTTCGCGAACAGTCATCCGATGCACCTTGGCTCCGAGCAGTTCTTCCAGGTGCTGCAGGAGGTCTGTCTCGTTCGGAATTGCGCGGTCGAGAACGATCGTTTGTTGGCGATAGCTGCGAAACAACCGAGGGTGATCGCCGACGAACAATGCAGCGAGGACCACAACACACAAGGCTGGGGCAGCCCAAGCTGGCCTGATCGAAATGCCACCGATCAGCCCGAGGGACAAGGAAGCAAACGCATACGAGACGTCTTGGTGGGAAAGCTCCGTCGACCGGAAGCGAATGATCGACAGGACACCCATCAGGCCCAACCCAAAGCCTGCCCCGAGCGACGTACTTCTAGACAGCGCGAGCGTGATGACCGCAACTCCGACAGTCAGCACCAGCATTCCGACCACGAGGTCGACCCGGCGGTGGCGCGGGAAGTACAGCCCGAAAACCAGCACCAGCGACGACCCAACTGCGAGCAAGAGACTCAATAAAGACGACACGACACTTCTCCAGAACCTGAACGTTTTCAGTGATGCGGCAACCCCGCACAGTGGCAATGCTCTCATCTTGACCGAAAAA
>JAYSSK010000245.1:0-2884 GCA_043720595.1 Acidimicrobiia bacterium
CAACTTCACCACGCTGACTCGGTTCACCGAAGCAGACCTGGAACGGGTTATCACCGAGGGCTTGTCGCCGCTCAATGTGTCTATCCACGCCACGCACCCAGACCGTCGTTCCGACCTGCTCCGCAATCGTCGTGGTGCGCCGTCGCTGCGTTGGTTGCGGGCGATGCTCGACGCTGGCATCGAAGTGCACGGTCAGTTGGTCGTGTGCCCTGGGCTGAACGATGGCGACCTGCTCGACGACACGTTGGCCGGGATCCTCGACCTCTATCCCGAGCTGGCTTCGGTGCATGCGGTTCCGTTGGGCATTTCGCAGTTCAACCGTGAACCCGCTCTTCGTCTGCACACGTATGAAGAAGCGGTGGCGGTGGTCGAGACCGTAGAGCGCTGGCAGCAGTTGTTTCTGACAGCCATCGGACGGCGCATGGTGTTTGCCGCCGACGAGTACTACCTGATGACGGGCATGCCGTTCCCATCGGCCGATTCCTACGAAGGTTTCTGCCAGCACGAGAACGGCGTCGGCATGGTCCGCACCTTAGAGATGGAGCTGCTCGGCGAAGCGACGCATCCAACGGGCATCGCCGACGGGTTCTTCGCGTGGGTCGAAGGTCGCACCGACACCGGTGACTCGTCGGTCGGTTCGCCGCTCGCCGGCGCGGTTCGCGGCGGGGCACCACGTGACAGCTACCGGGCTGACCGGCAGACCTCGGGTGCTGCTACTGCTTCAACCAGCGCAGCTGGTTCATCGGCCGACGATGACGACGCTGGCGTGACAGGTGGGGGAGTTGCCGTCAGGCTGCGTCCCCGTGCCGACGCTCCCGTCGGGGTGCTCACCGGTGAGTACGGCGCTGCGGTCCTACGCATGCTGCTGCCCCCGGTGTTGGAAGACCTTGGGCGGTCGTTGTCGGATTCTGACGTTCGTGTAGTGACCGTCGACAATCAGTTCTTCGGAGGCAACACTGCCGTGACTGGTTTGATGACCGGCGCTGACGTGAGCAGGGTGTTGGAACAGCAACCCGAGGGCCACCGCTACCTGCTTCCAGACGTTTGCCTGTCCCGCGGGGTATTCCTCGATGGTATGCGCACAGAAGATTTACCCCGCTCGGTCGAGATCATCAAGACCGACGGGTTGGCGCTCCGCGCCGCATTGCAACGAACCGAACGAGGAATAGCCGCATGAGTGAACAGGCCAAACGCCGTGAACGGGCTACGCGCCGGTCGCGGGTCTCAATTGAAAACCCGCTGGGTCTCCCTGTCGTAGCCATCGTTGGCCGGCCCAACGTCGGCAAGTCCACATTCATGAACCGGGTGCTCGGCCGCCAGGCTGCCATCGTCGAAGAGAAGCCAGGGGTCACGCGCGACCGGAAGCAGATCCCGGCCGAGTGGTCGGGCGTGTCGTTCATGCTGATGGACACTGGCGGCTGGATGGTCAAGGGCAACACCCTCGACGAGAAGGTTTCGAAGCAGGCAGAGCGCGCTATCGAAGACGCCGACGCTGTGGTGATGGTCGTCGATGTCACCGTTGGCGTCACCGAAGAAGACGAGCGGGTTGCTGATCTCATCAGGCGTCGCCGAGGCAACACCGGAACGTTCCTGATGGTGAACAAGGTCGACGGCGAAACTCGCGATCCAGACATTTGGCAGTTCAGCAGGCTTGGTGTGGGCGAACCGCAGGCTGTCAGCTCGTTGCACGGCCGCGGCAGCGGCGACTTCTTGGATCTCATCATCGCCGTCCTTCCACAGCCAGAAGCTCCTGATGCAGCCCCCGAGGCCGATTTCGATTACGAAGACGCGCTCGACCAGGCGACGTTCGAAAAGCCGGTCGTTACCGGCAAGGGCGTGGGCGGCGGTGCGGTGCCTGCTGTGGTCATCGCTGGTCGTCCGAATGTTGGTAAGTCCACGTTGTTCAACCGGCTCATCGGCGACGAGCGTTCCATCGTTCACGACTTTCCCGGCACCACCCGTGACTCCATCGACACGGTCGTACAGACCGACGAAGGCGAAATCCGTTTCATCGACACAGCCGGGATGCGTCGTCGTTCTCGCATGGATGAAGGCACCGAGTTCTATTCCATGGTGCGAGCGCTGCAGTCCATCGACGAGGCCGATGCGGCCATCTTCGTCATCGACGCTCGTGAAGGTGTGACAGCGCAGGATCAGCGGCTTGCCGAGCGCATCGATGCATCGGGCTGCCCCATTGTGATTCTGCTCAACAAGTGGGACCTTTTGGACAGCGCTGAAGCCCGAGCTTCGGCGAAAGAGCAGGTGGCCGACAAGCTTGCGTTCATTGGGTACGCGCCCGTGATTACGGTCAGCGCGCTGTCTGGCATGGGTGTTGGCAAGTTGCTGCCGACGCTCAGCGAAGCCATCAGTAAGTACCACATGCGTGTACCCACCAGGGCGCTGAACAACCTCATCCACGACCTGCAAGCGACGTTCCCCGGGCGCGAATCGCGCGTGCTCTATGCAACGCAAGGTGCCACCGATCCACCCACGTTCACGTTGTTCGCCAACCGCACCCTGTCGCCGCAGTTCCTGCGTTTCTTGGAGAAGCGAATCCGTGAGCACTTTGGGTTTGGTGCTACTCCGTTGAAGCTGCGGGTCCGCAAGCGGGGATGAGCCTGGGGTACTTGCGGGCGGCGAGCCTGCGGGTGGTGTTGGTTGTGATGGCGCTTGTGGTGGCGCTGATCGTCGGCGCCGGCTGCCAGCCAGCGCGGAGTTGGAAGCCGGGCGATCCGAGCCGCTGGAACGGGCCACGTATGCCGAGCGTTGCGTTCGTGGTGACATGCAAGCTGTCCCACGAGTTGTACGACGATCCGCTGGTCCATCCGGGGCAGGCGGGAGCGTCGCATCATCATGCGTTCTTCGGCAATCGAACGTCAAACGC
>JAYSSK010000246.1:0-7294 GCA_043720595.1 Acidimicrobiia bacterium
TTGCAAGGGACCCAACGAGAATGGCGAGGCTTGCCGCAGAACACTTCTGTCCAGCGTGACCAAACGCTGACCTGGTGAGTGCAGAGATCGCCTGGTCCAAGTCTGCTGCATCCGTGATCACCATGGCGTTCTTGCCGCTCGTTTCGGCGAGCAGATTCATGTGCGGATCAGCCGCAAGGAACGATGCCGCGGTCGAGCTGGCGCCGGTCAACAGCACCCGCGCAACTGAGGGGTGAGTAACCAGGTGAGTGCCGACCGGGCCGTCTTTGCAGACAACGAGTTGCACGGTTTCTGCAGGAAACCCGGCCCTATGGCATTGCGCCACCAGGTGCGCTCCGAGGGCGGTTGTCTCCGGTGCCGGCTTCATGACCACGCTGCACCCAGCTGCAAGCGCCGACGCCAACGACAGCGTGGGAATTGCGTACGGGAAGTTCCACGGCGCAGCGATGACCGCCGTCCCAGCCGGGCGCAAGGCGAGCCCGTCTGCCTGGAGACCGAGCATCGTTTCGATGCCGACGGTCGCCGCGTACCGGACGGCGTCGATTGCCTCCGAGACTTCCGGGTCACCCTCTCGGACGGTTTTGGCTGCCGTTGCCGCCATCAAGGCAAGCGTTGCATCTCGTTCCGCATCCATGACGTTCGCGAGCGCCAGTAACAGCGCCTGTCGATCTGTCGGCGGTGCCCATCCAACCGCTTTAGTTGCCACCGACATAATCGAGTCGATCTCGTCAGTGGTCGTAATGTGGGTGGGCTGGCGAGAGTGGAACGTTGGGGGCCTGTGCGCTTGCGCGGACGTGAGGGCTTCAGCCACCCACCGACGATTTGCCGGGTTGGTGAAGTCCGAATCGGCAGTGTTCGTGAACTCGCCTACTGGCGCGAAGTGACGTTGTCTGATTTGCTCCGCAGTCCGGTCCTGGGTCCGGCGAGGGTGCTCGCTGACCGTGTGACGACGAGAAGCGGCAGCTCGGAACCGGTCCTCTTCAGCAGCGAACGTTGGTGACCCGGGGCTGATCCGCAACAGGTTGCGGAGAAAGTTCTGCGGTGCAGCGTTCTCATCTAGACGGCGGGCTAGATACGAGATGGCGGCATCCATGGCGCTGCGTTCCACCACAGGCGCGTAAACGCGCACGGTGCTCAGCAGATTGTTGACTGCACGAGCTTGCGCCGGTGCCATACCGGCGAGCATCTCCAACTCCAGGCGATGGCGCTGACCCAGTCGGTCTGCGAGGTCGCACGCCCAGCCGATGTCGAACAGGTTGTGCGAACCGAGCCCAAGACGCAACGCACCATCCAACTTCGGATCCAACGCCCGTTCGACCAGCCGCTTCAGGTTCGCATCGACCTCTTCTTTGGTGTCGTACGGAGCCTGCTGCCAGCCATGCAACTCGGCTTCGACCTGCTCCATCGCAAGGTTCGCGCCTTTTACTAAGCGCACTTTGATTCCCGCACCGCCACGGTCTCGGCGTTGCAGCGCCCACTGCGAGAGCTCATCAAGTGCGTGGACCGTGTCCGGAAGGTATGCCTGCAGAACAATGCCTGCCTCGAGCTTGACGAATTCGTCTTCGTCCAGGACTCGGGTGAATGCAGCGATCGTCAGCGCAAGGTCGCGGTACTCCTCCATGTCAAGGTTCACGAACCCAGTCGGAGTGCGGTCGAGTGCGGTGCGGTACAGGACCCGGAGACGATCCGAAATGCGATCGACCGAGTAGTCGAAGGCCAACACGTCGAGGTTGGCGCACAACGCTGAAATCTTGACCGACACGTACCCGGTATCTGACCGCATGAGTGTCGAGCAGACCCGTTCCAGCCGGTCTTGTGCTTCGCCATCGCCCAAGATGGACTCGCCGAGCAGGTTGATGTTGGTCGTAAACCCCTGCGCAGCCAGTTGTTCCAACGACTTGCCGAGGTCGCGTCCACGCGTGGTGTTCTTGGTCTCGGCCGGGAGGATCACCCCACGTGTTTCAGCAACAATCCTCGCATCCACGATCTTCTTCAGCAGGTTTCTGGCCGGTCGAGGAAGGTGGCGTGCTGCAAGAGTCGCAGTTCGAAGCGCGGCACGGTCGACCCAACCAAATCCGGCAAGGCCGCTGCTGACAACTGAATCGAGGCGGGCCAGAGCGTGGTCCGCCTCGGTGATGCGCAAGACGTCGTCGGTGAGCGTCATCAACGCGTCGCGGCTTTCCCTGTCACCCAAGATTCGGTCCAGCCGCTTGCCGCTTCGCAGTTCCGCACGGGTGGGGCGAGCCGCGCGCAACAAGTGGGTGACGATTTCGACTGCAGCGTCAGCGGAATCGACAGGGCGAGCGGGTGCTGCAGGGCGGGGTGTCTCGACAGTGCTCACGTCCCCATTGTTAAAAACTGTCGGTGGAAAGTCTTGTACCGAAGTGCCCCGCCAAGCCGCCATTGGGTACAACGCGGCCGCCGGAGCGGCAGGCGAATTGACTTTGTGCCGGGAAATTCGCGGCTGTGCCGGGAAATACGAGCGTATTTCGCGGCACAACGTCGTATTTCGCGGCACAACGTTGAGCTCGGGTGGGGCAATCCGACTCTCAAGTGCAGAATGACGTGATGGCCCCTGGATCTCGATCGACCGAGGGGAGTCGTGGCTCAGGTCTGGCCTTGTTGGGGTCGTTGCCCCTGGCCGCGTTCGCAGAACTCTTTGATGGGCTGTCTCGGGCCAGCGCATGTGCGAAAGGTCCGGATCGGCGGTACATTTACGCCAACCAACTCTTTGCCGAGCGAGCCGGATGCAAACGGGTAGCCGAGGTGATCGGCAAGACAGCGGCTGAGCTCTTCCCGTCGGAACTGGCAGTGACGTACGACGCGCAAGACGAGGCGGTGCTGCGAACGGGTCGGCCGGTGCAGGACCAACTTGAGCTCATCGGCGGGCCTGGTGTCGAGCCGCGCTGGAACGTGACGTCGAAGGTTCGGTTGTTGTCTGATTCTGGTGAGACCGTCGGCGTGCTGTGCGTGTCGGTCGAAGTGGCTGGTCATGAAGGAACCGCTGGTCATAACCCCGCGGCAGGAGGAGTCGCAGCGGCTCTTGCTGCAGTGCGCCACGACCTGGCGGTGCACCATCGGGTAGGACACCTCGCAGATATTGCCGGCTTGTCGGCGGCCCAGTTCGAGCGTTATGTTAAGCGCGCGTATGGATTGGCGCCTCGGCAACTGGTGCAGCGGCTCCGGTTCGACGAAGCAATGCACCTGCTCACCCACTCGGACCTTTCCGTGGCGGAAGTTGCGGTGCAGTGCGGGTTCTACGACCAGCCGAGTTTCACCCGCCAGTTCCGCGCTGCAACAGGCATGACTCCGTCCGCCTATCGAACCGGCCATCCATTCCGGGCAACCAACACTGCTTGACCGAGGTGGGGTTGGGGCCCCGCCGCCGTTAGGAATGGCACGGACCTTGGTGAGGAAGCATCGTTTCCGAGCTGGGGAGTCGTGGCTGGTGTGACGGTGTGGGCGCGCAATTGTCGGTGGGGTTGGGGCCTCGCCGCCGTTAGGAATGGCCAGAACCTCCACCGCCTGGTCGTCAACATGCTTAGCAACGCCGACGCGTTCGGCGGGATCCTCGACAAACTCGACCCGAAACAATTCGACGAATCATTGGCCTGCTTGGCGGCTAAGTGATTTGACCCGTCGGCGATGTCTCGAGCGGGAAGGTGTCCGGATCGGGGTGAAGCAGATAAGCCTCCAGATGGCCCAGCACACCCTGAATCTCCTTGAGTGCGGCTTCTGCGTCCGCTCTTGTTAAGTGGTGCCGGAGACCTTCAACCGCATTGCATGCGGCAGTAATGCAACCCGAGACCACGGCGTCACTTTGAAGGTAAAGAGCGGATTTGCGCATTTCTGCGATTCTCCACTCGGGCAAATCGTCATTGCCCAAGCTCATGATCGGTGGATCCGCACTCGCAACACTCTCTACCCAATCCTTCAACATGCGCACCTGCGTCTTCACCTCGTCGATCGCCGGGTTTCTGGTGCGCTTGATCTCTAGGCGAAGCGCAGTCGCCTGCAGGTCTAGCTGCTTTTTGATCGACTCGTTCTGCTCGGTTTGCTGGTGAACTGTCCACGCCAACAGACCGAGAGTCGCGACGCCTTGCACCCACGTGGCGGAATCTCCAAACTCGGAGTTCGGAAACCAGTCGTAACCCCTATGCGCTCCCAGCCAGGCGCCAACGGATCCTAGAACCATGGCCAAGACCGTCCACCATGGTTTCGACAACCAAAACCAGAACCGGTGCTCGAATGTCGCTACTGCCTTCTTGAGCTTCGCCATCCGCCGACCATAAACGAATGTCCGCGAACGTACTCGATGCCCAATCACACGGGGCATCGAGCACTTCTCGTTTCCTGTGAGTGTCGTTTACCAGTCCGAGCAAATCAACGCTGGATGCAACCCAAGCCGGATCGCGATCCGGTCCGCCTGGTCGAGTGGTATTCCACCCTCCCGCCTCCCCCGATGCACCGTCCGTGGTGTGATCCCGGCACGCCGAGCGAACGCACACACGTTGGTGATCGCCAGCTCTTCGAGCGAGAGCCGCTCCGTCTTCGGCCTGCCCTGCATCATCGGCCCCTGCCGCGCTCGGCAGCACGACGACGGCCATCAGCCGGTCCTGCAACGTCTTCTTGTCGTGGCATGGCTGACACAACGTCTGCAAGTTCGTCGGATCGTCCGTCCCGCCCGCAGCCTTCGGTACCCGGTGATCGACGTGCGTTCCAACCGCGCCGCAGTGCAGACATCGGTTGCCGTCACGTTTCAAGATCTGGGCCCGCAACGTCCGCCACGGCCTTGCCCGTCGTGTTCGTTTGCTTCCCGCCCCTGGCTTCGGCTTGTGCTCTGCACATGGTTGCAGGTTCGGGCACCCAGGCCGAGGGCGCACTGTCATATGTATCGGCCGCCCCATCACACGCCCGCCTTCTCAGCCAAGCGTGCCGTGAGACGGTCGACCAGCTTCGGCGTTGCGTTGCGATTGCAGCAAGAGCCGTTTGATCGCTCTGGCTAGTTGGTCGATCAGATCTACGAAGTCTGCCGACATGTCGGTTGGGTTCCTCGTTGGTCACCGCCATCGTTCTGAGGAACTGCTCGCCGTCCGCTGCGTTGCTTGTCTTGCTCATCGTTTGTCCTCCAAGTTGGCGGGACTGATGGCGGGACTCGACGGTCCGAGGTTGCCTAGCGGCACTTCCGGGGAGCCGTACTAGTGGCCTTGACCTGGATAAATGCTGGTGGGCGGTATAGGGATCGAACCTACGACCTCTTGCGTGTCATGCAAGTGCTCTAACCAACTGAGCTAACCGCCCGAAACGGTGGGTCCACAACATAGCATCGGCGGCGGCCGGTGTTCGGCGTCTGATACGGCGCTGACACGGCGTCGTTGCCGAGGCCGGTCCGGCTACTGGCCGGAGCTGCTTCAGACTCGAATTTGGCGTGCCACTAAGGCCAGGTCGGCTTCGACCATGCGGGAGACGAGTCCCTTAAAGTCGACCTCGGGCTTCCAACCCAGCAGCCGGGCGGCTTTGGCTGGGTCGCCGACGAGCAGGTCAACTTCGGCGGGGCGCACGAAACGATCGTCAAGGAGAATGTGGTTGCGGTAGTCCAAGCCGACGTGACCGAAGGCCAGCTCGCAGAACTCGCGCACTTCGTGGGTCTCGCCGGTGGCGACCACAAAATCGTCGGGGGTGTCCTGCTGCAACATGAGGTGCATCGCCTTGACGTAGTCGCCGGCAAAACCCCAGTCGCGGCGGGCATCGAGGTTGCCGAGAGCCAACTCGTTCTGCACTTTGTGGGCGATGCGGGCGACGTTGTAGGTGATTTTGCGGGTGACGAACTCAAGCCCACGACGTTCGGACTCGTGATTGAACAAGATGCCCGACGATGCGTGCATGTCGTAAGACTCTCGGTAGTTGACCGTGATCCAGTGCCCGTAGAGCTTTGCAACGCCGTACGGCGAGCGTGGGTAGAACGGTGTCGATTCGATCTGCGGAACTGCCTGGACCTTGCCGAACATCTCAGACGATGACGCTTGGTAGAACCGCATGGTTGGGTCAGCCACTCGCACGGCGTCGAGCAGGCGGGTAACGCCCAAGGCGGTGACATCGCCTGTGAAGACAGCCTGTGGCCACGAGGTCTGCACGAAGCTCTGCGCTGCGAGGTTGTAGACCTCTTGGGGCTTGTGTTCGTTGAGCAGATGGATGAGCGACGCCTCGTCCAGCAGGTCGCCGCTGACCAGGGTCAACCGGTCTTGGATGTGTGCGATGCGCTCGAAGTTGACCGTGGATGACCGACGGACCATTCCGATGACGGTGTAGCCCAGGTCCAGCAGATGCTCGGCAAGGTAACTTCCGTCTTGCCCGGTGACTCCGGTGATCAGGGCGCGTTTCGTAGACATCTGGACAAGTCTAGGTGCCCCGCAGCAGGACGCATTGGTCAATCTGCGCGATCCCCACGCCCAACAACTTCATGTGGCCTTCAGGCAGGCTTCATGCGGGTGCTGGCAGACTGCATGAGATGCGCTTGCTCGTTGTGGAAGATGACCGGGCGCTTGCAACCGTCCTCAGACGGGCGTTGGTCGACGAGGGGTACGCGGTTGATGTTGCCGGACGGGCCTCGGTCGCCGACGAAATGGTGGATGTCAATGACTATTCGCTGATCGTGCTGGACCTCGGTCTTCCTGACGGTGACGGTCAGGAACTGTGCGTTCGCTGGCGTTCTCGAGGCGTCACGTCGCACATCTTGATGCTGACAGCACGAGACGCTCGCCTAGATCGAATCGGCGGGCTCGATGCCGGGGCCGACGACTACGTGACGAAGCCCTTCGATTACGACGAGTTCGCTGCCCGGGTGCGAGCCCTGTTGCGGCGGCCGCGTGCCGAGCGTCGCCCAAATCTTGTTGCTGGCGACCTGGTACTGGATCCGGTGACCCGATCAGTATCCCGGGCCGGGGTACAGGTGGCATTGACCACCCGAGAGTTCACGATCCTTCGATTGCTGCTCAGCAAAGCTGGCCAGGTGGTGGACCGCAGTGAGTTGATGGAGCAGGCCTGGGATGCCCACTACGAAGGCATGTCGAACACGCTTGAAGTACACATCGCCTCGCTTCGCAGAAAACTCGACCTGCCCAGTCGCTCGTCGCCGATAGAGACCGTTCGAGGCGTTGGGTACCTCGTGCCCATTGCCGCTGAACTGGTTGGGCCGGAAAGCAACTTCGCACCCGGAAACCACCGACTGTCAATGCCGCCCTTCGAAACAACGAAGAATGACTAGATGAACAGGGTGGACGCTGCACTTTGGGCG
>JAYSSK010000247.1:0-2842 GCA_043720595.1 Acidimicrobiia bacterium
AGCGTTTGCGCGTGGATCATGGTGGGGAGCGTATTCAGCACGAGTCGATCGAGGCCCAATTCTGTCGCCTGGGCGATGAGCGCTTCGACGAGTCGACGGCCAAATCCGCCAGTCCGTCGTTGCGGGTCGACGTAAAGGCGACGGATCTCACCAACCCGATCCGTCACGAGTAGGGCGACGGCACCCGCCGGGGCGTCGTGGTCATTAATCGCAAGCAGGATGCAGCTCGGCGGAGCGTAGAACGATCGAAGCTGCACGAGCTCCGTAGCGATGTCATCGAATCAAGCGCAAATCTCCGCATCGGACGCGAACTCGGCCACGGCCCGCTGGTACGCCCCGAACAGACGGCGAGTGACCGCAAAGTGCTCGTCGGTTGAAACGATGACAATGGATTCCATCGACGCACCCTACCGGCCATCATTAGACGAGCCGGGCTCGCTGAACACCCGTCGCGGGGGTGTGATTGTGACACGGGTGAGCTGCTGAACTCGCCGGCGCATTGCGTCGGCGGACGTTTCGAACGGATGCCCGGGACCGACAACGCCATCGGCGTGGAGTCGCCCGTGGACCAGTTCAGCGAGGCAGCGTCCGTGCTGCAATGCTTCCCACCAATCCACGGCCGCACGATCCACAGTTGCCTTCGCCCCGACCGTGCTGATGAATGATTCGGCGAGTCGGTTCGTGATCCGCCTGACGATCGGGCGCAACAGTTTCGGCACGGCCATCGGGGGACAACGAAGCAGCCCGGCGGTGAGGCCGATGTCCATCTCTTTCGGAGCGATGGTTGCGGTGGTCCAGTCGAGTAGCCAGGTGGAGCCCTGGTCGTCGATGATCAAGTTGAGCGGGTGAAGATCGCCGTGGCAGATCACGTCGGGCCCGGAGTCCGGCGTGTGGTCGTCCAGCCACCGAACGAACTCCACGAAACCGGCTGACGGGCAGTCGATCATCGCAATTTCGAGGCTCGAACGAAAGGGAATGTTGGTTAGTTGCGACTCGATGTCGGCCTCCACGAGGGCTGCGCGAACGATGTCGGCATCTATCGCGTGGAGTGCGTTTGCTGTTGCGGCGAGCATAGCTGGAAGGCGGCGCAAGAGCCTGGGGAGTGCGACGAGTTCGGGGCCGAGGCGCAATCCGCCGAGTGGTGTTCGGCCGTCGACGCGTGCCATCACGATGTAGGCCTCGCCCAGCCCGGGAGCGAGGCCTGACGCTAGAACGGGTGGCGTGAGGAAGCCGGTATCGGCGATGGTCCGTTGCACGACCGCTTCGCGAATCCCAGCTGCTCGGTCTGGCATGACGCGAAGCACGATGGGCCGGTCGAATGGTGCAGGCGCTCCAGCGAGTTCGACGGCCCAGATCTGCGCCCAGAATCCACCGCTCAACCGGTGCGGCGAGCCGGACAATTCGACGGGCGCTCCGACCGTGGTGGAGATGATCGCGGCGACGGCTTCACCGACTTGTTCGTCTACCATCATTGTTACAGTGAACAGAGTTACAATGAATGTTGTCAAGCGGTAAGCTGGCGGCATGGACGAGCTGTTCACCATCGACGAACTTGCTACCGCCACGCGGGTTCCCACGCGAACGATCCGCCAGTATCAAACGTTTGGTCTGCTTGCCCCTCCGTCGCGTGACGGTCGCGTCGGTCGTTACGGGCCGTCACACTGCGAACGACTCGAAGCGATCGTGCGCTTGCAGGAACGCGGCTACTCGCTTGCAGGAATGCGTGACCTCTTCGAGGCATGGGAGAACGGGCGCGAGTTTCGGACCGTCGTCGGGCTTGACACAGGTCAGCCAGCAGCTCCGGTCGACGAAGCATCGCTGCGTGTCAACCAAGATCAGCTCACCGCAATGGTTCCCGCACTTGCCAAGAGCGCCAATCGACGAACCGCGACCCGTGCCGGTCTGATCAGTCCGGGTTCGGGTAAGGAACAGTGGCTCGTCCGAAGCCCGTCTGCATTGGCAACGGTCGCTGATCTCATCGCCAGCGGGATCCCGCCGTCTCGGGCCCTTGGCTTGTACGAAAACCTTGCGGCAACCATCGGCGCACTCGGTCGCGTTGTTGCTACTGAACTCGGTGCGCTTGAACCAGGTGAAAGCCGAGTAGCCCTACTACAACGCAATCGGGCGCGGCTCGGCCGAACTGCTGCGACGTTCCTCATCGCAGCGATCGGCGAATCTCTGCCGGTTGCCGACACTGACCGGATCCGCATCGGTTCGGTCGAGGATCGCCGGTAGCGACGATGTGTCAAACCCGTGTCACCGGTGTCAAACCTGTGTCAAGTAAGCGCGCCTAGGAATTGTCCGATTTCACGCTGTTGGAGGTTCGGCTCCCAGTTCGTGCCTTCTCCTGGACTGGAAGTCCCGAATTCGGAACTTCCACTGCTGGAAGTGTGGGGTATGATCTCGACATGGATCGTGCTGGGTTCACCGGTCGCCTCGAACAGCTTGCTCTGCTCGAAGCTGACCTCGGCGAGGTTCGAAGTTCGGGACGGGGGCGATTCGTGCTCGTTCGTGGTCGTCGCCAAGTTGGGAAGTCGCGACTCATCGAGGAGTTCATCAACCGCGTCGGGGCTCCTGCGGTGTTCTTCACCGCGACGAAGGGGCGGGAATCGTCGGCCGAACTGAACGAGTTCACGCAGTTGATTCGCCACCCCAGCATCGACGCAGACCAGGCACTCGCCGACACGACCTTCGGGTCGTGGGATGCGGCGTTGAGCGCTCTCGCTCGAACCGTGAAGGATCCGACCGTCGTCGTGGTCGACGAGGTCCCGTACCTGTTCGCTGGAGCTCCGGACGTTGAAGGGGCGTTCCAGAAGGCGTGGGACCGATCACTGAAGAACTC
>JAYSSK010000248.1:0-2839 GCA_043720595.1 Acidimicrobiia bacterium
TCGGCTTCTATCCGCCGCTGCTTCGCCGGGCCTTTGAGGAACGTGGCAGTCCAGTCGATCCACGTCTCAACCAACGTCGGCACAAGGGTCCGATACGGATCGCGCCCCGTCGCCGCAAGACCGTTGGCTTCGAAGAACAACGCAAAGGTCGGGTCGACTTCGACGCGAGCCAGCACTGGCCACGCAGCTCGCAACAATTCGATGTGATCGCTTGCCGAATTGGCGAACGCAGCAGCTAAAGCTGCCTGCAATTGCAGACCCATCGACACAATCACTTCGCTGATGAGGTCGTCCTTTGACGGGAAGTAATAGACGATGGTTCGATCGTTGATGTCGAGTCGTTTCGCCAACCGACCGAACGTGAGCTGACTCAACCCGTCGTCGATCGCGGCAAGCAGAGCTCCTTCCAGGATCTCTTCTTTGGTGTGACGATGGCCCATTGTTTCTCTTGACTTGTAGTGATCACTACGAATACCGTTCGCAGTAACCACTACAAACTACAGGAGAGCGCAATGTCCGAGAGATCACCCGCCGCCACACCGGTCATCGAACCTGGTCCTAGGGGCGTGGCAGCGTGGCCAGAACCAAAACAGGCTCGCACGCACCTCGGCGCATTGGAGTATCACGACATCGGCGCTGCGAACAGCCCGGTGATTGTATTTCTGCACCTCATCCTGGCCGATGCGACCCACTGGGACAAGATGCCGCCACTGTTGGCTGAACGCTTCCGCTGCATCATCCCAACCATGCCGTTGGGCGCTCATCGTCTTCCGGCAAACGCCGATGCCGACCTTTCAGTGGCAGGCCTCGCACGGGCCGTCGCAGAATTGATCGAGCAGCTCGACGTATCCGACGTGACACTGGTGGGTAACGACAGCGGCGGTGCGATCTCACAAGTGGTTGCAGCGAACCATCCACAACGGCTTGGACGAGTCGTGCTGACGAACTGCGACATGTACGACGCTTTTCCGCCGAAGATTTTCAGCTATTTCAAACTGCTTCCCTACATTCCCGGCGCGATCTCGATCACCGCTCGAGCGCTTCGGGTACGAGCATTCTGGAGGCTGCCATTTGTTTTTGGGTTACTCACCTATGAAGTCGACGCTGTCAAGGTCGACCGATGGGCCACGGCGATGCTTGCGAGCAAACAGGTTCGGCGCGATGCCGCCAAAGTCATCAAAGGCTTCAGACCCGCGGTCACCAACGACGCGGCGAACAAGTTGCGGACGACCGACTTGCCATTCCTTGTGGCGTGGGGTGCCGACGACAAAGCGTTCAAACCTGCGCTCGCGGAGCGCTTCTGCAATGAGATCCCGACTGCCCATCTGGTCATGATCGAACAGTGCAAAACCCTTGTCTGTTGGGATCAGCCGAAACGTCTCGCCGAACTGATTGCTGGCTTCGTCACCACGTAGCTCTCGGCGCAAGCGAGCCATGCGATTCCATACTGACAGGACAATCGTTCGAAAAATCTGCCTGTGATCGATCTAGCGCACAAGTTGCGACGAACCGGGAGTACTTGCCGCCATGTCCTGACTTCTGGTTAGGCGGCAAAGCCGTTCTGGGCGAGGTGGTCGAACAAGAAGTTGGCTACTTCGCAACCGCATCCGTGGTCGCATCCGGTGCCACCCGCACCGGCGTCGCCCCTGCCCTGTGCGAGGGGGCGTGACGACAGGCGGGCTTCCTGCTGTTCGGTCGGGACAGGAAACCAACGTCCCTCGAATACCGACCCGAGCACGCGGATCCGGCCAAGGTCGCGCGGGTCAACGTCGTGAGGGTCTTGGCCGAGCACGGTGAAATTGGCGATCTTGCCGACTTCGATCGAACCGAGGTCGTGTTCGCGTCGCCAGGAGTGCGCAGAACCGATCGTGACGGCCATCAACGCTTCGTGCATAGAGATCCGCTGTTCCGGACCAGCGACCCTTCCCGACTGGGTGATGCGATTGACTGCGTAACTGGCCATCGCGAGCGGATCGGAAGGGCACATCGGAAGATCAGAGTGGAACGAGAGTGGAATCCCATGCGCACGTACTGACGCGGATCGCACCATCAGGTCGGCTCGATCGGCGCCAAGGCCGTACTCACTGAATTTGTCGGCGAACCCGACCGGGTAATAGGAATTGGCAGACACGATTGCGCCAACACGAGCTATTCGTTCAACTTGCTCTTCAGTGGAGTTCGCGAAGTGCACGATCGTTGTCCGATGGTCGATGCGCGGATGACGGGTCATCGCATCGTCGATGATGTCCAGCAGGACGTCGAGGCCGAGGTCACCATTGACGTGAATGTGGATCTGCCATCCCGCGTCCCAATACGCGTCGAAGTACCGGCGAAGATCCGCGGGTTCCATGATCCACTCGCCATGATGGTCGGGGTTGGGTTTCCCGTCGGCGTCGAGGTATCCGTCGCGCATCTGCATGAGTTGCGAAATGATGGCACCGTCGGCGAACAGTTTGACTTGCCCGGGCACCATGCTCACTTTGCCCGACGGGGCACGGGCGATCTGCTCGTCGGCATCGACGACCACTGCGCTCGGATCGATGCCTTTCACACATTGGGTACGGCCGTCGACAAGGAATGTGGTCGTAAACGGCACATCGTCCGCTCCGAGGATTTCCTGGTAAAGGTGCCACGGCTCGACCTTCCATGCGATGCCCGGCTCGTTGATCGCCGTGACACCGTTCATGTGGAGATACGCGACGAGTTGTGCCAGACCCTCACGGAAGCGAGCCTCTGTAAGGAAGCGCGGCATCAAGAGCGGCGAGAGCAGCGTCATCCAGCCGTTCTCCCAGAAATGACCTCGCGGAACATCGAGCTGGTTGCTGGCCGCGCCTCGCCC
>JAYSSK010000249.1:0-2810 GCA_043720595.1 Acidimicrobiia bacterium
GCTGTATTCCACGGCAGCATCGGCGCTGAGATGAACGGGTTCGCCAACGCGATGACCCGGTTCGGTGCGTACCAGCCCCGTCTGACCTCGGCGTTGCAACGCCTGCGCGGTGGCGATATCAAAGCGTTCACCGGTGTGATGTGCGACTCGTACCACGACATCTGGATGGAGCTGCACGAGGATCTCATTCAGTTGCTCGGCATCGACCGCACTGCAGAAGGTTCGTTCTAGGACCCTTGCTGGTCAGGACTGAATGAGGCGGGCCATCGTCTCGTGATAATGGGCCAGTTTGCACTCGCGCTCGGACAACACGTGCTGGGTGTAGCCGCTTGAGCGCTTCGTGCGCTTCAGCTGCTGGTAGATGTCGATGTCTTCGCCGACCACCACCTTGAGCCGTTCCCAGTGCACCATCATCGCTTGGTAGTAGGCCTCGTACTCGGGGTCGTTGCGGTCGCCGTCGTAGATCAGTTCCCAGCACAGGAAACGCGTGCGGTCAACATCAATCGGGATGGGGTTGAAGACTTGAATGTGGTGCGGGTTGCAGTTGAACACCGTGTTCGGAAACACCACGTAGTGGCAAATGGCGTGCTTGTGATGGTCCCAGTCCTGCTCGAGATCAGCGCGCTGCTCGTGACGGGGGATGAAGCACATGTAGTTGTTGCCAAGAATGTGAAACGAGGAATCCCGAGCGGACTTGGTCCATGACGGCGCCACGTGGTGCAACGCAGTGGTGTGGTAAATCTCGTTGAAGCCGTCGACGATGGCCTTGTAGCTCACCGGCACGTCCCACTCCAATACGTCGAGCAGAACCATCTTCTCCATGCCGAACTGGCCGAGGTCGCTCGCAATTTCCGGGCCGATCGTGTCGATGAGCGACGGCGCCGAATCGCCCAGCAGGTTGATCCAAACCCATCCGCCCCACTCCTGCGCGGCGACGACAGGAGCCCGAAGGCCGGCAAGGTGTTCCTCTGAAAAGTCTTCCCGCTCGGGCACTCCGACCAATACACCCTTGGTGTCGTACACCCAGCCGTGATACGGACACGAAAAGCGACGTGCGCCGCAGCCCTGCAAAGCAGTCACAAACGCCGGGCCGCGGTGACGGCACACGTTGTGAAAACCAGCAAGAGAACCGTCGGGTTGGCGAGTGACCACCACCGTTTCTCCGTGTCCTTCGAAGCTGAGCCAGTCGCCAGGGTTTGCCACCTGTGAAGAACGACCCGCAAGGAGCCACTGTTTGGCTAGCACTTTCTCGCGTTCCATTTCGAATTGGATGGGGTCCGTATACACGTGGCGACTCATCACCCGGGGGCCGTAGTCCGGGACGTGCTGAACGCCAGGGCCAAGCCGTGGTGGGAGGTCGCCTCTGGTTGGAACGTAGACCACGTGTGTACCTCGCTTGCGGCGGACTTACTGAAGTTGTTCCATAGTAAGCAATGCCGGTCCATCCGTCTGCATCGGTATGGCGTTTCCGTCTGTGTGCACCAAAACGGTCTGGGACCGAGTTCCTGCACACGCAAGCTTTTGGTCAGGTCACGCTTGACCAAACTGTAGGTGAACTCGTGAAACTTGCTAGGTTGCAACGCTGTGGAGGACATCGAATCGTTTAAGGCAAGGGCAGCAAGATGGCTCTCGGAAACTGTTCCGCGGCGCGAGACGAACACCACCACCGAAGTGCAATGGGGTGTCGGAGAATTCGACGTCACGGTCTTCCATGACCGTGACCTCGACGACGAATTGCGGTATCTGTCCGACTATGTGGCTTGGATCAAACAGCGTTCAGCAGCGGGGTTCTGGGCGCTCACCTGGCCGGTTGAGCATGGTGGCCAAGGCCTGACCAAAGCCCACGAGCGCGCGTACGTCGAACTTGAAAAAGAGTTTCGGGTCCCAAACGATCACGAGCTCATCTCGGTCACTACCAAGCTCATAGCGCCCGCCATCCGCAACTTCGGCACGCCGGAACAGCGGGCCAGGTTCATGGACGACTTCCTGCACGCTCGCCAGTACGCATGCCAGCTGTTCTCCGAACCTGCGGCGGGCAGCGACCTCGCCGGCCTCACGATGAAGGCGGTGCAGGACGGCGACGAGTGGGTCCTCGATGGCCAGAAGGTATGGACCTCTAACGCCCACATTGCGCCATGGGGCTTCGCCATCTGCCGCACCAACCCCGATGTTGCCAAACATGCCGGCCTCACTGCGTTCCTCACGCCGCTCGCAGGCGACGGCATCGAAGTCCGTCCAATCCGTCAGATGAACGGCGGTGCGTCGTTCAACGAGGTCTTCTTCAGCGGCGCACGAATCCCCGACACCTATCGCATCGGTGCGGTCGGCGAAGGCTGGAAGGTTGCGGTTGCGGTGCTCGGGTACGAGCGAGAATCGTCGGGTTCTTCTGGTCGCCGGGGTGGGGACTTCCGTGATCTGCTTGCGCTCGCTCGACATGCCGGACGTGCAGATGATCCGCTGATCCGTCAAGGCCTGGCCAAGGTGTACACCTCCGAGCAGGTTCGGTTGTGGGCGCGTGCTCGCAGTGCTGCAAAGGCGCGTGCCGGGGTCACGGGTCCGGAAGGGTCCATCGGCAAACTGCTGTGGTCCGAGTCGATGAACGACATTTCCAACATCGCATCGTCTTTGCTCGGTGCGTCGCTCACTGCCGACACTGGTGAGTGGGGCACCTTCGAATGGGACCAGCACATTCTTGGTGCGCCCGGATATCGCATCGCTGGTGGCTCCGACGAGATCCAACGCAACATCATCGGCGAGCGAGTGCTGGGGCTTCCCGGCGAACCGAGAGTTGACCGCGACATTCCGTTCAA
>JAYSSK010000250.1:0-7137 GCA_043720595.1 Acidimicrobiia bacterium
GTTGTGGACGTGGGAGCAACACTCAGCCACGCAGTGATCGTGTCGAGAGAGCTTGGCATCCCATCAGTTGTCAGCGTCACCGATGCGACGCGCATCATCCCCAATGGCGCGCTCATCGAAGTGGACGGCGCGTCCGGCACCGTCACCGTGATCGAGCTGCCTTAGTTCTTGCGCTTCAGCACCGCGAGGCGGCTTGCCACTTCGTCGCGCTCGATGTAGCAGCTCTGCAGGTGGCGGGCTCCGGTGCTTGCGAACCCCGTGCGGCCGTGGAGTACCCGGTGATTGTCGACGATGTACATGTCGCCTGCACCCAGCGCGATGCGGAAGCAGTACTGATCGCTTTCACGCATCTTCCCGAACGCACGGTAAGCCTCGTAGAAGGCCTCCATACGATCTGCGGGAATACGGAACGGCAAAGCGCTGTGATTCGAGTAGCGCACCTGGCGGATGGAGCCGTCTGGGTTGAGCGAGATGATGGGACCGCGCCCATGATGCTCGGCCGTGGCATCTGCGAAGTGGAAGTCCAACATCGTCGTTGCCAGAAGCTCGAACAGGTCGGGCCGGTCCCTGCGCAGGGCTTCGGCCACTGCAAACCCGTCGACCAACGTTGACGCACCGCCCGAGGCATCGGCCCGGATGAAGTGCTGCAGCTGCACGGTGGGTGCAGGGTCGCGGTACCCCTCGTCGGTGTGGGTGACGAGCGGAAGCGACGTGTAGGCAACCGAGTTCGCCTCTGGCATGGAGATGACGTCGAAGACCTTTCCCCAGCTGGTGACGCGAATCTCGCCAAGCAACTCGCCCACTTGCAACACCGTTCCTGGCTCGCAGGGCACGCCGGTGAGGATGGCCAAGCCGTACCGGAAGAAGCCGTCGAGGAAGGCAATCCGCGCTTGGGTGTCGTTCAACAGGGCGTCGTGTGTGCAGCGGGGCAGCACCGAGCCAATGGTCGCCGCGTCCCAGGGAGTCACCGTTGGCGAGGCATGGCTGGCACCGTTGGAGTAGTCGTTGTCTTGGAGCCACTGTGGAAGGAACGTGCTGACATGGCCATCGTGCGCCCATGTCACCACCATCGCTCCGTTCGTATCGAGCACGGCAGACAAGGGGCACACGTCGGCAGGGATGTCGGACGTCTCGAACACGCGATGACGGGTTGAAGCATGCTGGAGTTGCGGACAGTTGTCGCGAAGCCACATGTGATGAAACGTGCTGAGGCGACCATCTGCCCACGCCACTTCGACTGCAGGTTGACTGACTATCAGTGCACTTATCTTTAGGTCGGTTGCAATTGCCATCAGGTCACCTCAGCTGACATAGTCGGGCGATTCGGCGTCGAGGATGCGCTTCAGCTCACCGAAGTGCAGCTCACCGAACTTCGGGTACGCCAGCCACTGCTTGCATGCCAGCGCTGCCATCGCGTCGCTGATCAGGGCGAGCGGACGACCGGTCGACAAGGCGAGGACCTGCAGCTCGGCAGCACGCTCCAGGTAGTACAGCTCGTCGAATGCCTCGGCCACCGAAGCACCGACCACCATGACGCCGTGGTTGCCGAGGAACAGCACGCTCTTGTCATCGCCGAGGAGCGAAGCCACTCGTTCTCCTTCGGTATCGTCAAGGGCCATTCCGCTGTAACTGCGGTCGTACGCGATTCGTCCATGGAACCGGGCCGCGTTCTGGTCGAGCATCAGGAACTCGAAGTCAGCAAGGCAGGCGAGCGTCGTCGCATACGGCATATGTGTGTGCAAGACGCACCGGGCCCGTGGCACATGTTGGTGGAGGTGTGCATGCAGGTACCAGGCGGTGGGATCGGCGTCAGGGTGCTGGCGGGTACCCGCTTCAGTCGCGTCGAGCAGAAGCAACTCGGTAGCGCGAATCCGCGAGAAGTGGCGTCCTCGGGGGTTCAGCAGGAACTGCTTGCCATCATCAGAGACCGCAGCACTGAAATGGTTGCTGACCGCTTCGTGCAGGTTGAGCCGTGCAGCCCACCGGAATGCAGCGGCAAGGTCCACACGGACTGCCTGCTCGGTCTGAGCTGACCCATCTAGCGGGAAGGGATGTGGCGAGTTCATGACGGCGGCAACTCCTCGGGAAACCCTGCCGCGCGGAGGTCCGTCCCCAGCGCGTCTTCCAACAACTTGACGACCTGGGACGACCACGCGCCACCGCCGTACTGCGAGCGCGCACGGATAAACGTCTGCTCGGTGAGCCCGGCAAGGTCGAGTGGCACTCCCAGCTCTCGGCCGAACTGCGTAGCGAAACCGAGGTCTTTACAAGCGAGGTCCATCGTGAAATTGATGTTGTAACTGCCGTTCAGAATGACCTGGCTCTCCGTCTCGTGGACGAAGCTGTTTCCAGAGCTCTCTTTGATCGCCTCGAACGATTTCGCCAGGTCGAGCCCGCCTCGTTTGGCGAGCATCAACGCCTCGCCGACTGCAACCAGATTGACGAACGCCAACATGTTTGTGATCACCTTGATGAGCGCTGCGCTGCCAAGCGGGCCCATGTAGAGAACGGGCGTGCCCACCGTTTCGAGCAACGACCGGTACTGCTCGAAAATGGCTTCGTCTCCGCCGACCAACACCGTGATCTGCGCAGCGGCGGCGCGATGGACACCGCCCGTGACGGGCGCTTCGAGTAACTGGACTCCCGCCGCTGCGCAGACGGCTCCGAGCCGCAGCGTTTCGTTGCGATCGTTGGTAGACATATCGATCCATGTTCCGGGGCGACCGGCGAAGCCTTCGAGGATGCCACCGGGGCCGGCAACTACCGCATCTATCGCTTTGGGAGACGGTAGGCACGTCAACACAACGTCGGAAACTGCCGCGACTGCTGCGGCCGAATCTGCCCATCGTGCACCTGCGGTCAACAGCGGCTCGGCCAGGGAGCGGTTGAGATCCGTGATGGTCACCGCGTTCCCAGCCCGAAGCAGGCTGTTCGCGAGATGTGCCCCGAGGTTTCCGAGACCGATGAATCCTGCACGCTGCGTCATGGTCCTCCCATTGTGACCTGCAGACAACACAGGCAACAGTGCCTGATTGGGTTGAGTAGGCATAACCTGGCGTTATGCCTACCGCCCGCAAATCCGCCATGCTTGCCCACGAGCCGGGCCGCGAACTTGTCACCCGAGTTGGGCGGATCCAACGCCTGGTGGTATTCGAAGCGGCCGCCCGCCGCGGCGGGTTTACCGCTGCAGCGCGCGAGTTGGGTATGACGCAACCCGCCGTCACGCGGCAGGTCACAGCATTGGAGCAGGCGTTGCAGGTGCAACTGTTCCGGCGCACGAGTAATAGCAGCGAACTCACCGACGCTGGGCGAACGCTGCTCTTTCACATCGACAGAGGCTTCGCTGAGATCGAACGAGCACTCACAGCACTCGTTCCACGATCCGAGGTGTTCGTCCTCGCGTGCAACCCTGGCCTTGCCCAGCTCTGGCTTGTGCCACGACTGGAAGCGCTGCAAGCGGCCCTCGGCGACCGCGAGCTACGACTATGGCTGTTTCATCGCGATGACGAACTGCACGGCGGCACCTATGACGCAGCCATCCGCGTCGGAACGGGCCGCTTCAACGACGTGGCGTCCAGGCACCTGTTCGCCGAGTCGGTGTTCCCCATCGCGACCTCGGGAGTCGCCGAACGACATGGCCTCGACCCCCAAAGCACGGCAGCGCAAGTGGCGACCGCACCGCTCTTGCACATGGATGACGGTGACCGGGCCTGGTTGTCGTGGGGCAAGTGGTTCGCCCACTTCGGCGTGACTGCGGACCCGACGCCTTCGCTGCGGGACTCCGCAATCGGCCCGCACGCCCGGATCCTGTTCAACAACTACCCGATGGTCCTCCAACAGGCGGTGGCCGGGCGAGGTGTCGCGCTCGGATGGCGATATCTCGTCGACGACCTCGTGAACAGCGGCGTGCTCCTGCAGGTGGGTCCGGAGCTGCAATCAGGGAGCGGCTACTACATCACCTGGCCAGATGGGCCACCTTCGGATTCGGTACGTGCACTGACAGATTGGTTGGTTGACCAAGCCGACCGCTGAATCCGTCAGGTCCCCCACTTGGGGGATATACCGGGCGGCTCATTTGATCAGCCTTGGTGTACCGGGTCGACCGATCCGGCCACACACCACACCGAGGTTCCGATGTACGTCTTATGGGCTGGCCGAGCAGTTCGCTGTGTCTGATCGGTGGTTCTCCTCCGTTCCAACCGAGACCGATCCCAACCGATGCTTCGCGCTCTGCGGCACATCGCAGGGCAAGAGATGGACGTCGATCATCCTGCCGCGTGTACCGCGCCGACCGTCTTCAACGCACTCAACACCACGAGAACGACGTGGGGAATCTATTGCCAGACCGATATTGCCGGCATTCCGTATGTGAGCGGATTATTGAGCTATTCCGAGATGCTTCACGGGTGTGCGTTCCGCCCTCGATGACCCGCACTCCTGCCGTCTTCATCGACACCCTCCGCTCCCACCGAGCCCAGCCGACCACCTAGCCACATCTGCATTCGTTACGTCATGATCGCTGGTGGCGAGTGGGCGTCTCCTGCAGGTTCGGGTGTCTCAAGCAGCCTGCACAGCACGCCCAAACCTGCACAGCACACCCAAACCTGCACAGCACACCCACTCCCTCGAGTGAACCGAAATCCACCTCGCCAAGTACCAACGTTGAAGGCGCTTAATCAGACGTCGGCGGGCAGGGTGAGCAGCCTGGTGAGGCGGACGTCGTGGGGTTCGAGTGGAACCGCGTCGACAATCTGGGCAGACAGTGCGACACCGATGGCAGGGCGGGGCCACGTCGTGAGCAGCCGGTCGTAATGGCCTGCGCCGTTGCCCAATCGGTCGCCAGCACGCGTTGCGGCAACAAGTGGGACGATGACTACGTCCCAACAACCCTCTGCAACGGGCCGCAACACCGGCGCCTGCGGTACCCGCAACGGGCCGACCTCGGTGATCGACGCCAGGTCTTCAATCAATAACTCTGACGCACCCATCGTACGGTCGTCGTTCATCCACGGCACCACGACACGCTTCCCGAGACTCATCTGTGCACGTATGAATTGGGAAGTATCAACTTCTACCGGCATCGCGAGATACACGTGGATGGTCTGCGCGCTGATTACCTCGGGTTCGGCAAGTAACACGCGGGTGATGATGGCTGACTGCCGGTCACGCTCAGCCGGTCCAAGTGCTGCACGGGCTGCACGTACCGCAGTACGCAAAGCCCGCTTCGGGTCAACAGGCGCGTTCACGCACCCGACACCGAAATGCCATCGATGGCCAGCGTGACACCCGATGACCCACCGGGCAGCCACTCCAGATCAGCGCCGACCGCCAAGATTTCCATCAGCATGCGTTGGATAGTGGATGCAATGGTGAACTCCCGAATAGGCGCACCGAGCTGCCCATTCTCGATGAGCAATCCTTCGGCACCGACCGAGAAATCTCCACTGACCGGGTTGACACCCGAATGAATACCGCTGACCGATTGAACGAGAACACCCGTTCCAATTTGGCTGATGATCTCGGCCTGGCTGAGCGTTCCGGGCGCAACTGTAAGGGCCCGACAACCGACACCGGGAGTACCCTTGAAGCCGCCTCGCACAGACGAACCTGTGCTCCGAGCCCCGCCACCCATACGCCGTGCAGTGACGGTGTTGTGAGCAAACCCTTGCAGCACCCCGCCCGAGATGAGCGCCAGCTCGCGAGTGGCAAGCCCCTCCGCGTCGACAGGCGTGGCACCAAAGGCCAGCGGGTTGGTCGGCTGATCAACCAGCGAAAACCCTTCAACCGCCACCGTCTCGCCAACGCGGTCGGCGAACAGCGACCGGCCCTTCAACACGCTCTCTGCATTCAGCGTGCCGCCCAAGATGGACAGCAGCGACGAGGTGACATACGGGTCGAAAACGATTGCCGTGCGCCGGGACGTCGGCTTGGTAGCACCCAGCAGCCGCGTGGAACGTTCGACAGCCATCGCGGCAGCTTTGGCAACATCGATTTCGTCGGCCGAACGGCCAACGGAATATCCGAAGCCTGTCTGCGTGTCTTCCTCGGAACCCGCAATTGCGTAGGCAGCGACGGACACACCGGTGCGGCGGTACTGGCGCAAAATCCCGGTGGTCGACGCGATCGCAACCTCGAGCAAGCCGTCGCCGTAACTAGCTGACCGCAACGACCGGATGCGCGAATCGCCGGCGCGAACCAGGCGTTCAAGCTCCATGGCCATCTCGATCTTGGCTTCGGTTGGGAACGATGCGAGCGAATCCCGGTAGATATCGAGGGTGACTGGTTCAACACCGTCTGGCTCGGCAAGACCGAGGAACGGGTCTGGAGTACCGAATGACGCGTTGTCACGAGCTTCGCGCAAACAGTCTTGCAGCGACTGAGAGTCGAGTGAGCCTGTGTAGGCAAAACCCTGGCGGTTACCGTCTGGCCCAGGCAGCACCACACGGATACCAACTCCGTCGGTTTCGGCCGTAGACAGCGTTTCAATACCACCCTGGTACACCTCGACATCGGCGTCGCGGGAGTGCGCGGCGAACGCCTCGACCTGTTCGCTGTCTGATGCCCAACCAACGACCTGGCTGACGAGTTGCTCGAGATCTGCCATGGCTCAGGCCGCCGTTCCGCCAACAGTGATGGACCCGACCACCCGGAGGGTGGGGTTGCCATCTGAGACCGGCACACCCTGGCCATCCTTGCCGCAAGTGCCGACACCGGTCGCAAAGTCGTTGCCGATGGCATCGATGGCCTGCAACACATGCGGGCCGTTGCCGATGAGGTTGGCGTCGCGAAGTGGTTCGGTGAGGCGGCCGTTTTCGATGCGGTACGCCTCGACCATGCCGAACACGAAGTCACCCGTAGCGGTGTTGACCTGGCCGCCACCCAGCTTGGCGCAGTAGATGCCATCGGCTGTGCCCGCGATGATGTCTTCAGGTTGCTCGGCACCCGCCAACAGGTAGGTGTTGGTCATGCGCACGATGGGCAGCGACTGATAATTCTGGCGGCGACCGTTGCCGGACTGCGCATGGCCTTCCTTCTTGGCATGACGGTAGTCCCACATGTAATCGGTCAGCACTCCGTCTTCGATGAGCACGTTGCGCTGAGTCGGGTGGCCCTCGTCGTCGATTGAACTGGTGCCCC
>JAYSSK010000251.1:0-2802 GCA_043720595.1 Acidimicrobiia bacterium
CCACAGAATCGAGCTGGTCGAGGAACTTCTCCAACTCGTCTGCGGCGATTGGGACGAGGTGGGCCTCCGCCGGGAACCGGCCCGCAGCAACGTCGTCGCGAAATTCCGTGAGCGCAGCAACACGCTCAAGTTGAATACGCGCGTACTCTGCCCTGAGGTCACGGTAACGCTTAGCGTGACGCGGGTAATGACCGTCGTGAGAACCGAGAATGTCTTCGGCGAACAGATACTGCGCGTCGCAACCTGCACCGGCTCCCATCGACATCATGAACAACGAGGTACGCGCCGAAATGGCCGAGGCGACCTCCGCCGGAACTACTTCGATTTCTGCGCCCAGCGCGCCAACATCTTCGAGCCGCTTGATCTGACGATAGATCTTCATCGCGCCTTCGGCGGTCTTGCCGACAGCGCGGAACCCACCTGTCCAGGTGGCCTTCGAGGGAATCAGCCCGACATGGCTCATGATCGGGAAGCCTTCTGCTGCAAGGCGGCCGATCGTCTCAAGACTTGCAACGCAGTACATCGCGTCGATCCCGATCTTGTAGAGAGTGCACGCTTCGCGGAGGTAATCGTCGGTGGTTGCGAGCCGCCCGTAGTCGAGCCCGGTGATCATAAATGCAGTCGGCGCCGCAGCCCGGATCGCTGGTAGCTGAGGATTGTGCCCGGTTGTCACGATGTCGATGCCTGCCTCTTCGGCCGCAGCTGCTTCTTCAACAGTCCAGGCGAGGACGTTGGTTCGCTGCACCTTCCCCTTGCCTGCAAGGAGGTCGGCAACCGTTGGTTTCGTTCGAGTCATTGTGCTGTCCATTCTGGAAAGAGCAAGTGTTGGTCAGGCCGGAGCGGCATTGAGGTAAGGAACGAGAAACGTATTCGTTTGAACGATGTCAGCACTGGAAACTCACCCCACCGAGCTACTTCACAGCGCCGAGAGTGAGACCACCGACAAACGACTTCTGGAAGAGAAGGAAGACGATCAGCGTCGGAACCGCAGCTGTGATGGTCCCTGCCGAGATGAGGCCCCAGTCAGACAAGTACGTGCCTTGAAGCCCCAGCAAGGCTGCCGTCACCGGCATCTTGTTTTCGCTCCGCAAGACCGTGATGGACCACAGCAGATCGTTGAAGATCCAGGTGAAACCGAGGGCTCCCATCGAAGCTAGAGCTGGTCGGCTCAGCGGAAGAATGATCGTTCGATAGATCTGGAATGGTGTCGCCCCGTCGATGATCGCTGCCTGCTGGATTTCGGACGGTATTGCGAGCATGAAGCCATAGAGGACGAATACATAGAAACCAAGGCCGAACGCTGCGTGGAGGACGATCACTGCGAAAAACGAGTCGAAGATTCCCAACGCTTCAGCATTGCGGGCCAGCGGAATGAGCATGATCTGCGGAGGGAGCAGGTTTCCTCCGAGCATGACCAGGAGAATCGTTCGTCGGAACGGCACCCGAAATCTGCTCAGACCGAACGCTGCAAGCGAGGAGAGCAAGAGCGCTAACGCGAGCGCAGGCACAGTAATGATGAAGCTGTTCAGCATGCCCCGTCCGCCGCCACCACGGCCCCACGAGTCTGCGTACCCGCGAAAGGTGAACGAACGCGGAAGGGCGACAAGCCCATTGCCCAAGATGTCGTCAAAGGTCCGTAGCGACAGCACCACCACCAACGCCAAGGGTCCTACCCACAGCAGCGAGATGAATGAGGCGGTCAAGTGAAAACCAGCCGTACGCGCCTTTCTCGCCCGGTTGCTCCGACGACGAACATGCTCCCCTGCCGACAGCACTTCCCCTGCCGCCGGCGCTTCTCCTGTGTTCATTTGACATCCTCTCTCAGCGCGCGGATCAGGTAAAGGACGATGAAGCTGACAGCGAGAAGGAAGATCACAACAGCGATGGCTGACGCGTAGCCCAATCGGCCGGTGGCGAATGCTGTTTGGAACATGTAGGTGCTCAACAGCTGAGACGAGTTGTAAGGCCCGCCTTTGGTCAGGGCATAAACGATGTCGAACGAACGAAGCGCATCGATGACAATCACGGAAAGCACGACGGAGTTGACGCCGTTGAGCTGTGGCATCGTGATGTGTCGAAAGAGCTGGCGTCGATTCGCTCCGTCGACTCGTGCTGCTTCAGTCAATGAGGGGTCGATCGATTTCAAGCCCGCCAGGTAGAGCACCATGATGTAGCCCGAAGATCGCCAGAGCGACGCAACGACCAACGCGTACAACACCGTGCGCGGCTCGGCCAGCCAAATCCGCCCCCAGGACCCGAGACCGACCGCCTGCAGCGCATTGTTGAACACACCTTCCGGTGCGTACAACACTCGCCACACCAATGCCGTGACTACCAGCGAGAAGATCACCGGCAAGAAGATCAGCGACCGGTATACCGCAACGCCACGCCGTTCAGCCTTCAGGAGGAGAGCCAACGACAGGCCGAGTACACCGGAGAGCCCGCCGAACACCACCAACCACCGGACCGTGTTCTTGAAGGCCACGATGAAGATGGGGTCGTCGGTCAGCTCACGGAAGTTCTGCACTCCAACGGGACTCGGAGTGCCAACCCCGCGCCATTCCGTGAACGAGAGGAGCACACCCTGGCTGGCCGGAGCGAAGACGACAGCTGCTTCCAACAGGAACGGCACAAGAATGAAGGCCGCCACCGTCGGCGGGAGAGAGTCAACCCTCCCCCGACGAAAGCGCCCCGAAACGGACATCTAGTGGTCCGTCGCGGATTTGAGTGTCGCGTTGTGGAGGGTGGTGCGGGCGTGTCGGACTGATTCGAGGATCTCGTCGGCGGTCTTTTTCCAGGTGA
>JAYSSK010000252.1:0-2784 GCA_043720595.1 Acidimicrobiia bacterium
ATAGAACGGCTCATCCGCTTCCGCGGCTTCACCGAAGCTGACGCCCGTGCCCGAGTTGCATCACAGATGAGCCGGGAAGAGCGGCTGGCGCTGGCAGACCACGTCATCGACAATTCAGGAGACCAGGCAGCCCTCGAAGCGGCGGTCGAAGCAGCCTGGACTTGGATTCAGTCGCTCCCGGACTCGCCACCATCACCCTAGTGCCCGCGATTTTTGTCATACCCCCTCCCTTACGATGGCGAGCATGTCTGTCACCGACCCCCCGGCGCCGGCGCCTGTCTCACGGCCCTTCGTCATGCGGTCCACATTCGAGCCGGCCGGAGACCAGCCCCAGGCCGTCGAAGCGTTGGCCGAGGGAGTGCTCCGCGGTGACCGCTGTCAAACCCTGCTGGGTATCACCGGCTCTGGCAAGTCCGCCACTATTGGCTGGGTCATTGAGAAGACGCAGAAACCAACGCTGATCCTCGCTCCCAACAAGAGCCTGGCTGCGCAGTTGGCCAACGAGTTCCGAGAGTTCTTCCCAGACAACCGGGTCGAGTTCTTCGTGTCGTATTACGACTATTACCAGCCCGAAGCGTACCTGCCGTCGTCAGACACGTATATCGAAAAAGACTCATCCATCAACGACGAGATCGACAGGTTGCGTCACGCTGCAACCTCTGGGCTGCTCACCCGCAACGACGTCATCGTGGTGGCATCGGTCAGCTGCATTTACGGCATGGGCAACCCAGAGGAGTACCGGGGGAACCTCCTCGAGCTGCATGCCGGGGTGGACTACGACCAGCGAGCCATCTTGCGCCGCCTGGTCGATATGCAATACGACCGCAACGACATGAACCTGGTGCGCGGCAACTTTCGGGTGCGCGGCGACACCATCGAGGTACACCCGGCTTACGAAGAACATGTGCTGCGCATCGAAATGTTCGGCGACACAGTCGACCGGCTCGTCACTGTCGATCCAGTCACCGGCGAGCAACTCGGAACCCTGTCCGAAGTCGCATTGTTTCCGGCCACGCATTACGTGGCAGGCGAAGAGCGTATGAAAAAGGCGGTCGAGCGCATCGAAGTCGAGTTGCAGCAGCGTCTGAAGTGGTTCGAAGAAGAAGGCAAGCTGCTTGAGGCGCAGCGGTTGCGCATGCGCACGCAGTACGACCTCGAGATGATGCAGGAGATGGGTTACTGCAACGGCATCGAGAACTACTCACGACATATCGACGGCCGCAACCCTGGCGAGGCTCCGTTCACGCTGCTCGACTATTTCCCCAAGGATTGGTTGTTGGTCATCGACGAGTCGCACCAGGCAGTGCCGCAGGTGCACGGGCAATATCAGGGTGACCGCAGCCGCAAGGAAACGCTGGTCGATCACGGGTTCCGCCTGCCATCAGCTGCGGACAACCGTCCACTGCGCTTTGACGAGTTCTCCGAGCGTCTCAACCAGGTCATCTACGTCTCGGCAACGCCCGGGCCGTACGAAGTCGGACAATCCACGCAGGTTGTGGAACAAGTCGTTCGGCCGACCGGCCTGCTCGATCCCGAGATCATCATCAAGCCGAGCAAAGGCCAAATCGACGACCTCATTGCAGAAGCCCGCAAGCGCATCGACGCAGGAGAGCGGATCCTGGTCACCACCCTCACCAAGCGCATGGCCCAAGACCTCACGGACTATTTGTTGGAACAGGGTTTGCGGGTTCGCTACCTCCACTCCGAAATCGACACCATCGAGCGCATCGAGATTCTCCGCGACCTCCGCCTCGGCCAGTTCGACGTGCTGGTCGGTATCAACCTCCTCCGAGAAGGGCTCGATCTTCCTGAAGTGTCGTTGGTCTGCATCCTCGACGCGGACAAAGAAGGCTTCTTGCGGTCCGAGACATCGCTCGTGCAGACCATTGGTCGAGCCGCTCGTAACGTCAATGGCAAGGTCATCATGTACGCCGACAACGTCACGGGGTCCATGCAGCGGGCCATCAACCTCACGCAGGGGCGTCGGGTCAAGCAGATGTCATACAACACCGAACATGGCATCGAACCCGAGACCATTCGCAAGGCCGTCACCAACATCTTGGCCATGCTGCGGCCGGAAGAAGCTGCGCTCCAGGCTATGGTCCCCGGCTCAGACCGTCGCAAGCGTCGCCCCGGCGAAATCCGCAGCGACCTAGCCGAGCTTCCCAAGGACGAACTCGAACGTCTCATCCGTGTGCTCGAAGAGGAAATGAACGACGCCGCGCGTGACCTTCGGTTCGAGTACGCAGCAAAGCTGCGAGACGAGATCAACGACTTGAAGAAAGAACTCCGTCCAAGCGCCTGATCGCGCTCACGGAACCACCAACCCCCAGGGTAGAATCGAACATATGTCCGACCGCCTCATCGTGCGTGGCGCGCGCGAGCACAACCTTCGCAATGTCTCCGTCGATCTGCCACGAGACCGCCTCATCGTGTTTACCGGCCTTTCGGGGTCCGGTAAATCGTCACTCGCTTTCGACACTATTTACGCCGAGGGCCAACGCCGCTACGTCGAATCGCTCAGTGCGTACGCCCGGCAGTTCCTCGGGCAGATGGACAAGCCCGACGTTGACTTCATCGAGGGCCTGTCTCCAGCCATCTCCATCGATCAGAAGTCTGCTTCACGCAACCCGCGTTCAACCGTCGGCACCATCACCGAGGTTTACGACTACCTCCGCCTACTCTTCGCTCGTATCGGGGTCCCGCATTGCCCGAAAGACGGGTCGCCGGTCGCTCGGCAAACACCCCAACAAATCGTCGACCGGGTGTTGCTGCTGCCCGAGG
>JAYSSK010000253.1:0-7049 GCA_043720595.1 Acidimicrobiia bacterium
GCCCGAACCCGGGCCGTTGGTGGCGGTCCCGACTGCGAGACTCGTCGGCGTGAACGTCTACCTCGAAACCGACCGGATGCTGCTCCGCCAATTCACCGCTGATGACCTCGATTTCATCATGGACCTCGACAGCGATCCAGCGGTGAAGCGATACATCGACAATGGCGCGCCGGTCGATAGTGCTGAGTCGCAGGAGATGCTCGAGTCGTGGCTCGGGTACCACGAACGAGGCGAGGAGTACGGATTCTTTGCGGCAATCGAGCGTTCGTCCGGCGAGTTCCTCGGCTGGTTCCATTTTCGTCCGGGCGACGACGCCGGCCCGTTGGAGCCCGAACTCGGGTATCGCCTCCGACGTGCGGCCTGGGGGCGAGAGTTGGGCACGGAGGGTTCCCGTGCGCTCATCGACAAGGGCTTCACCGAACTCCACGTCGAACGCGTGTACGCGACCACGATGGCAGTCAACCTGGCCTCGCGCCGGGTGATGGAGAAATCGGGACTGCGGTACGTCCGCACCTTCCACGCCGACTGGCCCGTTCGAATCCCGGGCGACGAGGCTGGCGATGTCGAGTACGCACTCAGCTCCGCGGAGTGGGAGACCGCGACCGTTGGCCGTCCACGGCGACGAACGCGGCCCTTCTTGACGTGGTCCGTTTGCCCAGCAGTGCGTTCCCATGCCTGGATTTCCACGATCACGCTTCCGACGTGGGTGTCCTTCGCCGTGCGGGTGGGTGACGGTCGGCCACCATTCGTCAACCCATTGGCCGAAAGCGGACCAAATACGCCGTGGACCCGTCGCTGAGAGCTCGTTTCACCAGTGATGCCATGGGTTGCAGTCTTCACACGGCGGGGGTCGCAGGTTCGAGTCCTACATCGCCCACTTTCCGGAGGACTTCTGTTCGCGTCAGCTCTCGAAATCGTGTGTTCGGGTCAGGTGGTGTGGGTTCCGCATCGGCGACACAGAACCCACACAACAATTCGTAGCCTCAGACGAGGCTGTTGAAGACAGCTCCAGAATCAACGGGAACGCTGCCTGTTGGGCTTTGATCATGCGGCACGCCCACCTTCGCGATGCCGGTGCAAGATCCACCTTTGCCGTCTATGACGGTGAATGCAATCCGGTAGACCCGACCGTCTCCCAGGCCGCTGCGCTCTGACCGGACCTGCAGTTTCGGCCCGCTTCCAAGCACCGCGTCGATTGGGGTGTCTCCATCGCCAAGACCATTTGTTGGCTCGTCCTGAGTCACGCCGGTCACATTCCAGGTGAGGGGATTGCCGTCAGGGTCGGTAGCCCCGCTGAGCGTGATGGTGCGCAGCTTGTGGTTCGGTGGCCAGAGGTTCGGCCCAGCGGTCACTGCTGTGCAAACCGGGTTGTGGTTCAACGTTGTGGTGAACGTCGATGAATTGTTGGTTGCGGCTGGGTCGAACTGAAGCGCCGAAACGGAGCCCGTGTTGACGATCGTCGAGCCAGCGCTGCCAGCCTTGACGGTGATAGTGAACGTCGTTGATGCACCACTGGCGAGGCTGGCAGCGGTACACGTGACGGTGCCCGCAGCCTGCACGCATCCGGCAGAGGCGGAGACGAATGTGGTGTTGGCGGGCAGCACATCGGTTACCACGATGTTGGTGGCTGTGGATGGACCGCTATTGGTGACCTGCAACGAGTAGTTGAAGTTGTTGCCTTCGGTGACGAGCGCAGGTCCGGTCTTGACGATTGCGACATCAGCACTGAGCACCAACACTGTGACGCACTCAGTTGTCGATTTCGAATCGCCAAGTACGTCGGTACCAGAAGCGGTCACACAGATGGTGTGGCTGCCGGGTGCGAGGTCTAGGGCAGTCGTCGCATACGCAACGCTGATGGCTCCCGGTGCCGGCAAGTCCGGCGTGATCGCGGAATTCGGCAGTGCCGCTGAAGGGCCGCCGTCGACGGACATACTGAGCGAGACGAGCGTCGATCCAATCAATGACTGGATGATGTTCGGCAAGCTGCTGGGGTTCGCGACAGCCGTGCACAAGCCGCCATTGCCGGCGATCTGCGACAGGGTGCCGGTTCCGCCATTGGAGGTGCAATTGCTGTCCGCACCGATCGCCACGGAATGCACAACGACGCCGTCCGCAGCGAGCGCCCCAGCCGGGCCGGTCACGGCGGCACCTGTGTTGCAGAGACCGTCGGATGCAAAGACCACGATGTTCGTTCCGTTGGCGGGGGCGGCCGCGATGAGCGCCTGAGCGTCGGTCAGGCCTGCCGCGCAGTTTGTGGCTCCTCCGGCGGCGCCGCTGGTGATGGCGGCGTCGACCGCCGGGCTGCTCGGAGCCGTGAGCCCCAGGGCGATTGCTGATGAAGACGCAAACTTCACAACGCCGACGTTGGCTGTGGAGCCGTCAATCTCGACGGCGTCGTTCAACGCGACGAAGAAGGCCTTCTCGCAGGCGAGGATCGTTCCGCAGGTACCACCGGGGTTGACGGTGCTGCCCGAGAAGTCCATCACGTAGATGATTTTGGCGTCTGGTGCACCGATGCCGATGCTGGCCGTTCCGGTGACGGGCACATCGACCGTCGTGTCACCGGATGGAATGTTGTACTCGGTCCCGGTGGCCGGGCTGCCGATCGTGACTTCGAGCTGTGCCCCGTTCGACAGCGTGGTGGTGCTTGCGAAGCTGGCTGTCATACCGAGAGCCGTGAGTGCGATCGCAAGCAAGACTGCGAATGGCGCGTTTCGTTTTGTGTGCCGATTTCGAATCGACACGACCTTGATGCTGTGCATTGGTTCCTCCTTGGGTTCGGATTCCGTCGAGAACCGAACGTCTCAGGAGCTCCTAATTGCTGCCATTCGGCGGCCGAATCGCATAATGGGCGGGCTCGGAACCAAGTGCGGGCGTGCTCGAAGAGAGCTGCACACGCTGAAGGTGGATTGTCCGTCGTGCTTGCGAGGCGGCAGTCGCTGGCGGCTCAGGAGCCGTCAGGGACGTTCTTTCCCCACTGCGGACCTTCCGCTCATTGTGCCAAAAAGTCAACACCGAATTTCTGATCAAGGACGGGTGCGTTTCGAGCCAGGCGGCTCAGCTTCAGACGACCGTGTCGAGTACCTGTTCGAGCGAGGGGTTGACCATGGCGAATCCGTTGACGACAAGTGTTGGCACGGTCTCGTTGCCACGGGCGACCGACCGTACGAAGGCAGCGTCGTCTGGGTTGTCCCAGATGTTGCGCTTTTCGAAGCTGAGCCCGGCCCGGCTGAGTTGGCGATCGAGCGCCGCACAGAACCCGCATCCTGGCCTCCAGTACATGACTATTTCGGAGGTCGGTGCTGCTGATTCGCTCATTTCGACACTTTACCGGTGAGTACGCAATAGTGGCCACCCATGAGCGCTGTGACGGATGTCCCCGATATTGGCGACCGCATCAGTCTTCGACGTGAGGGCCACGTGCTTGTGGTGACACTCGCGCACCCCACGAACCCGATGAACGTGGTCGATGAAGCGATGCATCGGCAGCTGCACCTCCTCATGATGGCGCTACGCGAAGAGAGCCAGGCGCGTGCGATTCTGTTGCGTTCAGCCGGGCGGGCGTTCTGCGCCGGTGGGGATTTCGGTTGGTTCCCGGAGCTTCGGTCTGTCGAGGCGTTGGAAGCGTTGCGCCATGACGCCAAGGCGATCATCTGGAATCTGCTTGAAGTACGCGCGCCGATTGTCTGCGCGCTGAATGGTCATGCCATGGGCTTGGGCGCTTCCATCGCGTTGCTGTGCGACATCATCGTGATGTCCAGCGCCGCGAAGTTGGGTGATCCGCATGTGTCTGTCGGGCTGGTTGCAGGCGACGGCGGAGCTGCGATCTGGCCCCTGGCGGTAGGGCCTGCCATGGCAAAGCGCCATCTACTCACTGGTGACCCGCTTACCGCCGAACAGTGCCGGTCGATCGGTCTCGTGACCGATGTATGCGAACCCGAAGCTGTCGATGAAGCGGCCATGGCCTTATGTGTCCGACTCGCCGGTCAGCCGCCGCTCGCCGTCCAATACACAAAGGCCGCGGTCAACCAACAGGTGAAGACGGCACTGATGCAGTCGTTCGACATTTCGACTCAATCCGAGCTGGTCACGTTTCTGTCGGCCGACCACGCAGAGGCAGTGAACGCAGCGGTCGAGCGTCGACGCGGTACGTACCATGGCCGATGAACACCCTTTGCACCTTGATGACTGCACACGCTCGCTGACACTACGAACAAGAACGAGAACCGAATGAACGCACCCATCTCTCCGCCGACTCAGCCTTCGCTGATCGACGGGATCATGACTACCCGGGCGATGCGGCGTTTGAAGCCAGACCTGATTCCCGACGACGTGCTCTGGCAGATTCTGGCCGCAGCCAACCAGGCGCCGAGTGGCGGCAACATTCAACCGTGGCAGTTCCTGATGGTTACCTCGCCGGCAGTCCGCGCTGACCTCGCTGCGTTGTACCTCGAGTGTTACGACCGCTACGAGGCAGCGATGTTGCCGACTCGTCGACCGCCAAGCAACGAAGCGGCGGCCGCAGCCTGGCAGAGAACCGTCGACGCCTCGCGGCATCTCGCCGAACACTTTCACGAGGTGCCCGCAATTGCCGTGGTCTTGGGTGCTGACATCGATCTCACCATCTCGGACGACAAAGGGCCGCTCGACATCGGTTCGATTCTGGGTTCGGTGTTTCCGTCCGTACAGAACCTCATGCTGGCCGCAAGAGCGTTGGGAGTGGGTACTGCTCTCACCACGGTGCTGCGAATCGAGCAAGACCGCACCCGCAAGATCCTTGCGATTCCGCAGCGATGGCAGGTGCTGGCTGTGATCCCAATGGGGTACCCGGTCGGCAAGTTTGGCGTGGCCCCACGCAAACCGGTCGAGAAGGTGACCCACTGGGATCAGTTCGGCGCGCAACGGCCACGGCCGGTTGCCAACATCTGACGAGGGGGCGGCCACCCGACCGACGGCCCGACCGACGGCCCGACCGCCTGACCCCAAGAAGTTGGGCCAGGCGGGAGAGCCGGAACCAGCCCGGAATCAGCTACGACAACTTTTTGACCTCGATGAGCACCTTTTTGGTGTCGAGGAACCCGCTCCAGGTCTTCACGGGTGTTCCGTTCTTGTCCAGCAGGATGGCTGCAGGTTGGCCCGCAACACCGAAGTAGTCCCAGCTGTCGAACGACGAGTCCCAATACATGCGTACCGTCGTGACTTTGTTGCGAGCGACGAATGCCTTTGCGTCCTTCAGGGTGTCCTGGGTGCCGATGCCGACCACGGTGATGAGCTTGGCGTTGGTTCGAGCGAACTGCTCGAGACCGGGGGCTTCCCGGTTGCATGCGCTTCAATGCGGCGCCCAAAACCAGGCAAGGGTCGGCAATTTGGTGGCATTGTTGACGGCCAGATTGACTGTTTTACCGGTCTTCAGGTCGACAACTTTGACTGACGGGTAGCCCTTCACGCTTTGGGCCGACGCCGGAGCGGCCGGCCCGGCGACGGCGGTCGCGAAGAGCGCGGCGGTGGCTGCGCCGGCAACAACGAACCGTTTGAACATGGACTTGGTTGTCATACGGGAGCTCCGGTTGTGTTCGGTTGAGGAGTGGTCGATTGGGGAATATCTGGCTGGCCGGAAATGACCGGCTTCGATCTGCCAGACATCGGGGAGGCAGACGAACTGGCTTTCGGGCGCAGGACGAAGGCAACAGCGGTGATGCCGAGTAGAGCTATGCCAACGAGGACGAGTAGTTCTGAGCGTTCTTGCACGAAAGTCTGCAAGGTGGCACTTTGCTGAAACATCCAGTCGGCCAATCCGCCACCGCGCTCGACAACGCCGGATCGTTCTTGTTGCCATTCAAACCAGCCGTAGTAGGCAACGTATGCGCCCGCAAGGATCAGCAGTACCGCTGACGCCCGATTGACGTACGGAAGCACTTTTCGCATGCCTCGCACGAAACCTTGTTGCGCAAGTGCGACGGCAATAGTGAGTGAGATGACGACGAGGCCCATGCCGAGGGCGTACGCGCCGTAACTGACAAGTCCACTGGCAACACCCTCGCGTTGCAGATTGCGCACGACATGCACGAGGAAGATCGGCAATGTGCATCCGAGTGACACAGTGGCGTAACTCACGCCGTAGAGAAACATCGCTTTGCCGTCTTTGGCTGACGTGTCGGTTTGGAGGCGGGGTACCGCGAACTTTGGTTCGTACCCGAACAGCATGAGCACCCCGAGAACTACAAGACCGAGGCCAATGACACCAGTGACGATAGGAATCGCTGTGCGCAAGAACGAGCCGAGTTCCTGGAAAACGAACCCGATGACACCGAAAACCAGGAGGAATCCGGCGGTGACAAGAGCCCCCACCCGAACGGCGCGAAGCACCCGCATCGACGTCGGCCGGTCAGCAGTGTCGGTGGAGACAAACGAGGCGAGGTAAGCCGGAAGCATGGCAAAACCGCAGGGATTGAACGCAGCGAGCGCGCCCGACGTCAGCGCCAAAGCGAGCGTGCGACCTTCCATCCCACCATTGTCGTCTTTTCGACAGGGGAACATGAGCAGTCAGCGCTCAGGGAAAGCACAGGTGCCTCAACACTCATGGTGACGGTCAAATGGTGACGGTCAAATGGTGACGGCGAACCACGTGGCCAGGAAGTGTGCTGATGCGCCGCCGATGACGTACAGGTGCCAGACCTCGTGGTAGCCGAAGATCTCGGGGTGCGGGTCTGGACTGCGGCGGTAGAGCGAGAGGCCGCCGATTCCATACAGACCACCGCCGCCGAGGTACAAACCCACGGCGCTACCCGGTGCGTAACGAAACAATTGCGGGAGCGCCGCTAGGCACGCACAACCAATAAGTGTGTATAGGACACCGCCGGCAACCCGGAAGCGATGTTTGAAGACGAACTTTGCCAGTATGCCGAGAACCGCAGCAAACCAGACTGTTGCCAACAGCGGAATCCCGACCCGACGGGGAAGAACGGCGAGGCACGTCGGCGCGTAACTCCCGGCGATGAGCGCATAGATCATTGAGTGGTCTGCCCAACGCATCCAGGGTCGGAGCC
>JAYSSK010000254.1:0-7048 GCA_043720595.1 Acidimicrobiia bacterium
GCTTTCGAATAGGGCGGCGAGGCGAACTCAGCAACACGACGGGCCGGGATAGAGGCAGGGATACAGAACGTAACGAACAAAACGCGAGCGTGGGCAGCCAACCGGACTGGTCGACTGCCCACCTCAAAGTACCGGAGTGACCAGGGTTAGAACGAGAATTCCTGGAAACCGTGGCCGTAGTAGTCCATGTTCAACGACGAAGCGCGGCCCTTGACGACACCCTTCAGCTTCGTCGAGTAGGCGTCGGCGAATGCGTTGAAGCACGGAATGATGAACCCGCCCTCTTCGTACTCGATCTTCTGCAGCTGCTTGATGAGAGCAGTGCGCTTGGCAAGGTCGGGCTCACCCGAGGCCGCCACATACAGGTCGTTGTAGGTCTTGTTGGTCTTCTCGAGGTTCGTCTCGCCGTAACCGGCGGCGGTGCCGATCTGCGAGAGGTAGTTGCGAGGTGACCAGAACGAGGTGAAGATGGCGACCTTGGCATAGGTGGAGTCCCAGTAGGTTGCGTCCATTGCCTTGGCGGTGCACTTCACGACACCATCGGTCTTCTTGCAGTGCTCTGCGAAGGCCTGGGCCAACGGAATAAGGCCGCCGGTATCGTCGGGAGCTGCCAACTCGAACTCGAGCGGCTTCTCTTTCGTGAAGCCAGCTGCGTTGAGCAGGGCGACCGCCTTGGCGATGTCTTGAGTGCGTTGCGGGAACTTGTTCGCGTTGTAGAGCGGGTCGATCTTTCCGAACAGGTCGTTAGCGACCTCGCCGTGCCCACCCAGTGCTCGGGTGAGAATCTCCTGGCGGTCGATGATGAGCCGCAGCGCCTGACGCACACGGACATCATCGAACGGCTTCACGTCGGTCTGCATTGTGATGCACAGCCAACCGCCACCATTGACTTCGTTGATTGTCAACGCCGAGCTGGCCTGAATCTGCGGAATGGCAGTGAGCGGAATGTCGACAGCAGCATCGATCTGGCCCGAGAGAAGCGCATTGACAAGCGCTGCTTTATCGCCGAAGTCCTGGATGATGACCGTGTCGAACACCGGCTTGCTCTTGCGCCAGTAGTACGGGTTGCGAACGTGGGTGCTCTCGCGGCCCGGAGTGAAGCTCTTCAGCTTGTATGGGCCGGTACCAACCTGAGGACCTTCACGGGTGTAGCCGACGGGCACCACCGAGTTGACGTAGGCAGCGAGCGTTGTTTCGAAGCCGATAGTGGGCTTCTTCATGTTGAACTCGACGGTCAGCGAATCGACCTTCGTGATCATGGCCGGGTCGTAGAACTCGGTTGCAGCCTTGTAGGTAGGCAATGCCAACTTTGGGTCGAGCAGTCGCTGCCATGAGTAAACGACGTCGTCTGCGGTGACCGGCTTGCCATTCGAGAACTTCAGTCCCTTACGGAGCTTCACAACGGCCTTGGTGGTGCTGATGACCTTCACGCTCTCAGCAAGGCCGTAATTCAGAGTTGGTGCGAAGTTTGGATCGAAGGTCATCAACGTTTCCCAACCTGTCACCAGGCGGGCCTGATCGGCCTTGGCAACAATGGCCTGCGCGTCGATGATGTCGTTGGTCGAGCCAACGACGCCGACGCGCAGCGTGCCACCCTTCTTGGCTTTCGTCGTCGCAGCCCCGACGGACGTGAGCGGAAGACCCGCAAGCAGTCCCGTTGAAACGGTGACAAGGCCGACGCCCTTGATGAGCTGTCGGCGGGTGATTCCGGAGGTCTCCGTGAGCGAAGTGCCCGAATTGTCCAAGTTGTCCAAGTTGTCCATCAGCGTGTTTTTCCTCTGTGGTGGCAGACGGTCCTTGTGGACCCGCGGCCGACACTACACACACTGAACGGGCGCGTCACGTTGTGCCGTCAGACGGAACGCGATGCACTCCGCATGGTTCGCCCGATTCATGGGGAAAACAGGACAGCTGAACTCAGGAAAGTTGGGTGGCAGAATGCAGCGCAGCGCTCTTCACGGAGCGACGCCACCAGACGATGGAGCACGCGCCCGTCACGATTGGAACCACGAACGTGGCCGTGCGGTACACCGCAATCGCCGCGACGGCAGAAGCTGGGTCGACGCCTTGGCCAGTGAGCGAGGTAAGCAGGCCTGCGTCGAGCAAGCCAATTCCGCCTGGCAACGGGGCAAAGCTGCCCAAGGTGCGAGCGAGTGACAGCGCAGCCATTGCATGGATTGGATACAACCCGTGTGTTCCGGTGATGTGCAAGCCATGCAGTGTGAGCACGAGGATCAACCCGACAACGACATTGCTCGCGAGTGCCAAACCGATGGCTGCGAGGCCCCGACGTCCACGAAGTGGCAACGCTGAACAGCGAAGTGCTTCGGCTGCTGAGCGCGGGTCGGCATTGCGCAGCGAGGCGCTAGCGCGTGTCGGCAGCAGCGGGATTCGCGCGACCCCATGCAACACTGGACGTGAACGATCAGCCAACCACCGAACCGCGCCCGGTTTGCCCAACAGCGTCATCCAGAATGCAGCGGGGCCGACCGACAGTGCAATGCCAGCACCGAACGCAGCCTGGTTAGCGAGCGAATGATCGCCGCGCAACATGAAGTACGACGCTGCTGCAGAGGTCATAGCCCACTGCGTGATGATGGGAATCACCGAGGTAGCTGTGATGGACGACGCAATGCGACTGGTTTCGACGCCCCATCCACTGAGCATCGCGGCCTTGACCCCGGTGCCGACTGCACCACCGCCGACGAGCGCCAGCGAACAGCCCGAATGCGCCTCGTTGACCGTGAGCGCCTGGCCCATGTGGATGCGGCCGGTGATGACAGCCACCATCGCGGATTGGGTGAACCGGTGGACGACGATTGCGGCGACCAACGCGAACATGGACACAACCGAAAGCCGATGCATTTGCCCGGCTGCAGACGTGACAAGGCTCCGGTTGGGGTACAACCCTGCTCCAAGCACCGCAACAGTAAACACACCTAGGGCGACCCGGCGTCTCATGGGTTGCTCAACCTCGGGTTCAACTCCGATTCCTCCGCTCACCACTCGGCCGCGCCCTGGGTTGGACGAAATCCTGTGGGTCATCACAACAGTTGTATCGGCACGATGTGAAACGAACGTGAGGGGCCTATTACCAGGTTGCTCAATTCTTGTTCCAGGTCTTGAGACAAACCTGATTCAAGAATTGAGACAAGTGTCCACAATTCGTGTGTCAGAGCCTCACCAAGCCGCCGCGCAACGCAGTGAGGACCGCCTGGGTGACGTTGCGAGTACCGAGGCGGCGGTAGATGACACCAAGGTGGTTGTTCAGCGTCTTCACTGTGATGCCAAGGTTGACCGCAGCTTCGGTTGGCGTGTCGCCGACTGCGAGGCGCTGCAGGATATCGACGTGACGGGTGGTGAGAGCCAGGTCTGTGTTCAACGACACGAACTGGTCGACCTGCTTGTTGATGTCGTCCAGGGTGCTGGCGATGGCTGGGCGCAAGCCTGGAAACTCTGGCGGCTGTGACTGGACCCCCGTCGCAGCAATGATGAGGTGAGTGCGCCGGTTACGGCGCAGCGCGGCGAGCAGCAGCGTCGGGTCGACGCCACGGGGAAGCAGCACCACCACCGCGATGCCACCGGCGTCGATACGAGGAACGGCCTCGATCGTCGTCACCGGAGTGGCCCGGATGCCAATGGGATCGATCGCCGAGGCCATGGCTTCGGTAGCGAGCCGATCGGCACCTACGACCAGCACCGACCGGTGCGAGGAAGCGGTAGCGGAAGCTCCGTCTACAGAAGACATCGACGCACTCGTGGAAAGCAACAGTTCGACTGATTCAGCGGACCGGGACGGGGACAACAGGGAGGACGGTGTCTTCGACATAGCTATAGATGTGGACGCTCTTGGGGGCCCTAAGTCGCGAGAAATGTGACGCCGGTCTTGTTCGGCCATCAACAGGTGTCCGCACACCTCGCCACCGCTCCAGTCGCACGTTCCCATTTCGGCTCGGTGAGAAGGTTAAGACTCGCGTCGACTGTGCCGATGGATACGGCATGGCAGATTTGACCGATCCTGGGGACAACGCCGTAGCAGACCGCCTCGCCAACCTTCTGCGCGGTGACCAACGCGGTGACCAACGCGGTGACCAAACGGAGCAGAGTTCCTTCACGCCATCGACACCCCAGATTTCTCTGCTACGCGCTGCTCGCGCTGAGGCAGAAGCTGCAGCACCTACACCGGTCGTTGCGCAGCGGTCCTGGTCGTCCAAACGATCGAGCGTCAAAAAGCTGGCCAGCCCGCAAGCACATGGGCGGCCAGGTCTCATTCGCCGGCCGGCATGGTCGCCAGAAGCAGACGAACCTCATCAGCCGAGCGACGCCTCGTTGGTCGACCCCCTCCACCTACCGCCACCGGTAGTGCGAAGAGGGTTTCAGGTCGCCGGGTCGGTAGCTGAGGCCCACACCCCAACTGAGGTGTTCGCCGGCCAGACCCGACAATCACGGAAGTCACGGAAGTCAGGGAAGTCAGGGAAGTCACGGTCTAGCCAAAATCAGAACCACGCGTCTGCGCTTTCGGCAGCCCACAGCGACTTCGGAACTCCGACTGCGAGCCAGATACTCGACATGCGGGTACCGGGCAAGACCAAAGGTGACACGCCGTTCTTAATACCGCTGGTCCCGTCGCTGTTGCTGGCAGCGTTCAGTACCTACTTGTGGTTCCAGGCGTCGATCCGGTTGCACAGCTATCTTCCGCTCGCACCGATTCTGATCGGCGTGGCGATCGGAGGAATCATGCGTCTCGGAACTCGGTCCGTGGATTTCGCTCGGGTCATTTTCGCCGTGATCATCACGGCGTTTGCAACATTTTGGGGCCATGCCGCCACCAAGGACTTCGGGCCCCTGGGCGAGCTCAGCGCTGCGGCAATCCGCTGGACCGACCCACCCTTGGTAGCGAATCCAGCAGCCCTTATCGCGACGTTCCACGCCACAGCAGAAACGTCGCTCGGCGGCGCAGCGCTGATGTTTGCCGGCATGATCGCCGCGGGGCTGCTCTCCAGCCTCACATCAAAATAGGCACGCTTAGGATATTTCGTCGGAGGGTCAGGAAGCTGCAACCTGCAGTCGGACGTTAGCCCGACGTAGGGCGACTGCTGCAGTTACGGCGTCGGCGGAGTCACTCGACCCAGCGCTGGCCTCGGCCTTGGACTTCGCGTCTCGTGCACGCTCGACGTTGATCTCGGTTGCCAGCTCGGCGACATCGGACAAGATGGTCACTTTGTTGTTGCGAACCTCGACGAACCCACCGTGGACGGCAGCTTTAACTTCTTTACCCTCGGCGGTGCGAATCAGCACCGGACCGACACCCAGCAGCCCAAGGTACGGGGCGTGGCCCGGCAGAAACGCGGCGTCGCCTCCCTCTGGACGGCAGATGACAATGGTGGCGTCGCCCGAGTAAAGAATCTTCTCGGGGGAGACAAGCTCCACCCGCATTGTTGTGGCGGTAGCCATGAGGGAGTCCTCAGATCTCGCCGCGCTCGAGCTTGGCTGCCTTTTCAAGCACCGAGTCGAGGCCGCCGACGTTGAGGAACGCCTGCTCTGGGATCTTGTCGAGTTCGCCGTCGCACAACTTCTCGAAGCTCTCGATCGTGTCGGACACGGGCGTGAACACACCCTCTTGGCCGGTGAAGGCCTTCGCCACGAACATTGGCTGCGACAAGAACTTCTGCACCTTGCGGGCGCGCTGCACCAGCACCTTGTCTTCTTCAGACAGTTCGTCGATGCCGAGGATGGCAATGATGTCCTGGAGTTCCTTGTAGCGCTGCAGGATCTGCTGAACCCGCCGGGCTACACCGTAGTGACGGTCGCCAACCACGTCTGGGGCAAGGATGGTTGACGTCGAAGCAAGCGGGTCCACTGCGGGGAAGATGCCAAGGGCGGCGATCTCACGGGCAAGGTTGGTGGTTGCGTCGAGGTGGCGGAACGTGGTGAACGGGGCCGGGTCGGTGTAATCGTCGGCTGGCACGTACACGGCCTGCAATGACGTGATGGAGTGACCGCGGGTGGAGGTGATGCGCTCCTGCAGCTGGCCCATCTCGTCGGCAAGGTTCGGCTGGTAACCCACTGCGGAAGGCATACGGCCGAGGAGTGTCGACACCTCGGAACCTGCCTGGGTGAAGCGGAACACGTTGTCGACGAACAACAGCACGTCTTGGTTCTGCACGTCACGGAAGTACTCGGCCATGGTCAGCGCGCTGAGGGCAACACGCAGACGCACGCCTGGAGGCTCGTCCATCTGGCCGTACACAAGAGCGGCGTTGTCGATAACGAACTTGCCCTCTTCACCGGTAGAGGTTTCCTTCATTTCCAGCCAGAGGTCGGTGCCCTCACGGGTGCGCTCGCCGACGCCGGCAAACACGGACACGCCGCCGAACTCCTTGGCGACACGGGTGATCATTTCGAGGATGAGCACGGTCTTGCCCACGCCGGCTCCGCCGAACAGACCGATCTTGCCGCCCTTCACGTACGGCTCGAGCAGGTCAATGACCTTCACACCGGTTTCGAACATCTCTCGCTTTGGTTCAAGTGTGTCGAACGCAGGTGCCTTGCGGTGGATGGCCCAACGCTCGGTGACGCCTTCAAGCGGCAAGCCGCCGGTGTCGAGTGGCTGACCAAGGACGTTGAACACGTGACCCTTGACGATGTCGCCGACTGGCACGGTGATGCCGATGCCGGTCTGCTTGACCACGGCGCCACGGGTGAGGCCGTCGGTTGGGCGCATTGCGATAGCACGCACACGGTTTTCACCGATGTGCTGAGCAACCTCTGCGGTGACTTCCTCGGACTCGTCGCCCTGCGTGATGGTGAACGTCACGGCGTCGTTGATCTTCGGCAATCCGCCCGCGGGGAACTCGATGTCGACCACAGGGCCGGCAATGGAGACCACACGCCCTTCGGCGAGGTTGAGTTCTGATTCGTTCAGATCGGTCAGATCGGTCATCGTCATGGGAGTGATTCCTTGGTGACTCTGTGTGAAGGAGGTCGGTGTGAAGGAGGTCGGTGTGCTGGTTTACTGCGAGTGGTACTGCGTGTACTGGTTGCTGCG
>JAYSSK010000255.1:0-7042 GCA_043720595.1 Acidimicrobiia bacterium
GTGCGGCCGACGTGCAGGCGAGCCACGTACCCGGCAAGGGATTCGGTGGACCGGCGGGGCCCGATAGCAGCCATCCGGGCAGTGAGATCTGTGAGTGTAAACACCCGCGGCCACACCTTGGGATCCATGTCGACAGCGAGCTGGACATGGTCTGCGGTCATAGTGATGACCAGGTCAGCTTGACGAAGCAGCGTTGGGGTCACCTGAGTACTCGTATGTGTACTGATATCCACCCCTCGGGCCGCCATTGCCGAAACCGCGAAGGGGTCGACCGGGCGGCCACTCTCCAGGAAGCCGCCCGACGTGACCTGAATGGTGACGGTAGATCGACCGAGCTGACGCGCCAAGAGACCAGCGCTCATCGGTGAGCGGCAGATGTTCGCCGTGCAGACAACCAGAATTGCCCCACCCAACGGGCCCGTTTGCGTTGAACTCATCGGGACTACTACAAGGACTCACAGGGCCGTAGCCCTGGAATCAGGAGAGCGTTTCGACGCTGCACAGGCCCTGCAACTGTTCGATGAGTTCGTGCGGAGGGCCATCGGGATCGAAGTCCAATACCTGGCATGGCGCAAGCTGAGGTACAGACGAATGCATCACGAGGGGATGGAAGGGCCGGTGGTCTGTTTCAGTTGGGGCAAGCAAGATCTCGTGCAGCTTCTCCGCTGGACGCAAACCGGTGAACCGAACCGGGATGTTTTTCCCGCTGCGCGCAATCATGCGGGCGGCCACATCAGCGATGCGCACTGGCGTGCCCATATCGAGGATGAGCACTTCACCTGACCGACCAATGGCACCCGCCTGGATAACCAGCTCGACAGCTTCGGTGACCAGCATGAAATAGCGCGTGACCTCGGGGTGGGTGACGGTGACTTCTTTACCCTCGGCAATCTGAGAACGGAACGCGCCAAGCACACTGCCCCGGCTGCCCAACACGTTGCCGAACCGTACGCTGACATACGTTCCGCTGACAGCCTGGTTTGCGGCATGGGCGGTGAGACGTTCGGCGATTCGCTTTGTGTAGCCCAACACGCTGGATGGGTCGGCAGCCTTGTCGGTGGAGATGTTGACGAACGTTGCGACGCCTACTTCCATGGCAGCTTCGAGAACCGTCTGTGTGCCCCATACGTTGCTCTGTACAGCTTCGCCGGGGTTGGCCTCGAGCAGTGGAAGGTGCTTCAGCGCCGCAGCGTGAAACACCACGTCGGGGGTGAATTCTTTGAACACCGACCGAATGCGCCCCCGGTCACGCAGGTCTGCCAGCACGAGGTTGGGCGAGTCCAGCAACCCGTGGCCGTCGATGGAAAGCTGCACGGCGTGCAGGGCGGACTCGTCTCGGTCGAGCATGATGAGCTGTGCCGGGTTGAACTGGCTGAGCTGGCGGCACAGTTCGCTTCCGATGGACCCGCCAGCACCGGTGACCAATACTTTGCGCCCAGCGACGTAGTCCGCGATCTGGTCGATGTCGGTGTTGATACGACGACGCCCGAGCAGGTCTTCTTCGGTGAGGTCTTGAATGGCGCTACTGCCGTTGAACAACCCAGACAACGGGGCGAGAACTTTCACCTTCAGCGGTGGCACGCAGGCTTCCGCAGCGGCACGAACTTGAGATACCAGCTCGGGGCTGACCTCGGAGATGGCAACCAGCAATGCATCGGCACGGTACTCCCGAGCAATCAGCGCCAGTTTCGACCGGTCGCCCCGCACCCTGACACCTTTGATGCTGAGATTGCGTTTCGAGGGATCGTCATCCAGCATCGCCACCGGCAGATAGGTGGATCGGTTGGTGAGCAGTTCTGACACGATGCTGGCACCGCGCTCGCCCGCGCCGAACACCAGCAGACGAGTTGCCTCGTCGGGGTCTGGGCGGCGACGAATCGCTTCGAGGCTCCGCCATGCGTACCGAACAGCGGTCATGCCAAGCAGCGCCATGCAGGACCCAACGATGAGGGCCGAGATTGGCATGCGGGGTGCGAACCCGTATTCCACAACGGTGACGACCGAGCCGACGCAGAAGGCGACCCGGGCAAGGTCTGCCAGTTCTTCGAAGGAGCCGTAGCGACGAGTGCCGCGGTACAAACCGGTGACAAGGCCCACCGCTGTTTGCAGGAGCATGGCGAACACGATGGTGCGCAGAACGGGCGGCCACTGCACCGGAAGCGCCGCCTGCGAGAAACGAACCGCTGCGGCGATGCCGAGCGCTGCGACCCACGCAGTGAGATCGGATACGACCTTGACGACCGGGATGGCCGCGTGCACAGCGGCGGGGGTAGGACGACGAAGCCAGTTGTAAAAGGGCTTGGCCGCGCTCGAATGCTGGCTGGCGGACTGCCCGAGTTGTTGACCCATTCGTTCCGACCCCATCCTTCGTTAGTCCTCGTTCGTCCCGTCGAGCAAGGTGACATCGTCGCTGGCGTTGCGAGGACGAAGGGCGAGTCCGGCGCGGGCCGGACGTTGCCGTTGTCCACCCCAGTCGGGTTCTCTGGAGCACGTTAGAGCCAACCGAACAACCTTTCCACCGCTGAACGATGGAAATCCCTGCTTTTAACCAATTTTGTGATATGTGCCACAACTTGATTTCTCGCAGCGAGCAAACAATGCTAGACAACCGCGCTGAGCGGCTGATAGGTTCGGCCTCAGAACTAATGCGAGCGGTCGGCGCTCGTGAGCATCTAACGGACGGAGACCCGCATGACCACCAAGAAGACCTACACCAGCCCCACAATCACCGACCTCGGCTCCGCCGCCAGCCTGACCCGAGGCAGCGATGGCAAGGGCAAAGACCAGGGCCTTGGCAAGAACGACGGCAAGGGCACTTCCTGACCCGAGGGTTGGCTTCATGCTGACCGCAGGTTCGTCGCTCCTCGCTCGCTTTAATCGGGCGGCGATAGCGAAACGCCGAGCAGCGACAACGAATACCCAAGGCCAGCTGGCACAACTAGCTGGCTTTGTTGTTTTTCGCCAGCTGATGCTGATCGCTTTACAGGCGCGAGCCTCGCCAAGGCTTCGGAGGAGAGCACCCGCTCTACCTCGCGACTGATGGATACATGCACGGTAGGTTCCGTCGCCGGAGTGGCTCCACCCTTGTCAGGTCGCCATAACACCTCGGCAGGCAAGTCCTCCGCAAACGCGATGCGCATCACACGTTTTGGCGGCAGCGCGTGATCCCCCGGCACCAGCGAGCACGCCAGGTTGTACAGGTCCCGCGTCACGAACGGAGTCACCCTCCGGATGTTGAGTTCACTGCAGGCTTCCCAATTCTGCAACAGCCAACCGTCGAATTCTCGCGAGGCTTCAAGACGGCCATACAAGACTGCACCGGAGTCGAATTGAGGCATCACACGCCGTTCCCACTCCAAGTACTCTTCGCGCAGATCTCTCCGGTACTCCACCGCTAAACCAGAGGTCGGGCTGGACTCTTTGCGCCTCGCTATACCGGGGAACCGCCTCCCCAGCGAAGCCTGCGCCCACAACCGCACCAGCCCTCGCCTTCTAATTGGCCGGAGCGGGGCGTTGAGCGATCGAATGAGCCCGATAGGACTCACGTTGTTCAGCCAGTCGTGCCAAATTGCGTAGGGGCCCGCGAAAAGGTCGTCGGCGAGTTCACCTCCGGTGAACGTGGTGACCTGCGTCTTGGTGGCGACCTTCGCCAACTCGATGAGCAGAGGGTGGCCAATGGGCATACCCAAACGCGGACCGGAGGCACCATGGGTGACCTGTGATTTGACATCAAGCTTCAGGGTGAAACGTTCCCTCGGTCGGGTCAATTCACATATCTGCTGGACGAAGCTCCTGTTTCTCTCGGCACGGCTTGGGTCTGAAGAGCTGTCCATGGTGAGGGACATCAAACTGTGTCCAGCACCGACGGCAAGCGCGGCAAGGCAACTGGAGTCCACTCCGCCGCTCAGCCCAAAGAGGTTCCGTCCGTCGGCATCCAGCTGGACGTTCAGCGACTTGACCACCAGCCGTCGAAGTTCACGAGCCGCCTCCTCGACCACGGCTTGACCACCGGACCGGGCTGGAGTACCCCAAACTGGGTCCCAGTATTCGACCGACTGACGTGATGAACGGCCGACGATCTCAACATGACCGGACCGGACCGCAGTGACCCCAGTCCACGGGGTGCGTCGATCCGGCAACGTAATGCCGTCGGTCAGTGCAACGTGCGCTAATAGGTCACGGTCCGGCGCAACAGGCAGCAGGCGATGGAACCAGACCATACGCGTACTTAGTATAGTCCGCTCCCTGTTGGAGCTCACTAGCCAGGGAACCAACCCTCCACCGGACCGGACAGCGACCGTGCGTTCTCCGTCGACCACCAAGAAAGAGAAATCGCCGGAGAAAGTACGCAACGAACGTGGCGCGTCGCACGCAGCATCTACCAGTGCGAATGCCTCAGTAGCCGACCCCGGCTCGCCCTCTGCAAACCATGCGACACGGCCAGACGCTGGATGCGTAAACGTGGTTGACGGACGGCCTGGAAGATTGACTAGGCCAACTACCAACCCCGGACCACGATGCAAAACAACCAGGCCGTTACGTGCCATCGCATCCGCGACGTGAGCAACATACGGCGGCTCTGGCGACCGCACCAAAAACAGGTTGGCGAGTGGGGGAAGATGTTCGGAGATCACGCTCGGTCACACCAGGCCGAGGTGCCCGTACGCGTTTGCGAGGTGGACTGTCGCGTCCTTCGCCGCGACCCGGGACGCAAAGTTGTCGGGAAACTCTGACATCCACCGATCAGCAACTTGGCCGATGCTGCACCCCTCGGAGAGCATCTGTAGTGCGAGCGCGTCGGCGCGCAAACGTGACGATGAAGATACGGTCCGGTCATCACGAAGCAGCGCAAGCGACCGCGGAGTTAGTGGTGTGCCAAGCATTGAGGACCCGATTGCGCGCCGTGAAACCAAACCGTCGTGGCCGACTGGGCCTGCAGACCAGCTCCACACGTATTCTCCTCCAACGAACCGCACATCGAGCCGGGCGTCGACCATGTCGCCCGCACGCACCTCGAAGGGTTCCGCAAAACCGAGGAACGCTGCACCGTAGATCGACGGTGGAACGTCTGGCCCGTTGCTGACAGTCACGCCGGGCACCAAAGTGCCATCGAACCAACTGGCGAGGCCGGCCAAGGTTCCATCCGTTGTGACGACAGCACGCCAATGGTGCGCAACTTCCACCATTTCGTCGATGCCATAGCGAATCTCTGCCACGACTTCCGGGACACTCAGCAATTGCTCGGGGCGAACAGCTGCAGCCAGGACGCGGGACATCTGCAGTTCAAGAGCGGGGCCGAGGTCGAACCCGAACGGGTTGTCGTTCCAGTTCTGCCACCACTCTTCCCCTCCGCTGGGGCAGGTGACCAGCGCAGCGGAAATGACGTCGCGCTGAGGAATGAGGACACCGCCAGGCTTCAGGAGCCTTGTCGCGGCGTCGTAGAGGGCGGGCACGTTGCCCGCGTACAGAGGCGTGCGACCACGCAGATCGGCGAAGATGACGTCGGCAAGTTCTGGTGGTTCGAAATCCGTTGAGAACTGCTCGTAGAACTCGATGTGATCGGGTTCGAAGCCGTTTGCGGCGGCCAAGGCAGGTCCGAGACGGACCAATGGGTTCGGCTCGATCCCGTAGACCTTACGAGCCCCGAGGCGAGCAGCCTCCATTGCGTACACACCAATTCCCGTGCCTATGTCGATCACCACGTCGCCGGGCTTTACGGATCGACGCAGCGCTTCGCAGTAGCTCTCGTGCCGTTGCTGACGAGTAAACATTTTGGCGAACATGTCAACCGAATAGCTCATGAACGTCCCCCGCCATGTTCGGGCTGATTTCCCGCTGAGTATCGAACCGTCATTGCGCCACGTTACAAGCCTGACGATGACACAGAATGGGGGATGACCATTTCCCGTGAAGACAACTTTGACCTGGTGATCATCGGGACGGGGTCTGGCAACTCGATCATCGCCGATGAGATGGCGCACTGGCGGATTGCACTCATCGAGGAAGGTGTGTTCGGGGGAACCTGCCTCAACCGGGGCTGCATCCCAACCAAGATGTTCGTGCACGCAGCCGACACTGCCGAGGCAGTTCGCCATGCCCACATCCTCGGCGTCGATGCAACCGTGGACGCGGTTCACTGGCCGCAGATCCGGGACCGGGTGTTCAACCGCATCGACCCGATTGCCGCAAGCGGCGACGACTACCGCACGCACCGATGCCCCAACGTCACTGTGATGCGCGGACGAGGCGCGTTCGTGGGGCCGAAGACCATCGAAATCGCCGGGCGGATCATCACCGGCGACCGCATTGTGGTGGCAACGGGTGCACGGCCTCACGTTCCGTCAATAGCGGGACTGGACACGGTGGACTGGCATACGTCAGATTCCGTGATGCGCCTTGCGTCGCTCCCCCGTCATTTGATTGTGATCGGTGGCGGCTTCATCGCCAACGAGCTCACTCATGTGTTTGCATCGTTCGGATCGCAAGTCACGATGGTTGTGCGCGGCGCAGCGTTGTTACGAGGACACGATGACGACGTCTCCCGCCGTTTCACCGAAATGGTAAGCGCGCGTGACAAGGTGGATGTTCGCTTGGACGCCACGCCGGTTTCGGTGCGGCCGACGGAGGGCGGGGTCGAGGTGACCATGGCCGACGGTTCGATGGTCCACGGCGATACCCTGCTCATCGCCACCGGGCGCGTGCCCAACAGCGACATCGTCAACGCCGCTGCGGGCGGGTTAGCGCTGCACGCCGACGGGCGCATCATCGTGGACGAACAGCAACGCACGTCGGTTCCCGGTGTGTGGGCGCTGGGGGATGTGAGTTCTCCGCATCAACTGAAGCACGTTGCCAACCACGAGATGCGCGTCGTGCGCCACAACCTGCTGCACCCCGATGCCCCGCGCAGCACCGACCACCGGTTTGTGCCAAGTGCCGTGTTCACCCGGCCGCAAATCGCAACGGTCGGGCTGACCGAACGCGCGGCCCGAGCTGCTGGCTACGACGTCAGCGTGAAGGTGCAGAACTACGCCGACGTTGCGTA
>JAYSSK010000256.1:0-21422 GCA_043720595.1 Acidimicrobiia bacterium
TCCTCTCAGGCGCACCCTGTTCGCTGCTGGGCGAGTCAGCGCAGACGTTGTGGCGCGAACTGCGTCGTGGCCGCATCGGCCAGGTCTATTGCGCGTACGCCGAGATGGACGATGGCCTGGTGCACAACATGCCGTACAAGAGCTGGTTGTCGGAAACGGGGATTCCGTGGCCTTCGACCAACGAGTTCGAGACCGGGTGCACGCTGGAACATGCCGGGTATTACCTGACGTGGTTCCCTGCGTTTTTCGGGCCGGCGACCCACGTAACAGCGATGTCTTCGACGCTTATAGACAATAAGCGCACAGAAGATCCGTTGCAGCCAAACGCCGCTGACTTTTCGGTCGCTACCATCACGCATCAGTCAGGGGTCGTGGTGCGCCTCACCTGCTCCATCGTGGCGGAGCACGACCATCAGCTGCGCATCTTCGGCGACGACGGCACGTTGTCCATCGAGGACTCGTGGTTCTACGGGTCCCCGGTCAAAGTCCAGAAGTCGTTCAATGTTCGTCGTCGGCAAGTGACGTCACCCAAGCTGCCCGTGCGTCTGGCCGCCAAGCCTGCCAAGCACGAGTACCGGGGGAGCCAGCAAATGGATTTTGCTCGCGGCATCAACGAGATGGCCGAGGCCATTTCGCAGGGGCGTCGCTGTCGTCTATCGGCTGACTACATGCTGCACGTGAATGAGCTCGTGCTGGCGGTCCATCACGCTGGTCCAACAGGGGCGTCGGTGCCTATCACCTCGACCTTTGAGCCTGTTGAACCCATGGACTGGGCGCGCTGATGATGAACATCTTGAAGAAGAATGCACCGGTTGCACCAGCAACGACGGAGAAGTCCGAGCCAGCGCTCGACGGCCCCGTGTTGCGTTGGGGCGTGGTTGGTGCTGGTGCCATGGCGGTTCGTATGGGTGCAGACATTGTTATCACTCCGGGCAATCGAGTCGTTGCATGTGCCGCTCGGACCACTACCCGTTCCGCAGCCATTGCGTCGACCTTCGCTGCTCGCCTCGAACCAACCATCGATGGGTTGTTTTCGGCGACGGACATCGATGTCGTGTACATCGCAACGCCGCCCGCTTCGCACGCCGAGCTTGCGGTGGCGGCGATGCAGGCAGGAAAGCATGTCTTGATCGAGAAGCCGTTCGCGGTGACGGAATCCGACGCACGACTCATCGCCGAAGCCGCTCGAGAAACCGGTCGGTTCTGCATGGAAGCGATGTGGACCCGGTTTTTGCCCGCCGTTGAGGCGGCGCTGGACCTCGCCGCTCACGGCGGTCTCGGCGAACTCCGCCAGCTCACAGCGGACTTCTCTTACGCGGTCGTCGTCAACCCATCACACCATGTGTTCACCCCCGGCGGCGGCGGAGCGTTGTTGGACAGAGCCGTCTACGGAGTGTCCCTCGCCGTTGCCGCGTTGGGCCCGGTTGTCGACGTCGTGAGCACGGCACGCAAAGGCACAACAGGCGTCGATGAAGATGTGGCGCTGATGTTGAACCATCGTTCTGGTTCCATCAGCACGATTACGGCGTCGCTTCGGTCTCGCGGTTCCAACGAGGCAATCCTCCGCGGAACGCAGGCAAGTGTCACACTTCACGAGCCTTTCTTCGGTGCCACCCGATACTCGCTGGTTGCGGCGGTCCCCGCAGATCTGGGGCGAACCGGCACCGCGTCGGGCGCAGGCACCGCCTCGAAGTTGATGGGCGAAGTGATGGGGCGGCTGGGCAAATCTGTTCGGGCAAGTCAAGCCATCGAAGCGGCCAAGGGTGTCACGAAGGCAGGGTTGCTGCAGTTGAAGGCAACGTCGGTCCCGACACTGGGTCACGGGTACTCACACCAAGTCGCCGCAGTACGCGAGGCAATTCAAGCGGACCTCACCGAGCACCCAAAGATGTCGCTTGCGCACAGCCTCGAGGTGATGCAGATCTTGGACCGAGCCCGGTCGTCGTGGCTTTCGGTCCGATAGGTCAAAACCGGCCTCAGCTCAGCCAACCATCAAGTCTTGCGAAGATCGTAAGCTTGCATAGAGCCCTCCCATGGCCGTCAGTTCGGCGTGGGTGCCACGTTCGACGATTCGACCGTCGTCAACAACCAGGATCTGGTCGGCGTGCTGGACCGTTGCCAACCGGTGGGCGATCGCAATGGTGGTGCGGCCTGCCAGTGCCGTTTCAAGGGCGCGCTGCACCGCTGCCTCTGTCTCGGAGTCGAGGTGAGCGGTGGCTTCGTCCAGGATGACGATTCGCGGCGCCTTGAGCAGCACCCGCGCCAGAGCGAGGCGTTGCTTCTCGCCACCTGACAATCGGTAACCGCGTTCGCCAACGACGGTGTGGTACCCGTCAGGCAAGGACGCGATCATCTCGTGAATGCTGGCTGCTTCTGCGGCCACTTGCAGCTCGGCATCGGTTGCGTCGGGCTTCGCGTATCGAAGGTTCGCCGCGATGGACGTGTGGAACAGGTGGGCGTCTTGTGACACCACACCGATGGCATCTCGAAGGGACTCGACAGTAAGCGAACGTACGTCGTGTCCGTCAACCTTGATCGATCCTGAGGTGACGTCGTACAGGCGAGGAATCAGGGAGCTGATGGTGGTCTTGCCAGCCCCGCTCGGGCCAACGATGGCAGTGAAAGACCCGGCAGGGGCCGCAAACGAAACTCCCCGGAGCGTGATGGCCGGCCCGTCGGTTGAAGCCCCACGCCGCGGCTCGGTTTCGAGCGATGGAACCAATGCGGTGTCTGGGTACGTGAACTGAACCGTATCGAAGGCGACTGCGGCGCCGAGAGCGCTCATCGGCAGGGGATGCGCGTCTGGTGCATCAGCAATGGGGTGTGGAGCATCGAGCACTTCGAAGATGCGGTCGAATGACACGAATGCTGTGACGAAGTCGACCCGGGCCGATGCGAGGTCGGTGAGGGGGCCATACAAACGCTGGACCAGAGTCGCCATCGCGACCATCGTGCCGACGGTCATGGCACCTTCGATCACCTGGCGCGCTCCCCACCAGTACACGGCGGCAACACCGACTGCTCCGATGAGGGGCAAGCCAACGGTGAGTGACATCCCGGTGATGGCACGCTTCACCCCAATTGCGGCAACCGACTTAGCAGTGTTGGCGAACTCGGTGTCTTCTTTGCGGCGATGACCGAACAGCATGACGAGCAAGGCGCCGGCAACGTTGAATCGCTCGGTCATGGTGGAGTGCATGTCGCCGTTGAGTTTCATCTGCTGGCGTGCTGCTCGTTCTTGCAGCTTTCCCACACGACGGCTGATGAGGACGAGAGGCGGCACGATGAGAAACGCCAGGACGGTGATGACCCAATTGAGTCGCAGCATGGCGACGGTTGTCATGAGGACCGTGAGCACATCGGTGACGGTCGAACGAAGTACGAACGTGAACGCCTGTTGTGCCCCGATGACGTCGTTGTTGAGCCGGCTCATGAGGGCGCCGGTCTGGGTGCGGGTGAAAAACGAAATGGGCATGCGGCCCACGTGGCGGAACAGCGCGATGCGCATGTCGGCGATGATCCCCTCACCAAGCACAGCACCGGTCCAACGCGCCACGAATCCGAGAACAGCGGAGAGCGCCGCGATGGCGATCAACGCCACGATGAGTAGGGTGATTCGACCTCGGTCAGCCTGAGGAATTGCCTGGTCGATGATTGACCGGAATAAGAAAGCGGGGATGACCCCGAAGAACGTTCCTGCGATGGTGACCGCCATGTAAGCCGCAAGCTGGAGCCGGTACGGCCGGCCGAACGACCATGCGCGGCGCATCGAGGCCCGGTCGATCTTGCGACCCTTCAGTTCTTCGGACAGGCGGGGAGGGTGAACAAACACCGTGTGAGTCTGCCCGCTCTGGCGAGTTGAGGGGCCCGATCACAGAGGGCCCTCACTGACGACTATGGTTTTCCATCCCCCCGCCAAGCGTTGACGACCGGCCAAGGGGTTGTGGAGTTATGAATATTCACGACCGACCCGAAACGGGCGAAACCAACCGAACCGGAGCGAACGCCGAGTCGAATGGCGCGTTGATCGACGCGCCAAGAGCAACCGACGAATTCAGCCGGGAGCAGGAGTATCTGGCGTTCGCGTACCGGTGCCTCGACGGAATGCGGGACTCGGCGCGGCAGATCACCTCGAATGTGATCTCCGAGGCGGGCGGCACTCACCAGGCGCGGTTTGAGCGTGATGTCATGGGCGAGCGTTCCGCTGACCGGCTTGCACGGCTTGAAATCGGTTCCGAGTCCCTGGTGTTCGGTCGAATCGACCGAACAGATGGGGAACAGTTCCACCTTGGCCGGGTGTCGGTTCTTGATACAGAGCAAAACCCCGTGGTGGTCGACTGGCGAGCTCCGGTAGCCGAACCCTTCTACCGAGCCACAGGCCGCAACCCGTTGGGGCTCACTCGCCGAAGGCACCTCACCACCAGCGGCGAGACGCTGATCTCAATCGACGACGAAGTGTTCAACGTCGACCTGTTGGAGAACGACGACAGCACTTTGGTCGGTACCGGCGCGCTGCTTGCGGCGCTTGGACGGGTGCGTGGGTCTCATATGCGCGACATCGTCGCAACGATCCAGGTCGAGCAAGACGAAATCATCCGGTCCGACATGCACGGCGTCATGGTTGTGCAAGGCGGTCCTGGCACCGGAAAGACTGCAGTTGCCCTGCACAGAGCCTCGTACCTATTGTACGCGCATCGGTTCCCCCTGGAACGTCAGGGTGTTCTGGTAGTCGGGCCCAACCGCACTTTCATGCGTTACATCTCTCGGGTGCTCCCATCTTTGGGCGAAACCGGCGTTGTGATGTCGTCGATCGACGACCTCGTGCACGGGGTGGAGACCAGGGCAGTCGACACACCGCAGGTGGCGCGCCTGAAGGGCGACCCGCGGCTGGCGAAAGTCATCAGCAAGGCGGTCAATACCCGGCAGCGCACTCCGAAGGAAGATTTGCTTGTCGGTTATGGCGTCTACGAGCTGCGTGTTCCAGCTGCCGACCTTGCTGAATGTGTCTCTTCTGCTCGGCGTAGCAATCGCGTGCACAATCAGGGGCGCAAACAGCTCATGTCGCTCGTCGTCGACCGCCTGTACGCCGTCTACGAAAGGGCACTCGGCCGGTCAGGTCGTCAGTCCGGCGATGGCACCGGCGTCTCGGCCAGAGCTGACTTTTCAGCGGCCATGCGTCATGACGCCGAGGTGAAAAAGCTCATCGAGCGCGTGTGGCCGTTGCTCACTCCCGAAGTGCTGTTGCGTGACCTCTTCGGAGCGCCGGCTTTGATCAAAGCGGCGTGCGGGACGCTCCTCACTGAAGACGAGCAGCGTTTGCTGTACCGGGTACGCGGCGAGTCCATCGACGAAGTCCCCTGGACCTCAGCTGACGTCGCGCTGCTCGATGAAGCAGCTACGCACATTGGGCCGCTTCCGACAACTGCCCATGTGCTTCACGATCATCCGCCGCGCACTCTCACCGATGGAACAACCACAGATGATCTGCGCACCTATGGCCACATCGTGGTGGATGAAGGGCAAGACCTTTCCCCTATGCAGTTGCGGATGTTGGCCCGGCGTTCGCTTTCGGGTTCGATGACCATCGTCGGCGATATTGGGCAAGCCACCGGAATGTGGGCACCTGAAACGTGGACTGGGGTGTTGCAGCACCTCCCTGGCAAAAAGACGCCGCGCATCGAAGAGCTCACGGTCGGGTACCGGACACCGGCCGAAATCATGGATGTCGCTGCGCGTGTTCTCAAAGCTGCGGCCCCTGGGCTCACGGTGCCGAAGTCCGTTCGCTCTGTTGGCAAGGGTCCACAATTCCTTGCCGGGGGTGCCGCCGACACCATCGTCGGGTTGACGGTTCGCGCGTTGGCGGAGCTTCGTCGAGACGTTGGTGCTGGCACCATCGGCGTGATCGCGCCAGAAGGATTGGTGAGCGAGGTGGCCGACGCTTTGCGGGGTGCGGAGGTTGCCTTCGACCGCGGCGAGGGCGGAATCGACGTATCGGTCATTTCGGTACGTATCGCGAAAGGCCTCGAGTTCGATGGCGTTGTGGTCGTCGAGCCCGGCCGAATTGTCGCAGAGACACCAACGGGCCTTCGTGCTCTGTTCGTCGCAATGACTCGGCCGACCCAAGCGCTCACCTTGGTGCACGTCGAGGCACTTCCGGCATGCCTCCAAGACCCCGTCTAGAAGAACCCGACTAGGTCGCAACTCTGATGGCTCGGGCAGTGTCCTTCGATCCACGAAATCTTCAATCCGAGGCGTTGTTCTTCCTCAGACAACGACACCTTGCGACTTTGTCGGTTGCGCGTCCGAACGGTCGCGTCCACGTTTCGCCAGTTGGGTTCACCTTCGATCAGTCCACGGGGACAGCCCGCGTGATCACATCGGCCTCGGCTCGAAAAGCTGTCCATGCAGCAGTTGCCGGCCGTGTCTCGTTGTGTCAGGTCGATGGCGGGTGGTGGCTCACGCTCGAAGGTGCTGTGCGTGTCACCGCCGATGCTGTCGAGGTCGCTGACGCTGAGGCCCGTTACGAAGCCCGGTACCAGGCGCCACGTGCCAACCTCACCCGAGTCGCCCTGGTGGTCGACGTCGACCGCATCTACGGTCGAATTGTGGGTCGAGGCGAGGGTTAGCCCGCTGCGTCCGGGTCAGAGTCGAAGTCGACGAGTACCTCGTCAACCACATCACTGTGGAAATTGACTTCGGGTGGGTCTGCTCCTAACTCGACCAGCGGCAACTGTTGCGGAGCCGTTGATGGCGGCATCGATCCAGGAGACTCGAACGAAATCGGAAGGTCAGCCGATATCGGAGCATCGAATGGCACCGGCACGGGTGGCGGAAGCACGACGCCAACAGTTGACGCAAACGCAATGATTCCGACGGCGCCGAACCCGACTGCCATTCCTGCGCCGCGTCGGCGGGTCAGCCGTTCGGACAGGAAGACTCGGGCCAGGACGACCGTGCTTGCCGGATACATCGAAGCAACGACCGCGACCACGGACAACATGCCGTTTCGAACCGCGAGTGCATAAAGGGCGTTGGCCGCCGCGTCCAGGATGCCGGCACCGACGGACAGTCCCCGCACCGCAGGAGTGCCAGCAGGCTGTGATGGGTTCCCGATTTTGGTCCCGAGGAACACCAGTCCAATTGCCACAGTCGCGGCTGCGCGTCCTGCCGCAACTGGCCAGAGCCCGGATTCTCCAGACGTTTGTGCCAAAGCGATGAGGTAACCAGCGAAGAATATGCCAGCAGTAGCTGCGAGAGCGAGCGTGCGACCAGTTGCTGCCTGTTCGTCCTCCGCCCTGCGCTGACCGGCAACGAGCCAAATGCCAACGATCGCCACACCGACACCGGCAAGGACTCGGATAGATGGTCGTTCGCCGAAGAGGACTCCCGCTCCGACTGGTACGAGCGACGATACGACTGACGTCACGCTGGCAACAGGACCGAGCGGGCCACGTCCCATCGCTTCGTAGAACATGCCCAGGCCAACAACAGCGGACAACCCCGCGACGACACCCCACCCGATGTCCGAGAGTCGCAGCGTACCGTCGAGCGGGTTTGGGCCCGTTGCTGCGCAGACGCCCAATAGGCCCACCAGACCAGCGGCCTGTGCCGTAAAAGTAGTGAGGATCGAACTCGCTGTACGGCTTGCAAGCCCGCCGAGAAAGTCTCCAGACCCCCAGAACAAGGCGGATGCAAGCGCAAACGCGAGAGCGACATTCATAGGCGGGCTTCCAGGCTGTCGGTGTCTACGGGCGTCAGCCGATGATTACTCACGCGAGTCTGACAGCGAGGTGAACTACGCCGAAGTCGACGCGAGCGGATCCCGAGTCGACCGCGCCTCGGAGACCGTTCCGGCTGTCACTCGCGATGAACGCGAGCGGCCTGTCGTGGTGACGGCTCCGCTTCGGTCCGGATGGTCTGCACCCGACGCATGAAGCACGAGACGTGGTTCCCAATTGTTGACCGCCAGAATTGTCTCTGGCGCAACGCCGGTCATCCAGTCGAAGATGGCGAATCGTGGGTCTTTCAAAGCCCGGTCGAGGGTCGCTGCTTCCAGAATTCGTCCCGGCGAGTACTTCGCGTAGGCGCTGTTCATACGGCCATCGAAAACTCTGTACGTGTCGCCGTCAACGAACGACAGCACGTATGCAGCAACCGTGTCGTTGACCATGAGCGTTGCCAGCTCCAACTCACTGGTATAGGAGTGGGCGACGATGGTCTCCTGCCAGAAGCGACGAGATAGCGCGTTGTCCAAATCGGACTCCTTGCGTCGGTCATGGTCACGGTCGATATGCGTCTCTTCGATGTCAGGCAGCAACGTCATGATGTCGTCGGTCGAGCTGACGAACCGGATGTGCCAGTCCGGGCATTCCGCGTCCAGCTTGGCGGTGCCTCGTTTGAGCTGCTTACGCATGTTTTTGCTCAGCAGGTCCTCGGAACGCATGCCCGGGGCGAACTTCACGGTTGGAATGGCCAAGGCGGATTCAGTCTTCAACGACGGCATATATCGGTCGAGCGCTTCTGCAAGCGGGTTCTTCGAGTGGACCTGCTGGAACTCAAGCTCCCAGCCACCCGACAGTTCGAGGACGAAGTCGGCGAGACCCGCAGCCAATCGATCGGCGGACAACTCGTCGCGGGCGAAAAGGCTGGCTACGGTCGCGGACTGTTCTGCCACGGTGAACACTCGAGTCCGGTTGCCAGCCTGGGTTACAGCCAGGATTGCCGCTGCGTCGATGGTCGTTGATTCGTTGTTGCGGACGATCAGCACCCGAAGCTCTGCGTCTGGATGCAGGTTGAACCAGGACGACAGCCATGGCCAGCGCGCGGTGATGGGTGCCCCCACTTCGCGGTGGAACCTGTCCAGGGCTTCAAGAACGGGCTCTACTTCGCGAATTCCGCGAAGGATCTCGACGACGCTCGGCGAATGTGAGCCCACGGCTCGGCGAGTTTTCGCAGGAAGTGGGAGAAGTTCGTTGGAGGCGTTGCGTCGATACAGAAAGTCTGCGCATGCTGCGGCGGCCAGAGGTCGAGAGAAGTAGAAGCCCTGCACGAGATCGCAATTGAGCTCGGCAAGGATGTCCAACTGGCGTTGGTTGGCAACACCTTCAGCAACGGTTGTTCCGCCCACGGCGCGCGCCAGGTCGATCACTGTGCGTACCAGCGCTCTGGAAGTGACGGTGTCGTCGAGCTTCTGCACGAAGCTTTGATCGATCTTGATCGTGTCGACCGGGAACGAGTGCAGGTAGCTCAGCGAGCTGTACCCCGTTCCGAAGTCGTCGATGGCGATGCGAACCCGGAGCGCGGTGAGCTGCTCCAAGACACGTGTATTGCGGGTGCTGGCCGAGACGAGCAGCGACTCGGTTACCTCAAGCATCAGTGCGTTCGGGGCGAGCCCCGAAATTCGCAAGGCTTCTGTGAGCCGGTGCAGCAGCTGTGGATCTTCCAGCTGCTTCGCCGAAAGGTTGACGCTGGCGCGCAGCTCCGAGCAGTGTGGGATGGTCGTTTGCCATTCGCGCACCTGGAGACAGGTCTGCGCCAGTACCCACCCACCGATTTCTTTGATGACGCCGGATTCTTCCGCCAGCGGCACGAAGACGTTCGGCGAGATGCGACCCCGTTTGGGATGGTTCCAGCGCAGGAGCGCCTCCACCGAGCGGATCATCGCTGTGTCGGTCTCGATGATGGGTTGGTAAACGATCTCGAACTCGTTGCGCGCAAGCGCGTCTGCGAGGTCGGTCTTGAGCATGATCTTGTCAACGACTTCGTCGTAGTGACTCTGCTCGAAGAACTCGAATCGTCCCTTGCCTTCGCGTTTCGCGGAGTACATCGCAACGTCAGCGCGGCGAAGGATGTTCTGAACATCATCAGAGTCGGGGATCTGCATTGCGATTCCCACGCTGCCGCCGATGCGGATGGATCGCTCCATCACGACCGCTGGTTCGTCGAGCGCTCGCAAGATGCGAGACGCCGTTCCGGCCGCATCTTGGCTGTCGATCGAACTGGTCAGCAGCACGGCGAACTCATCACCACCGAGGCGAGCGACAAGGTCGTTTTCACGAACAGATCGTCCGATTCGTTCCGCTGCGACGACCAGGATTTGGTCGCCTGCTGCATGTCCCAGGCTGTCGTTGATCGCCTTGAAGTCATCGAGGTCGATCAACAGCACAGCGACATTGCGCTTGTTGTTCGCGAGAGCAGAGGCTGTGCGCTCTGCAAACAGGGTGCGGTTCGCCATCCCAGTCAGCGGATCTTGGCGTGCTTCACGACGCAAGAGCTCTTTACCGAATTCCACGGACCTGACCAGCCCAAGCACGCGGCTGAGCATGAGGGCGAACAGCACCGCAGAGCTAATGAGGGTGACTACTCGGTCTGACTGGTTGCCCCAGAACAGATCGATCGTTGGAACGGTGAGCGTTGCGAAGAACATCAGCGACAGCCGGGCTCGGCTCAGCCGTTCGATCTGGTTGACGCCGATGTCGGAGAGCTTCTTCATGGTCGGGTCGAGCGCGGCCGCCCCGAACACCACATAGAAGCAAAGCCAGAAGGCATCGACGGTGCCTCCGGTCTTGAACGCGTTTGCTGCATTGAGCAAGCCGTATTGGATATCGGCAAGCACCAACGACGACAGGGCCACGATGATCAGCACGAGCGACCGGGTGCGACGATGCGCGGTCACGGCAAGGCGAATTGCGACGAAGAGGACGGCGAGGTCGGCAACGGGGTACCCAAGGGCGATCATGCGCTCGAAAGAGCGCTGACCAGACGCTGGGACGTAGCTGTCCATGACCAAGACCCAGAGAACGGAGAACAGGGCGATGCCGAAAATGCTGGCGTCGATGACGCCGGCCCAATCCCGGCGACCTTTGGTGCTGTTGCGGATCATCAGCGCAAGGCCGAGGACCATCATTGGGTACATGGCGAGGTAGAAGGCGTCAGCGATCGATGGGAACGGAACGGTCTCGCTGCTGCGTTCGAGCAAGTAGTAGATGATGTCTGCGGTGAGGAAGGACGTGAGGCCCGCTAAGAACAGGAGCCACGGCGTCCTGTACTCAGGCTTGCCGACCTTGATCCCGACTGCCGTTGCGATGACCGAGCACAGCGCGACACCGTTGTACAGCAGCAGTTTCGATGTTGGGCTTGGGTCGATGACGAAGTACGTCGTCGCCAAGGCCGCCGAAATGGCGAGGTATATGTTCCGAAACGACATCATACGGTGCTCTCATCGACGCGGGCAGACCAGACCCTTAGGGCCAAAGGCGGGTCGAATTACCTGTTTCGTCAACTTGCGTGAAGATCGTGTGCTGCGAAGCTCGTTTGAGGTCGTGGAAAGTGTTGCGACCCGCTTCGGTCAACACCCCCCCGCGCGTCCGCTAACCTTGCACGGCTCGGCTTCAGACCATGTGGTCGCCTGTTCCGGGCAAGTATCCGATCACCTCACGATATGGACCTGCACGTGCGTACGTTCAGCCCCAAGCCTTCCGACATCACCCGCACCTGGTACGAGATCGACGCGACCGATCTCACCCTGGGCCGCCTTGCAACCGAGGTAGCACTGCGTTTGCGTGGGAAGCACAAGCCCATCTTTTCGCCTCATATGGATACTGGTGACTTCATCATCATTGTCAACGCGGACAAGGTTTACCTCGATCCGAATAAGGCCGCAAAGACGTTTTTTCACCGGCACTCGGGTTACCCCGGCGGTTTGCGGACGTTCTCCCAAGCCGAGCGTCTGGCTTCCAAGCCTGAAGAAGTCGTGCGCCAAGCGGTGCGCGGCATGCTCCCGAAGAACACTCTCGGCCGCCAGCAGTTGAGCAAGCTCAAGGTCTACACGGGTGAGTCCCACCCGCATTCGGCCCAAGGGCCAGTCAAGCTCGAGCTCCCCCAGGCCAAGCGCAAGCCCGCGGCCTGAACCGGCCAGAAGAAGTTAGAGGAATCATCGTGTCCAAACCCCTCGTGCAAGCAACAGGCCGCCGCAAGCGTGCCATCGCCCGTGTCTGTCTGCGTCAAGGCACCGGCAAGGTAACCATCAACGGTCGCGACATTGCTGCGTACCTGCCCTCGGAGTTGCTCCGTATGCAGGCCACCGAGCCGCTCCGGGCGCTCGAACTGGCTGATCAGTTCGACGTCGACGTCACCATGGACGGCGGTGGAGTTGCTGGGCAGGCTGGCGCGTTGCGTCTTGGCATCGCCCGTGCGCTTGCTGAACTTGACCCCGAGCGTCGTGCCCCACTGAAGAAGTCTGGCTTTCTCACGCGTGACGATCGCAAGAAAGAATCCAAGAAGTACGGCCTCAAGAAGGCTCGTAAGGCCGGTCAGTACTCCAAGCGCTGATCCGCTTCGGAGTCATTCCGACAGCTTGTTGTTGTACGCCGCCGCCCTTCTGGGGCGGCGGACTGCTTTCCCGTGTCGAACAGAAATTGGTTGAGATCCAGACATGAACTCCATTCCCCGATTCGGAACCGACGGTGTGCGCGGAGTCGCCAACACCGAACTCACCCCCGAGGTCGTCATGTCGCTGGGGCGCGCCGCCGCGCGCGAACTGCCCGGAGGAACGTTCCTGGTTGGTCGTGACACGCGCCGGTCTGGTTTGCAGCTGTTCGGAGCGTTGGCGGCCGGTCTCGCAGCCGAAGGTGCGGATGTTATCGACCTCGGCGTAGTTCCCACACCCGCAGTCGCCCTTGCATCGGCCCAGCGCAACCTTCCGGCGGCCATGATCTCGGCCAGTCATAACCCGTTCCAGGACAACGGCATCAAGTTCTTTTCTGCCGGCGGGCGCAAGCTCGATGACGCCACCGAACACGCTATCGACGCTGTCTACGGTGAGCTGATGTCCAGGATCCTCGCCGCCCCGGCGTTGCGGGCTGATGCGGATTTGTCCGACTTGTCCGGCGCCCGGGTCGGCTGGGTCCACGACGATAACGGGGCAGCGGTTTCGACGTACCAGTCACACATCGCTGAAGTCATCGAAGGCCGTCGCCTGAGTGGGCTGCACGTTGTTGTCGACGCGGCCAACGGGGCGCTGTCAGCAATTGCCGGGCCGGTACTGACGGGCCTTGGCGCGACGGTCACAATGCTCCACCACACCCCTGACGGCGTGAATATCAATGCCGGTTGCGGGTCAACTCACTTGCAGTCGCTCATGGACGAGGTCCGACGCAGTGGTGCGGACCTCGGCTTGGGGTTCGACGGCGACGCCGACCGGTGCCTGGCGTGCGATGCGGCTGGCGATCTGATCGACGGTGATCAGATCATGGCCATGTTGGCGTTGGATCTCCGTTCGCGCTCGCAACTCACAGACGACACGGTGGTCGTCACGGTGATGACAAACCTTGGTTTCAAGTTAGCAATGCAGCGTGAGGGCATCAACGTCGTCGAGACCAAGGTCGGAGACCGCTATGTGCTGGAATCGCTCGAAGCTGGCGGCTTTTCGCTAGGAGGCGAACAGTCCGGCCACGTCATCATGACCCGCTACGCCTCAACCGGTGACGGTCTGCTCACCGGCGTCGCTGTCATGGACCTCATGGCGCGGACCAGTAGGTCACTGTCGGCGCTTGGGTCTGTCATGGTGCGGCTGCCGCAGGTGCTGCGCAACGTGCGGGGCGTCGACCGCACAAAGCTGGCCGATGCATCTGGGCTGTGGGAAGCGGTGCGTGATGCCGAGACTGCCATGGCTGGCGGCGGTCGTGTGCTCATCCGGCCTAGTGGCACCGAGCCCTTTGTCCGCGTGATGGTCGAAGCTCAGACGGCGGTTCAGGCCGAAGCAGTCACCGCACATCTGTGCAGCGTCGTCGAGCGAGAGCTCGCCTACTCCGCCTGAGGCTGCGTCTCCGCAGCGGAGGTTCTTGGTCGCAATCCGCCATGCGCGCGGAGGTTGCATGGTCGACGCGAGCCGGTTGTTCAGTTCATCGTGATTGATGGATTTGGTCACACAACGTGATCGGCACCGTTCAGTGTTCGGGGATTGCAGTCGATGGATGGGTCATGTCTCGCGCGAACAGCACACTTGAAGTGACCGCATCCAACCTTCGAGTTGGCGACAACACGCACCCGGTGAATCACCGGCTTGCACGCAAAGCTTCCGACGATGATCTTCTTGAGGCGTATCTGGACTTTGTCCGCTCGTTGCGCAATCAGCAGGCCGGCAACGTGTGGCTGCGGACCCAGGACCTCGACGTACTGGCGGCAGTGCTCGGCCGAACGTCTGTCGCGGTTCAGGCAGACCTGGAAGGCCGCATGGCCGTTCAGCGCAACAAGACCGCACGACTCCGAACCAAGCGTCGGCGTACTGCCTTCGCTGCGTTCGGGGTGGCAATCGTCGGATCGGCGCTGGTGGTTGCACAACCTGGGCGTGCCACGAACAGTCAGGTAGCTGCCCCGCAGATTGGAGGCGGGGTGACAATTGAACGAACCTCGCACGGGATCATTCATGTGGAGTCCGGTTCGACCTCGCCCGAAGCTGCAGCTGCCGGCGTAGAACTTGGCCCCGCTCAGGTGATTATGCGCGGCTGATGATGGTCACCTGACCGGTGACGCCGTTGACCTCGACGGTGTCCCCGTCGTGGATGATTCGCGTTGCATCTTTCACCATCACCACGCAGGGAATCCCGAATTCGCGCGCCACCGTAGCAGCGTGGCTGAGCACACCGCCCGTCTCAACCACGACGGCGCCTGCCGGTATGAACAGCGGTGTCCAAGGAGTGTCGGTGAACGGGGCAACGAGGATGTCGCCAACTTCGATTTCGCGCTCCATCGCCGCTTGAACGTCGGCGACGATGCGGGCGGTGCCGCGGACGGGTTGCCCGTTGCCGGGTGAAACTGGGAGACCGGTGAGTTCGGTGGTGTCGGCCGCTTCGCCCAATGCCTCGGTGGTTGGCTCGCCGACCCACAGGTCGGGCAGCACGTGGAGATGTGCTTCCTCCCACTGGACACGCCGACGTTGGATGCGATCTGCCACGTCTGTTAGCGAGCCGGTTCGGACAACCTGCTCCACCTCGTCGAGCAAAAGAAAGTTGACGTCGTCCGAGCTGATACCGAGCACCGCAGCGACTCCGTCGCAAATGGCAAGGTAGGTCGGCCGTGCGCGCCGTACCCCCAGTACCCATGTGGCCTTCGACAGCTCTCTCAGGCGGGTGAAGTGCTGCGCTTGGGCGAGAACGGCGTCGAAGATCGGCACCATTTCTGCGGGAAGCGAGTCACGGAGTGTCTGCTCTAACGCCGCACGTCCAACAGCGGCTTTGGCAACCTGAGCCCGAGGCGAGTCTGATTCTGGAACCGCAAGCATCGAACGGATCTGGCTGATGACGAACGCTGGCTGTTCACTCCAGTCAGGGTTCGATACGTCGACCTCACCTTGGCCGCGGAACCCATAGCGATGAAGGAACTCCTTGAATGAGGCGGCGAACTCTCGCCATGCCCCGGGCTCGGAGCCCGTTTTCGACGCTGATGCGATTCGTTCGAGGACTGTCGCAGCGGGCTCGTTCATCAGTGCACTGATTATCTCGGCGTGCTTGTTGGCCTCTTTCGCTAGTTCGTACAGGCCGATCGCTGGTTTGGCCGATTCAACTTCGCCGAGGCCGCTGCACAATGCGATCACATTGGCCGGGTCCTGTTCGCACATCATGAGGACTCCGGCGAGCTTCACCTGCCACTCGCCTGCGGCAGTCGACACCACGTAGTGGAGGTTCACGAGGTCCAGTCCCTCGGCGGCCAGCGCTTCGTTACGGGCCCACGCGTCCTGCAACCCGAGTGCCCGATCCTTGTTCGCGTGGTCTGACGCACGCTCGGTATACAGATCGGCTTGGCGCGCTGCGAGCGCCCCCGGTGCCTCCGCCCGTTGCGCTTCTGCGATGGCGACCACGGGGGCACGTTCTTCTTCCGAGACACGCACGACGAATCGTTCGGTGCCGCTGGCACCGGTGAAGAACTGCTGCAGCATTGCCTCGGCTATCTGCGGGTCCAACACGCTCATGGCCGCAGCCGTGAAACCTACGTTGATCGCGATTCGGCCTGCGAAGATGCCGAAGAAGTTGCCGATTGGAGGCTCGTACAGGGTGACGAGATGTCCGGTGGGGTACGCAGCCATCAGCGCAGCGAGGCTGGTCGAGTCCTGCCGATTGAACGTGGTGGCGACCAACGGTTTCAACACGCCGGGAACAACCTCGCCACCGTTCGTGATGGTCCAGATGTCGTAGCTCGGGTTTGGCTCGGTGTCCCATTCGGTTCGGAATCGCTCGGTCATGGCGTGGCACCGTAGTGGCATTCGTCACGTCGACGCCTATCGAAGAAGCCGAATCGGCGCCACTGCGTATTCGCCGAACGCAGAGTCGGGACCCCAGAAAGCCCTCGGCTAAGGTCTCCTTCGATATGGCTGCAACGACCGCACCTCTTTCCGCCGGCGAAATCGTCCGTGCCAAGGTCGCCCTTCGCGGCGTTCCTTCCGGCACGCTCGGCAAGGTCATTCACGTCCAGGGCCTGAGCTGGATTCGCTACTGGGTGTGGTTCGACAACGGCGAACGGGTTGGCACCATCGACCGCGCCAACCTGATGACCATCCCAGAATTCGAGCGGCGCATGGCCGGTGGCGATGAGACGCCGTCCGCAGCGTCGGGCGGCGCAACTGCCGCCGGTGCAGGCGCTGCACCTGCTGGCGAAGTCGCAGAGAGCGTCAACGGAGTCCCGGCACTGCTCATCGAACGCTCTCGGTTGGCACGCGAACGCTGGGCAGCCAAGAAGGGCTGAGCCCTCCGGCTTCCCTGGGTGTTGCGTTGTGATCGTTGGCATCGGCGTCGACGCCGTCGAAGTCGACCGCATGCGCCAGATCCTGGAGCGCACGCCCTCTATTCGTGAGCGGTTCACGCCCGGCGAACGGGCAGATGCCGAGCAACGAAACGATCCCTCGGAACGGTACGCGGCCCGTTTCGCTGCCAAGGAAGCCGTGATGAAAGCGCTGGGTGTTGGCCTCGGCGCGTTCGGGTTTCACGATGTCGAAACGGTGTTGGCAGAGTCCGGTGCCCCATCGTTGAAACTGTCGGGCCAAGCGGCGGCGCTGTCGGCAGCGGCCGGTGTCACCTCGTGGCATGTGTCGCTGACACACACGGGGTCTACGGCGATCGCGATGGTGATTGCCGAGAGCGTCGGATCTGACACTGGTTGACCCGAGGATGCCGCGAGAATGAATCCGTGATCCCCGTACTCTTCCCCGACGAGGTTCGTATCCTCGATGCCGCGGCTCCTGTGCCGACCGAGGTGCTCATCGAACGTGCCGGAAACGCAGTGGCGGTCGAGGCACTCGCGATGCTGGGCGGCGCATACGGCAGGCGTGTCGTTGTTGTCGCAGGGCCTGGATCCAACGGCGCCGACGCTCTGGTGGCTGCGCGCCTGTTGGAACGCCGTGGCGTTCGAGTGCAGGTTGTCCGGGTTGATCGCCGCACTCCGCCACCCGCTCGTCTGCCGCGCAGCGACCTGGTCATCGACGGCGCCTACGGCATATCTCTCAATGGCCCGTATGTTGCACCGGACCCCTCAGGCGCACGGGTGCTGGCCGTTGACATCCCGTCTGGCATCGATCCAATAACCGGCGAAGTCTTCGGTGACGGAAGCGCTGTCCAAGCCGACACTACGGTCACATTCGCAGCGATGAAACCCGGTTTGCTGCTCGGCGATGGCGCTCGAGCTGCAGGGCGCATTGTCGTTGCTGACATCGGGCTTGATGCTGCCGCTTATGCCCACGCCGCGGTCGTCACCCACGATGATGTGGCTCGTTTGCTGCCGCATCGCAGCCGCGAGGCGCACAAGTGGGACGCTGCTGTGCTGGTGGTATCCGGCTCAGCTGGCATGACCGGAGCCCCGTTGCTGGTTGCTTCCGGAGCGCTCCGCGCTGGTGCTGGCATGGTCCGACTCGCGGTGCCTGGGCGCACCGTCGGGGACACCGAAGCGGTTGCTGTCGAACTACCTGAAGAGCACTGGTCTCAGCAAGCCCTGCAACTTGCCGAAAAGTGCGGAGCATTGGTGATCGGTCCTGGTCTTGGCCGAGCGCGCACGACCCGGTCGTCCGTCCGTCAGGTGTTATCGAAGTGTCCCCTTCCGACTGTCATCGACGCCGACGCCATCGTGGCGCTTGCACCTGGGCCAGCGGAAGAAGATCCGCAGGCGCTTGTCCGTTCGATTGGCGTCCGGCCGACTGTGCTCGGCGCTGCATCCTCGGCCAGAGGCGTGAGCGCCGGACCGCGAGCCGCCGTTCAGGTCGCTGTTCGCTCGACACCTCCCGGCACTGCTCGGGCCGGTGCACAACACGTTGGTGAGAAGGGTACGGCAGCAGCACTGCGAGCCGCCTCCAACGGTGATCTGCTCCCGGGCCAGCGGGCAGTGCTGCAGGCGGCCAGCCGACGCATTGGTGCCACCCCTGCTGCTGCAGCGGCAGCTGGCACGGCTCGTACCGCTGAATTCGACGCCGCCGTGCGCGGTCTCGCCGGGCGCCCGCCGGGCAGCACGGTACTGACACCACACGACGGCGAATTCCGAGCGCTGACAGGGCAGGCAGTAAGCGCCAATCGGTTTGCCGATGTTCGGCGTCTCGCTGCAGCCACGGGGGCCGTGGTCCTGCTCAAAGGTCCCACCACACTGATTGCAACTCCTGACGGCTGGGTCGATGTGGTCACCACCGGAGATCAGCGCTTGGCGACGGCTGGCACAGGCGATGTGCTGGCTGGCGTCATCGGGGCACTCCTGGCTCAGGGGTTGTCGGCACAGAAGGCTGCCTCGGTCGGCGCCTGGCTGCACGGAACCGCGGCAAGCAGCGGCTTGTCCGCTGGCCTTGTAGCTGGCGACCTTCCTTCGCTCGTGGCGACCGTTCTGAGCGGCGTGAGGGCGAGGTGACGCAGTGACCTTCAGGCCTTCTTCGGCCGTTGTCGACCTCGGTGCGATCACGGCGAACGTACGCGCGCTGAGCAATGCAGCGGGCACTTCACTGTTTTGCGCCGTCGTCAAAGCCAACGGATATGGACACGGTTCCGTGCAAGCAGCGGCTGCTGCGTTGCGGGGTGGTGCAACGATGTTGGCCGTTGCGCTGGTGGAAGAAGCAGTTGTTTTGCGTGACGCAGGGATCAACTCGCCGGTACTGCTGCTGAGCGAAGCTCCGGTTGGGTCCGAGCCGGCAGTTGCAGCACTCGACCTCATCGCCACCGTCTATTCCGAGGGCGCAGTAGATCGGCTCAGCGCTGCGGCAGGCAGCGCAGGAACAACAGCACGTGTACATATCAAAGTGGACACCGGCATGCGGCGGGTCGGGTGTCGTCCCGAGGCTGCGGTAGCCCTAGCAAAACGGGTCGCCGCTGCTCCCAACGTGCTGCATGTCGGGACGTTCACGCACCTCGCCGTGGCTGACGTACCTACGCTTTCGTACACCGCAGAGCAGCTGCACCGTTTCGAGCAGGTTTTGGCTGACATGCGGATGGCCGGAGTTGATCCGGGTGTCGTCCATGCCGCCAACTCGGCGGGGACAATCGCACATGCAACGGCCCGGTACGACATGGTGCGTTGTGGGATCGCCATCTACGGCCAGGCGCCCGACGCCGGCTTAGACCCGGCCGCCTACGGGGTGGAGTTGCGGCCAGCGGTGCAGGTGGTCAGTCATGTCTCGCATGTGAAGACGGTTCCCGCCGGGGCGCGTGCGAGTTATGGCCTTGCATATGAGTATCCGTGCGAGTCGTTGGTGGCCACGATCCCGGTCGGCTATGCCGACGGCATCCCCAGGCGCTGGTCAGCTGTTGGTGGGCAGGTGCTCATCGGTGGGCGGCGCCGCAACATCGGTGGTCGGGTCACCATGGACCAAATTGTGATCGATTGTGGGCCGGCAATCGACCCTGCTTCGCAGGTGTCGATCGGCGAAGAGGTGGTACTCATCGGTCGGCAGGGCGACGAGGAAATCAGCGCATGGGAACTTGCCGTCCGGCTGGACACCATTGCGTACGAGATCACGTGTGGCTTGTCGGCGCGCCTACCCCGGGTCTACATCAACGGCGAAACCAAACCCTGAGGGGCGGCCGGACCTCAGGTAGTAAAGGCACTCAGCTTCACGAGCACCGTACCCGGAGTTTGGGCGGTGAGTTCCAACGTTCGGTACGACCCGTCGGCCGACTGATTGGCCTGTACTGGTCCGCCCCCGACACGAAGGCCGGGGAAGTCCGCAAGGCCGAGGTACGGCGTCGGATCGGTGACTTCGAACGCGGCGTCGAGATGCCAGTCTTGGAACTGTTCGTAGGTGCTTGAAAAGTTCCGCGCTGTCGGCGGTACTGGAATTCCTGTGGCGCTGCTGACCTGAGCTGGGGTAGGCGTGCATGTTGTGTCCGGGAGCGGTCCTCGGCTGGTGGTGCAGCTGCCCAACTTCTGAGGTGACGTGGTGCTGGCCGCGTTGCGTGCTGCTCCCACTGCTCCAACAAGGTCACCGCTCAGGTCTGGCTGGGCTGTGCCATCAGAGCCGATGAGCCCTCCAACTGCTTGCATGAACAACCAGAGGAACAGAGCGGTGACCAGGCCGGCAGCAAGGATGATCTTGGCTCGTCGGGATTCGCCGTCGAACACCTCAGACCCTCGACCGGGCGCGGCCGAGCGGTGAACGGAGGGATCGGAGTTGAACCCTCGGTTGAGCAACCCGTTCGGCCCGGGCGCTCATGATGCAAAATTCGGATTCGCTCATGTGGCAACACTTTCACGCCTTCATCGCCGGCGTCTTCATCAGTTCGGTGGAGCAGTTAGGGCACCACTCGGACTGGAAATGGCGGGTTGACGGAGTATGCGCCGCTTGCAGTCGGAAATACCGACACCAAGGGGAGTTGGTAGCGGCCAGGTCGCTGCCGTCGGTTTGTTTGGCGGGTGGTTGTGTGTGTTTGGGTTGGTGGTGTGTTGTGGCTGGTTGTGGGCTTGTATGCGGTGAACGAAATGTTGGGAAACTAGTCGAAACAGAACATATGTTCGTATCTGTGTGGTAGGGTGGGTGTGTGGACGCGGCGTTGGCGGACATAACAGCTGGGGTGGCGGAAGGGTTCGCCAAGTTGATGGTCCACGTCACCGAACACCCGCTATCCCCGGATGATGTTCTCGCCGTCCGACGGCTCGTCGAAACCGCTGAATCGGTATGCACACGTGCAGTTTCGCGTCTCGCCGAGACAACCTGTTTTCGTGATTTTGGGTTTCGGGATGTGAGCGCGTGGTTGGCTGCCAAGTCTGGTGCCCGCCGGTCTGAGGGTCATGTCCGGTGCGCGCAGGAGAAGCTGCTCGCAGATTTTGAGCTCGTGCGTGAAGCCGCCGCTGCGGGGGAGTTCTCCCAAACCCATTTGCGGTGTTTGTCGGGTGCGGTCACTGCGAAGCGGTTCGAGTTGGCGAAGCGTGATGAGCAGGTGTTTGTGAACGCGGCGGCGATGTTGGAC
>JAYSSK010000257.1:0-2767 GCA_043720595.1 Acidimicrobiia bacterium
CACCCAGGTCGGCGAGCTTTCCCACCAGTTCCGCTACCAAGGCGTCCTGAACGGATCAGCAACCGGGGTCGACAGCGTTTTGTCCGTGTTCACGGACAACCTCCGGGGTGGGCAACTCCGACCAGAACTCGAATCCACCTGGACTGACATCGACGACATCCCGATCTTCTGACTGACGGGGCGTTCGCGCCGACGACGGGGCACCACTTTGGGGAACCTGCGAGATGCGCCGGTGGGGGCCGTACACTTTGGGCTCGGTGAGCCGGGAAGTCTGGTCGGCGCTAGTTCGTCGACCTCTCCTGGAGTCTCCCATGTCCCTGCGCCCGAGCAGTACTCGTCCCACGTTCATACACAGCGACCGAAGGCTCGCACGCGCGGCGCAACCGTTCGTCCGCTTCCTGCACATCGAAGCGGCCGGCGGAATCCTGCTCGTTGCGGCCACGATCGTTGCGCTGGTGTGGGCCAACTCGCCTTGGGATGCGAGCTATCACACGCTGTGGTCCACGAACATCCGCCTCGAGTTCGGCTCCTACGTGTTCGAGGAGGACCTCGCCCACCTGGTCAACGACTTGTTGATGGCGTTCTTCTTCTTCGTTGTCGGGATGGAGATCAAACGAGAACTCGTCGTCGGCGAACTCCGCGACCGCCGATCGGTGGCACTCCCGGCGATGGCCGCGCTCGGCGGGATGATCGTCCCGGCAGTCATCTACACCGCGTTCAACGCGGGTGGCGACGGAGCAGCCGGATGGGGCATTCCGATGGCCACCGACATCGCGTTCGCGCTCGGCGTTGTCGCCCTGTTGGGTCCCCGCGTGCCGGTCTCGGTCAAAGTGCTGCTGCTCTCCATCGCGATCATCGATGACATCGGTGCGATCACCGTGATTGCCGTGTTCTACACCAACAATCTCCAACCAGCCTTCCTGCTACTCGGGGTCGGGATCGCCGTGCTGGTCGCCATCGTCCACCGAGCCGACGTGACGTACACCCCGCTGCTGGTGGTGTTGGGTGTCGGGCTGTGGCTGGCGGTCTACGAGTCCGGCGTCCACGCCACCATCGCCGGAGTGATCATGGGGCTGCTCACACCGGCGCGCCCGATGCAGACCGACCTCGAAACAGCACAAGTCGTCGATGTCCTCGACAACACCGACGTCGACGCCAGCGATATCCGCGCAACCGCCACCTTGATCAAAGGATCGGTGTCAGCCTGCGACCGGCTCATCGACACCCTGCACCCGTGGACCAGCTACGTCGTCGTCCCCGTGTTCGCGCTCGCCAACGCCGGCATCGTCTTGTCAGCCGACGCGATCACCAACCCGTCAGCGGTACTTACCGGAGTCGCGGTCGCCCTCGTTCTCGGCAAACTCGTCGGTGTCGCATCGTTCAGCTGGCTTGCCGTCCGACTCGGTATCGGACGGCTCCCCACCGGCGCACGATGGGGACACATCATCGGCGTCGCGGCGATCTCCGGCATCGGATTCACCGTGTCACTGTTCATCACCGGACTCGCCTTCGACGCCAGCGATCTCCAAGACCAAGCCAAGATCGGCATCCTGGCTGCCTCACTGGTCGCGGCCATAAGCGGAGCAGCCATCTTCATCACCATGGGGCACCGCCTGCCCGGTTTCGGACCCACCTCAGATCTCGACACCAGCCGACCCTCGACAGAGGCCACCTCGCCCCGGCGATGATCTGACCCGCACGCCGAGGCTGGACGGACGGCATGAACGTCTCCGAGGAGGTCGACCACGGCGGTTCGAGCTTAGGTGAGGAACCGCAGGACATCGTTCCGGGTAGGCAGGTCGGTGGACGGCAGGACATCGTTCCGTTTGGCCAGGTCAGGTAACCGCAGGACATCGTTCCGTCGTGCACCGACCGCCGAACCCAGCATCGACAGCGGCGAGTAGATCAGACTCGTTGACCACGACACGATTGTGCTCACCCTCATCGACGAACGCGGCACGCATGCGCACCTCGTACCGGCGGTAGATGATGCTGCAGGGCCGAAAGCAAACACCCACCTCTCGCGATCAGCCGATGTCCGGTTGAAACGCAATCCTCCGCCCGCTGACTTGACGCCTCGCCGGTCAGATCACCTTGTATGTGGCGGTGATGGTGGTGCCGTCGGTGAGACCGATACTGACGAAACGACAGGTTGCCCGCCATGCGGTCGCAGGTTTCCAGCCCGCCAGCCACCAGCCGTTGCCCAGTTTCAGGGTGCTGGCGTTTCCTGGGACTGACACAACGAGCGGTGGGTTGGCACCCGATGGACACGGGGTCAGCGTGCTCGTGGGTACCGACACGACCGCTGAGTTCACAGCAGCGCCGTTGGCGTCGACCAGTCGGAAGGTGAACGGCACCACCGTGTTGCGGAGGACCGATCTCGGTGACGTCGTGCCTCCCACCGGAAGTAACCATTGCACGGTGTACGTCACCTGGTACCCACACGTTGCTGACGCCGTGTTGCCGGCCAGGTCGGTAGCCGCGACCGTTACCGATCGGGCGCCCGCCACGTCCGTCGGTGCGGCCACCGTGACCGATGGCGATGCCACGCCACTCCCTCCGACGTCGGCAACGGCCGCCGTGAGAGTCGACCCGCTGGCATTCAGTCCACGCTTCGGCGATGCCGGACAAACGATGACCGGCGCAGTGCCGTCGACGTTCACGGGTGTGGAGGCAGTTGCCGCGTGCCCGGCCAGATCGGAGCACGATGCTGTCAGGACGATGCCGGCACCCTCACCCGACGACACGGACGACGTGGTGCAGAACT
>JAYSSK010000258.1:0-6994 GCA_043720595.1 Acidimicrobiia bacterium
CCGGGAGAGGCCGCCTTCGTCTCACCGGCTAATTGCGTTCTTGTGGGGCCAACAGTGAACTACCATTGCCGGGCCCTTCGCAATCAGCGGCGGGTACCCGGTCGCCTCGGTCACCCATGTCCGGTAGCTCTGCCTCGGTCCACTTCAGTGGTCACCGAAGCGGTGTTACCCCCACATGGGCTGTGCGCTCGGGAAGCACAGACCGGTCCACAGGAGGACAATTCACATGAACGCCGGTACCCCCGTCGTCACCATGCGCCAGCTGCTCGACGCAGGCGTGCATTTCGGTCACCAGACCCGTCGTTGGAACCCGAAGATGAAGCGATTCATTTTCGGCGAGCGCAACGGCATCTACATCATCGACCTCAACCAAACGCTGACGCGGATCGAAACGGCGTATGTGTACGTCCGTGATCTCGTCGCCGATGGTGGCACCATCTTGTTCGTCGGCACCAAGAAGCAGTCTCAGGACCCAGTTTCCAGCTACGCCAACAAGTGCGGCATGCCGTACATCAACGAGCGCTGGTTGGGCGGCATGCTCACCAACTTCCAGACCATCCACGGTCGTGTGAAGAAGATGCAGGAATACGAGCGCATGCGTATCGCTGGCGACTTCGAAGCAATGCCCAAGAAAGAAGCCCTCATCCTGGGCCGAGAACTTGAGAAGCTCCAGAAGAACCTTGGTGGTATCCGCGGCATGAACAAGCTGCCAGACGCCATCTTCGTCATCGACACGAAGAAGGAACACATTGCTGTCACCGAGGCCAACAAGCTGGGTATGCCAGTTGTTGCCGTGGTCGACACCAACTGCGACCCCGACGTCATCACCTTCGTCATTCCAGGCAACGACGACGCCATCCGTTCCGGCAACCTCATGTGCCGTGTCATCGCCGACGCTGTTGAAGAAGGTCGTTCTATCGCTGCTCGTCGTGGCCGTCCTCAGGGTGGCGTGTCGCTGCCTGTCGAGCCGGTCTTCGACCCTGCTGCTGAAGCTGCCCGCAACGAGCAGCAGGCCGAGGCTCGCCGCCAGGCTGCTGTCCAGGCCGCCGAGCGTGAAGCCCGGTTGGCTGCTGCCAAGGCCGCTGCTGCGGCTGCCGGCGACGCGGCCCCAGAAGCCTGATTACGAACATGGCATCAGCTAAAGACATCCAAAACCTCCGTCAAACAGCCGGCGTCGGCATGATGGAAGCAAAGCGCGCGCTCGAGGCAAACGGCGACGATTTCGATGCCGCGGTCAAGTGGCTGCGCGAGCAGGGCCTGGCCTCCATGGCCAAGCGCACAGACCGTGACAACGCCCAGGGCGCCGTCGCCGTTGGCAGCGCCGGCACAACGCTGTCGCTGGTTCAAGTCAAGTGCGAGACGGACTTCGTGGCCAAGAGCCCAGAGTTCACCAAGCTCGTGCAAGACATGGCCAACACCGTTGCCGCCAAGGGCGAAGCGTCAGTGTCCGAGCACCAGTCAACGCTGGACCAGCTCATCATCTCGCTCAAGGAAAACATCGAGCTGGGCCAGATCGTGCGTTTCGAGCCTGCAGCTGGTGCTGTAGTCGATTCATATCTGCACGTACAGTCCGACCGCGGCGTCAACGGCACCTTGGTGGAGATCACCGGCGCTTCGCAGGAAGTCGCCCACGACATCGCGTTGCACATTGCCTTCGCAAAGCCGCTGTACCTCACCCGTGATCAGGTCCCGGCCGACGTGGTTGCAGCGGAGCGCGAAACGCTGGAACAGATCACCCGCAACGAAGGCAAGCCGGAAGCCGCCCTGTCAAAGATCGTCGACGGTCGGATGACTGGTTACTTCAAAGAGCGTTGCCTCTTGGAGCAGGAGTTCGCCAAGGACAACAAGGTCACCATCCAAGGCCTACTCGGCGGGGGCACCATCACCCGCTTCGCCCAAATCATCATCGGGTAGCAGAGAGATTGCCCCCAACGCTGGGGGCAAACCACCTCCCAACCGCTTTCCGAGGTGGTTGGCCGCACAACTCGGGCAGTTTTCACTCACAACTCGACCAAAACGCCCGGCAGCATCGACCGTTAAGTCAAGTTGCGCGTATTCGGACCCCAAGTTGTGAGTCGGCTAAAGGGTCAGGACCGGGGCCGCGCCGCTCGACCCCCATCCCCTGACGGGTAACCTCTCCGGTCGTATGGCTGAAGCTCTTCGTTCCCGTTGGCCCCGTGTTCTGTTGAAGTTGTCCGGCGAGGCGTTCGCCGGCTCCGATGGCAACAACATCGACGGGGCTGTCGTTGCTCGAATCGCAGGCGAGATCGTCGAGGCCCGCAGCGACCTTGGTGTGGAGATCGCTGTTGTGGTCGGAGGCGGCAACATCTGGCGGGGGGCGACGGGTGCCAACTCCGGCATCGAGCGGGCCACAGCGGACTACATGGGCATGCTGGCAACGGTCATGAACGCGCTTGCCCTGCAAGATGCGTTAGAGAAGCAGGGCCAGCAGAGCCGGACCTTGTCGGCCATTCACATGGCCGAGGTTGCCGAGCCGTACATCCGGCGCCGCGCGTTGCGCCACCTTGAGAAGGGCCGCGTTGTCATCTTCGCAGCCGGAATCGGTCAGCCGTTCCTCACCACCGACACTCCCGCAGCCATGCGTGCAGCAGAGATGGACTGCAAAGCGGTACTCAAAGCAACTCATGGCAGTGTCGACGGCATCTACACCGCAGACCCGAAACTGGATCCAACCGCAACCCGCTACGAGCACGTTTCGTACGCAGAAGTGTTGGAGAAGGGTCTCAAGGTCATGGACGCCACGGCCATTGCATTCTGTATGGACAACAAGTTGCCCATCGTGGTGTTCAACATGATGGAGAGGGGCAATATCCGCAGCGTCCTCATTGGCAACCCACCTATCGGTACGCTGGTCTCGTGATAGACGAACTGCTCCTCGACGTGATGGAGAAGATGGGCAAGGCCGCGGGCCACCTGCAGGAGCAATTCTCCGGCATCCGCACCGGTCGGGCTACCCCTGCGCTGGTCGAAAAGATCCGTGTCGAGTACTACGGCTCCGAGGTTCCGCTGCAGCAGCTGGCGGGCTTCAGTGTCCCCGAGGCACGCATCCTGGTCATTTCACCGTTCGACAAAAGCGCCATCAAGGCAATCGAGAAGGCGTTGCAAACTTCCGACCTTGGCATGTCGCCGGCCAACGACGGTGTGGTCATTCGCCTGTTGTTTCCACCGCTCACTCAAGAGCGCCGCAAAGACTTAGTGAAGTCGGTCAAGTCCAAGGCTGAAGATACCCGGGTAGCGATTCGCAACATCCGCCGCAGCGCTCGTACCGAACTCGAAAAGGCCGAAAAGGCCAACGACATCAACAAAGACGATCTAGAACGAGCCGAGAAAGAGCTCGACAAGCTCACTCAAGAGCACATCGCTGAAATCGAGCGACTGGTGTCGCACAAAGAAGCCGAGCTGATGGAGGTCTGAGATGCCAGACCCCAAAGACTCCTCATCAGGCGGGCCTGCTGGACAGGCGTCCAACGCGGACAAGACCGGTGTCACCATCATCGGTGCGCGCCAGGCGGGTGAAACAATTGCCGGCGTCGCTCGGGGCGTCACTCAGTGGGCCGACGAGCATGCAGAGCAGGTCGACCCGATCACCGCTCCGGGCCAGCTCACGCTCGGCTCGGCACTTGGTGAAGGTGGCCGTGGTGAAGGTGGCCCAGAGTTCGACGACGGCTTCGAGTTCGACGATTCCCTCGACGATGACTCCGGCGCGCTGAAATCCGAGTTCAGCACCAACCAGCCAGCGGTGCAGCGTTCGTCGTCGACGCCTCCCCAGCCTGTAGGCACGAAATTCGCTGACGCTGCTGATGATTCCGACGAGTACACCGGCCTCGACGCTGCGTGGATGGATGCCGGCGACACCACGTTGGGCGAACTGCTCGGATCGAAGCGCACCGCCGGGATCGATGCCGATCCGCTGGCCGATATGGCTGCTGACACCGACGACGATGATCGGACGCGTATCGCTGTTCGACCTGCGGCTTCCCAACCTCTCGTGAAGGGTTCGCAAGCGGATTCGGACGAGGATTCGGACGAGGATGTTTTCCCTGCGTCGATGTACACCGGGGCCGACATCGACACCGACACCGACACCGACACCGACACCGACACCGACACCGACACCGACACGGGTTCAGACACCGGGGTCATTGTTGCTGCGGCGGCAGCAACCCTCCAGCGTCGTGAGCGCCGCATGGCTCAGCGAAAGGGCGACGTTCGTGTCGATGACGCCCCTGCCCCACAGGCGGTGAAGCCTGCCGATACCCAAGACGCTGACCGGTGGGGAGCCTTCGCAGGCTCCGGGCCGCGTTGGCGTGACGACGCGAAGGATTGGGCCGATGTCGATGCTGCCGACACATCGGTGCTGGGAGATATCGATACGCAGATTGGCACACTGGGCAGCGGTCGGTCGGAACGATCTGATCTGTACGCCATCGATGAGGGCGGTGCTGCAACAGCCAAAGAGCCAGTTTCGCGCGCAGGGTCCGCTGCGGGGTCGGGTTTGGGCAAGCGGACTATCAAGGGAACTGGAAAAGCTGAACCCGAAGACGGCAAGATCATCCGGTTCGACAGCCTGGCAAAAGACACCGACCAGGTGACTTCCGGCAGGTCGGGCGGTCCCGCGCAACGAAACGACCGACGACGTCCCAACGTCGCAGCAACCAACCCCCGCGTTGGAGATCCGAACCCTGCTCAATCGGCAAGCCGGCCACAAGGTGGAGGCACCCGCCCAGCAGAGCGGCCCGAGCGTCCAGCCGGAGCCACGGCGCAGTCCACGGTCACTGCCAGACTCGGTACAGGGGTGCTGCTCATCCTTGCCGTCGGCCTGGTGTTCACCTTTACCGGCACCATCGGCGCTGCGCTGCTGGCTGCTGTTGCCATTGCCATGTCGTCCATCGAGTTGATGCACGCGCTGAAAGACCGTGGTTTCCGGCCCGCCATTCCAGCCGTTGCCATTGGTCTGATGGGTGTTGTTGGCGGTGGCATGTGGCGTGGCGAGCGCGGTGTGATGGTGGCCATCGTGGTCTCGGTTGCGGCTATTGCGTCGTGGTACCTGTTCGGTGCTGAACGCGAACGGCCCGCAGCCAACCTTGCGGCAAGCTTCTTGTCCTTCGGCTACCCGGCAATCGGTGCAGCTACTGCAGCGCTGTTGCTCGACGCTCCTCACGGGCTTGGTCTCCTCATGCCCGCAATCGTGTGCACAGTGGCCCACGACGTGTTCGCGTACGCGGGCGGCCGGCTTGTCGGCAGAACCCACTTCACCGACATCAGCCCCAACAAGACTGTCGAAGGACTGGTCATCGGGGTGCTTGGTTCGGTTGGGGTGTCGGCCGTATTGTTCGGCCGTCTTGGCTGGCACCCGTGGAGCGGCTACCCGGAAGCGATCGCTCTCGGCTTGGTCATCGGGGTCGCTGCGCCGATCGGAGACCTGTTCGAGTCCTTGTTGAAGCGCGACCTCAACATCAAAGACATGGGTCGCCTGCTGCCTGGTCATGGCGGTGTGTTCGACCGCATTGACGCGATGCTGCTTGCGGTGCCAGCCACTTGGCTCGTGGCCCTTGCCACGCACCATCTGTAATCCCCCGACGACCTCACACGCCACCGTTGGCCGGCAGAGCGTCTCCCTCAGGACGGGACGTTACGTTCGAGTTCGTCCAGCCACGGGGCTGCGCTGCCGTCGCTGGGGGCGCGCCAATCGCCGCGAGGCGACAATGACCCGCCCGACCCCACCTTTGGCCCGTTCGGCATGGCTGACCGTTTGAATTGACTCTGGCCGAAGAAGCGGCGCAGGAACACCGTCATCCACTTTTTGATGGTCGCAAGGTCGTATGCGTGCCGACCATCTTCGGGGACCAGGTTGGACCATTCGCCAGTGTCCACGTTGCCCCACGCGCCATGCGCGAGGTAGGCCACCTTCGACGGGTTGAACCCGTAGCGGGTGGTGTAGAACAACACGAAATCCTGCAGCTCGTATGGCCCGATGGTGTCTTCGGTGCGCTGAGTCGGTTGCCCGTTGCCCGCTCCGGGCACCAGCTCGGGTGAGATCTCGGTTTCGACAATTGCGCGCAACACAGTGGCCGTGTCGGCGTCTTCGCGCGCTGACTCCCACCGGATGAGGTGCTGGATGAGTGTCTTGGGCACAGACCCGTTCACGTTGTAGTGGCTCATCTGGTCGCCAACGCCGTAGGTGCACCAGCCAAGCGCCAACTCGGACAGGTCACCGGTTCCGACGACAAGCCCGCGGTGGTGGTTGGCCAGGCGGAATAGATGCGAGGTGCGCTCGCCCGCCTGCACGTTCTCGAACGTATTATCGTAGGTTGGCTTACCATCGGTGAACGGGTGGCCGATGTCTTTCAGCATCTGCTCACAGCTGGGGCGGATGTCGATGGTGTGTGCCGTGACGCCCATTGCCGTCATGAGACGGTTGGCCTGGTCGAGTGTGCGTTTCGACGTCGCGAACCCCGGCATCGTGTACCCCAGAATGCCGGTGCGTGGCAGACCCAAGCGGTCAAAGGTCCGTGCACATACCAAGAGTGCTTGAGTGGAGTCGAGGCCGCCGGACACGCCGATGACCACCTTGGTGATGCCGGTGGATCGCAGCCGCTGCGCGAGACCCTGCACCTGGATAGAGAACACTTCTTCGCAACGTTCGTCTCGTTCCACTACCGACGATGGAACATAGGGGAACCGCTCGATGCTGCGCATCAGTCGCAGGCTTCCGCTCGGCGCGCTCACCGTGCTGCTCACTCGGCTGAAGCCCGCAATTGCCTCTTTCGCGTCGGCACCGGCGTCGGCGTACGAAGTTTGGCGGGCGCGTTCGGCCAGCAGTCGAGCGACGTCGATGTCAACCGTGACCAGTTGTGGGTCTGTGCTGAATCGATGCGACTCGGCCAAGATGATGCCGTTCTCTGCCACGATGGCGTGGCCGTCCCAAGCCAGGTCGGTGGTCGATTCGCCTTCGCCGGCACCGGTGTAGAGA
>JAYSSK010000259.1:0-21253 GCA_043720595.1 Acidimicrobiia bacterium
GACTGAATTACCGGGTGCGCACGCCGGGGCTGCGAGGTCTCGGTAAGCCCACATGAACACGCGATCCCCCAGCGATGCGCACGATGTCAGAGACACTTGTTTCGACGTACCCACGCTGCTCGAACGCGAGCCATTCCGAATCAAGTCTGTTTGGAGCGGTCCGCACAGTGGTGCGCGGCCCTTTTTGGACAGATTCGCACTGTCACGTGTCGAAACTCCGCGGGCAGTTACCAGCCATGTTGGTGCAAAATGTTGGTGCAAGATGTTGTTGAGTGGAACTGCGACCCGTTCGGACCGTCGGTTGCTGCTCCGACAACCTCACTTCGGCCGTTGTCGAGACGCCCGCGCGAAAAACGGAGAAGTGAGGTTCACCCGGTTCAGGCTGTCGGAAGGGTGTCAGCGGCAGCCGGGCCGCTGGTCGGCAAGAACAAACCCGCCGATTCCTCCAACCGGAAGCACCGCAAGAGCCCCGCCCCACTGTCGCCGTTTGCTCTTGTCCGCATCGACCAGGGGGCGAGTGGCGGTGCGAGTTCGCTCGGTTTCGCTGCGGTGCGGAGAGATGGCTAGTGAGCGACGTTTCATCTGGAGACCTCCGTGTGGTCGACGCTTTGACGTGCACCGCCACCGGACTCAAACGTTGGACCTGATGTCGGCATCATCAGGTGTGAGCATGGCGACCAACATGCGGGCGGCGCCCCGTGCGCGCACGGAAAAGGGCAGACCTGCGAACAGGTATTTCGCGGCGAGAAGTTGTGAGCGTCTCAAAACACGATGCAGCTGCATCGTGTTTGAGGGTGTCTGCATCTCAGGAGTGTGCGTCAAGCCAGATTTTGCTTTGGACATCGGCGGGATAGAACGTTTGCGGGGCGAGTTCGACGAGGCTGATGTCGCGTCGGGCGCCGAAGGTTGATCGTCGACGGTGCGCTCGATCGGCGGCGCAATTCGGACGAGTCGTGCACGGTCAAGCAACTCCGGACGCCGTTGGGTTCGGTGCGACCGACACAATCGTCAGGAAGCCGCACTCCTCGCACGCCGAATGTATTGAACCGTTCACTATCTTGGTCGAGGTGCCCGTATTGCAACGGCCGCACTTTTTGGGTACTGCATTGTTCTGTTGACAGTAGAGGCACACGAAGAACGGACCGAACCGCCCTGGCTTCGCCTTGCCGTTACCACTTTGGCACTTCTTACAACGGAACGGTTGCACTTCGGTGCTTCGTGTTTCAACAACACTTGTGATCAAACGTTCAGCGCTGACCGGTTCAACACTTTGTGCAGCTGCGGCGTCGGATAGCGCGCCCAAATGAGTCGCAACTCGTTCAAATGACTCGGCCTTGAACCGAAACAGTCCGTACGTTCCATCCGGCTTTGCGAAGACCTTTTTCGCACGTTCATGACGAACTACTTCAGTTTTGATGATGTCTGTTATGAGATCTGCTTTGTACACGGGCAGCGCGACTATTGGAGCCTTCCCACTGTGTGACCATCGGCCGTGGTCGGAGATTGCTACAAACGTAGCGATGGGCATCGCTTTGAACCGGTCAGGCCGTCCGGTCGCCGACAACGTTTCGGAATGATCGTTGAGGTGCTGACGCAAAGCGGCGGCCTGACGTTTAGCTTGCTCGACTGGCGATGGTATTCCCTGCCATTTGCGATTCCACAGCCTGGACCATTCGTTGCGTTCGTTGACCTCGACTTCGGTTGACACACTCTTGCTTTCCACAATGAAAAGCGAGTGCGCATGGAGGAGGAGATGGTCAATTTGATGTCGAACCCCACTATCTTCAAAAGAAACATCGTTGAAGACCCTGATGCCCGGGCTCCTTCGGAACGCCTCATCAAGATAGAACCTCATTTGTCGCTCGGCCGATTGGCCCGCTTCGCTCCGCACGTCCATAGACAAATGTATATCGTCCGTCCCGCTCAGGTCCTTAAGCCGAGGCTTTCAAGACCACCACGGTGAATGGTGGGGTGTCGAACCCGCTGCCGAGACGCATGGGAGGCGCACGCCACCTCCGACAGAGCGCCGCCTGCGGGCGCCTGACCGGCGAGACGGTCCGCGACGCTCAACGGTACGAAGAAATGCCGCTCACCGCTGAAGAACTGTCGATTGCGGCAGCAGTCAACTGGGCATCTGCACCAGCGTGGTGAGAGGTGAAGTTTGGTGGGCAGCAACTCCGGGAGGTGACCGTCCGGTGCTCGTGCTCACCCGTGACCCTGTTGCGGATCGCATAGGGAGCGTCGTCACAGCTCTATGCACGCGTACAGTTCGTGGCGTCTTGTCTGAGCTGGCCCTCGGAGTCACTGACGGAATGCCCGAACCGTGTGTTGTTATCTTCGACAACCTGCACACCATCGACCGGAAGAACTTCCGCAGCCGCATCACGCAATTGTCAGCTGGGCGAATGGATGAAGTGTGCAACACACTCGCCCGCTCGCTGGGTTGTGTTTGAGAGGTGATCGACCGAACCTTGGTGACACACCACCGGCCACCTTCAGGAGACCACGTGAAATTCGGATTATTCGGTATCAACAACGGCGCGATGAGCGACCCCGTTGTGATGGTCGAGGTTGCTCAGGCGTGCGAAGCGGCGGGATTCGATTCGGTGTGGACAGGCGAACACGTTGTGCTGCCCGATCCGCAGATTCCCCCTTCACCGGTGGCACCGGGGGTCCCGATGCTCGACCCCGCCGTTGCATTGGCATTCATCGCCGCAAAGACGACGACAATCGGTCTCGGTACCGGGATCGTCATCCTTCCGCAACGCAATCCGCTGGTCCTCGCAAAGGAGATGGCGTCGCTCGACCACTTGTCGAGCGGTCGCCTGTTGCTGGGGGTGGGAGTCGGCTATTTGGAACCGGAGTTCAGGGCCCTCGGAATACCCATGGAGGATCGAGGCAGCCGCACAGGAATACATCGCGGCGATGCGTGCTATCTGGTCCGACTCGTCCTACTCGGGCAAATATGTGTCGTTCGACGGTGTGAAGGCGAACCCAAAACCTGTCAAACGAGGAGACCTGCCAATCATCATGGCCGGGCACACTGCCGCAGCATTCCGTCGGGCGGTCACCACTGCGCAGGGCTGGTACGGGTTCGGTCTCGACCCCGCAAGCGCCGAGGCGTGCATCGATGGCCTCAGCAAGGCCGCCAGGCGTTACGAACGTCCGGCAAACTTTGAGCCCCTCGAGATATCCATTACGCCAAAGGGCGCCCTCGACGGTTCATCAGTTTCGGCGTACGAGAAGATGGGGGTGCACCGGCTGATCCCTCTTACCGGCAACCGAAATGACACGGCTTCTATCGTTGCCCTGGTCGACGAAACTGCAAAACGATACGTGCACTGATCTGAGGTCGCCGCCGTCGACCGCCGTCATACCGAACTCTTACCAACCTCTCGCTCACTTTTAGCGACCCCAACATCGGCCCTTTGCCTTCGACGGCCAAGGTGGCCTTGTTCGACTCCATCGGACAAACGCCACATAGGCGACACCCGAAAGGCCAACAATGAAAACTCGACGAATCGCTACCGCTGCACTGCTCGGTGCACTATCGCTTGGAGTCGGTGCGCCGGCCTTTGCGCAGACCTCGACCACAACGGTGCCCGCCACCAAGACAGCCAGCTCAGCAACTCGCCAGGCCGAACATGCTGCGAGACAAGATGCGTCTGCGGCTGATCTTGCCACCCGCCTCGGCATCACCAAAGAAAAGGTGCTGGCGGTCTGGGCCGCTCAGGCATCGACACCCAGGACGGCCCGATCCACCACGGCTACCGCCGCTGAACGCAAGGCAGCCAAAACTGCAGCCTTCGCTGCATATGCGACCGCCTTGGGCGTGTCGACTGACGCACTGACCAAGGCGCTCGTCGACCAGCAGAAGGCGCAGATCGATGCTCGCGTCGCAGCCGGCACCCTCACCCCCGCACAGGCAGCCGCTCGAAAGGCTTCCATCGACGCCGATGTCGCTGCTGGCGACATCCACGGAATCGGCGGCAAGCGCGGCGGCAAAGGCGGCGGCAAAGGCGGCGGCCACGGGCACTGAGGCACACCAGAGCCAAACTGTCCCGAAACTGTCGCGAAGCGACTCGGTGGCTCGTGTGGGGCCGCCGAGTCGCTTCGCGTTCCAGCAACACCAGCGGGACACTCTCGCAAATTCATACAATTCCCTTGCGTTCTTCTTTCGACGCACTGACACGATCGACCGACCCAACCCGAAGGGACCTACGTCATGTTGTTGAGCCTTACGATTAGTGCTATTTCGATATGTGTGCTTACGTTTGTTTTGTACGTGCCACGACATCATCGAAGCGACATTGCCGCTGCGTATCTATTGATCGGTCTTGGCCTGTCGATGATCATGGTCACCTTGCGACAGGCCACCACGCTTGGCGCAGGCTTCGGGTTGGGAATCCTCGGCGTGTTGTCGGTCTTTCGGTTGCGTTCGGTCGTGATCGACCATCACGATGTTGCCTACTTTTTCGCAACGCTGAGCATCAGTATCGTCGGAGGGCTCACCGCCGACCCTGCGTGGCTGACGCCTGTCTTCTGCGCTGGGCTGCTTCTGGCGTTGTTCGTCGTTGATCACCCTCGCATCACTTCGGCGAACGAGCGTCAGGTGCTACTCCTCGACCGCGTCCACAAGAACGGGCCAGAACTTCGCACGGAACTCGCGGCCCTGCTCGATGCGCGTGTGCTGCGAGTGGATGTTCAAGAAGTCGACCTATTGAGACAGACCACGCGGGTCGACGTCCGTTTCCGTTCGAACGGAATCCGGCGCCCATCCGCTGACACTCGCTGAAAGCGCATCACCGGTCGGGACCAGCACCTAAGGACTCACGCGTAACGCGCTGTCCTACGAGCGGAACTGCCAGGTCCTCGCCTGCTTGATCATCAACTGGCCAGTCTCGGTGACCTTGAACTCGATCTCCATCGCGAACTTCTCCGTGGGTGTCACCTTGTAGAGCGCAGCGAATTCACGGTGGATTGTCGCAAGTGATCTGCGCAATGACGCGACGACGGTCTCTGGAAGCAGGGATTCACCAGGCCCGATCAGGCTTGAACGTGTCACCACATCCATTGTCCCTTCGCCGTAGAGGAGGAGCTCTTCTGGGATCGCCAACGCTCCCGGGTTGGTGACCAGGTTCTCACCCAGCTGGGCGTTCACGTAGTACGCGTCTGGTTCGCCGTAGACGGGGTCGACCGTCACTGCGACGCCATTCGCCCGTTCGTTTCTGGTGTTGGGAATCAGCAGCACACCCATCGCTGTTGAAAGGTGGTCGATTCGGTAGTACTCACGCTCGAGGTATGCGCGAAGGTTCCACACACTCGCGAACACCTGCTTGATGCATTTGTCGAGCGGCCCCTCTTCGGGGTGTTGCGTTCTGGAGTCGTACAACCCTGCTCCGCTGAACCCGGGAAGATCCTCGTTGTTCGTGCTTGAACGGCACCTGATGGACTGGCCCGCTGCGAACTGGCTTCGAACGTCCCTCAGCGCGCTGCTCAGTTCGGCAGGCATCGACGCGTTCTTCATCATCGAGCGAAAGTTGTCGAGCTGGGTCTCTTGAAACTCCGGGTCTGATGTGAACCGCTTGTCGGCCATCATTGCCTTGGCCACGCTGTACAGGCCGTTACGACGCATGAACAGGTCATAGAACCAGAACGGCACCGCAACTCCATCCGGAACCACCACACCGGGCAGGTCGAACGTTCGCAGCGTCGCAACGTTCGCAGACTTCACTCCGAACGCGATCCACTGGTCGAACGACACATCAGCAAGCGGCGTAATCGATCTGACGGTGAGATCGCGTTGCGGAGTTTGAGCCGTAGTCGGGCGGGTGTTCTTGTGGTGAGCTTCCACTTCGGCTTGAGTCGCAGAAACAAGCGTGTAGCCCGACTCGGTCACCTCGTAGCGCACATACCGGCCAACGAGTTTTGTGACCGCCTTGTTTCCCAACGCATCGGTGATTGCGGCGTTGGGGATGTGGTCCTGCACCGCTCGTAAGTTCACATGCGAAAGCGGCGTTTGCATGACGGTGGTGATGACTCCTGCCACGCGTGGCATCTCGTTAGGAAGCGCGTCATAGATGACCACATCGAGCGGGTCTGGGCGTTCTCCGAGTTGCATGACGCGCAGCATGCCAAACCCGACCGCCCGGTTGAATCCAACCACGCGTGTGACTTGCGGCTTCGTGCCCGTTGCGGCGGTTTGTGCTGCTTTGGTAGTCGGTTCGCTACACGCCGCAAGCAGGACAGCGCTGGCGATCCCGAGACACAGCATCGCTGACAGACATTTATGTTTCATCCAGTCACCGGCTCACTTGCAGACCAACGCAGTTGTGGGTACCGCGAGGGCAACGCTGAGGACCAGTACCGCAGCTATCGAACTGCAGGGCATCAGGCGCGGAGCCGCACAGGTTCATGGTGTCGGTCTACCGCTTAGAAATCAGTAGCACGTAAGGCAGCCGTAAGAGTTCCCCATGAGGAAGGAATCCGGGAAGGGTCGAGTGAGATTGGTCATCTCGAATACCGCCGAAGCTACATGCAGCTTTCCGGCTGCAGTCCAGACCTCCACAGGAATAGGACCCGGATAGCCGGCAAACGACCAACGTGAAGGGTGCCTTGGTCCCGATCACGTAGGTCTCGTTGTTGTAGCCAGACGCATGTGTCCGGCTGAGATCAAGGCGTCGGTGCTGGCAGTTTGCCGGGTGCCGAAGAACGAGATGAGGCGTACCGAGACGGCATGAAGGCTCGGCGACTTGCTCAATGGAACAGGGTTTTGGAGGGTGACCAAACTTATCGCACAGGACCCGCAGCAACTTGCGAGCAACGCGGTTGAGGCAGCGCATCGGCGTCTCACTTCCCCGTCGGTCCCGTTACGGGATTGCGCACTGCGACCACGACTCGTTCTCCGGTCTTCCACCGCCAAAGTTGCACCAGGTTCCTAGGTACTGCGGCTGGTGTAGCGCCTGCGGCTTATATGTGTTCGATTGATATGCTTTGTGGCATATGACATTGCGTCGTCCGAAAGCCATCTTCGATCGTGTTGACGAGTGGAGCGAGCTTTCGACCTTCCTCGCTGAGCCGAGTCGGCTCGGAGTGATATGGGGCCCTCGCCGGGCTGGAAAGTCAGTGTTGCTTGCAGCGCTCGCCGAGGCAACCGGGGGTCTGTACTTCGAGGCGGTGAGGCAGGACCCGGCATTGACCTTGGCTGATATCGGCCGGGTCGTTGGCGGGCGCATGGGTGTCGGCACGGTTCGCTACACGACATGGTCTGAAGCAATCGAGGGGCTGCTTTCGTTGCCGAACTGCCCGGTGGCAGTGCTTGATGAATTTGGCTACCTCTGCGAGGCAAGCCCTGAGCTTCCGTCGATCATTCAGCGAGAAATCGACCGTGGTCGACGGGCAAAGCAAACTCGGGCCAACCCCGCTCCCCGGCTCGTTCTCTGTGGTTCGGCCGTGGCGCAGATCTCACACTTGCTTGATCGTGACCAGCCCCTCTTCGGGCGGGCACAGTTGGCGCAGGTTGTAGAAGGGTTCGACTTTCGGACTGCCGCTGCGTACTGGGGTTTGGCAAAGGACCCAGCGCTTGCCGTTTTGCTTCATGCTGCGCTTGGCGGACTTCCGGGTTACCGCGACGTCGTGACCGATGGTCCGTCGTCGTTGGGAAACTTTGACGAGTGGATGACGAGTCGGGTACTCACGCCAGCGTCGCCTTTGCTCGAAGAAGACACGCTCGTCCTGCAGGCATCGGGTCTGTCGGCGAACGTGTACAGGTCAATCCTTACTGCAGTGGCGCGCGGGGACCGCACTCCGACGGGAATCTCGTCGCGTACAGGGCGACCGGCTTCTGCCTTGGCACGACCGATCGAACGCCTCACAGAGGCGGGCCTTCTGATCCAGGTTCCTGATCCGGTGCGTGCGAGACGGTCTCGGTATGAACTTGCCGACCCTTTCATCTCGTTTCACGACGCGATAATTCGGCCGAACCGCACACGAATCCGTCGACGTCAGCAACACATTGTTTGGTCCGAAAGCGATGCAACTTGGAACAGCCAGATCGTCGGACCGCATTTCGAAAGACTGTGTCGCGAAGCGACGCTCATCTACGGCACCGAGTTCGGTCTGGCGTCGACCGTCAGCGTGGGCGCTACGTCGATCGCTGATGCCAAGCGTCGACGTAGTCACGAGCTGGACCTCGTGGCGACAGGGCCATCCGGCCGCATATCCGCAATCGGTGAAGCGAAGCACTCCACGACAGCTCGCGGTCCCGCAGATCTTGAACGGCTGGAACATATTCGGGGACTACTCCCCGCAGAGGCTGATCAGAAGTGCCGACTCCTCCTCTTTTCGGCCAGCGGATTCGAGCGCAACCTTTTTCGCGCTGCGTCCGCTCGAACGGACGTCGAACTCATCGACGTTGACCGACTTTACGGAAGGTGACTGCGACACGTGCGACTGGGTCAGGGCGAACGGTGCCGCCGGAGCAGCTCAGCCTCTGAACCCAGCGGAATTCCGCTCTGACGCCACTTTTGCGGCCCGCCCCAGTTCGCTGTCGATGCGACCAACGGCGTCCTCTCGGTAGCCGACCCAGTTGACCATCAGGTCAGCGAACTCTTCGATCACGAGAGGACTCGTCGTATCGAGCCCGTACACGGCCCGGGCTTCGACGGGAAGGGTAAAGAGCATCGAGGCCGCTCCCATGAATGCGTAGACAGAAAAGGCTTCCAGGTGTGATGCGCCTTCTTCGGTTTGGTTGCTCACGCGGTTGAAGAACGATTGGTTTGGTCGGATCCACGTCTCGACCATCCAGCGGACTCGCTCGGAGTCATCGCTGCCAGCCAACATGAGCATCTTGGTGTATTCGGGGTGGCGAGCGACGAAACGCACGTAGACCTTCAGGAGAACCTTCGCTCGTTCATGCGGGGAGACGTCGGCCAGGTTTCGCCGCTGCTGGTCCATCTCATCGTGGAATCGCCCCATCAACCAGTTGACGCACTCACGCCAAAGCTCGTCCTTGGTGCCGAAATGGTGAGCGACCAGACCCCGGCTCAAACCGGCGGCTCGTTCGATTTCACGCAGGCTCGCCCCCTCGAACCCCGAGGAGGAAAAGGCACGCAGACCTTCTTGGATCAGGTCGTCTCTTGTAGTCATCGTCTGCGCCAGGTCATCAAAACAGTTTGGCGGTTCGAGTCGCGCGGTGTGTTCATCTCAGGTCAGCGTCTCTCGTTTGGGTCAACTTGTCAACTGACGAACCTTGTGCTTCAATGCTTGTCATATGACATACCCAAAAGGGTAGTCACAACAGTTCTTCGGGAGCATGGATGTTCGATCTGACGATGTCCGATGAGTACACGGCGATCCAGGACGTGATCGCCTCGGTGGCGACCGACCTCGTCGACCCGGCCGCCCGCGAGGCTGAGGTTGGCGCAAACGTCCCGGCCGCAGTATGGGAGGGGGTGCTCCGACTCGGCTTCACGACATCGGTTGCCGAGGAGTTCGGCGGCGGCGGCCTCCCCGACGCTCTGGGGCGGTTGATGGCGGTCGAGGGGTTGGCCTTCGGAGACCCAGGGATCACCGCCGCTGCAGTCTTCAGCGGGCAGGCAGCAACCCTCATCGGCTTGTGCGGCACCGCCGACCAACGAGCGGCTCATCTCCCGTCGCTCGCCACCGACACCAATCGACGGACGGCTTGCGCCATATATGAGGGCTTCGGTCGAGCGCCATCTGAGTCGCAAACCACCATCGGCACCGAAGGTGGTCGCTGGCGGGTCACCGGACACAAGGTGAGTGTGGGCTTCGCAGCCGCTGCCGATCTGTTCATCGTCAGCGGTACAGACCCGCTCGACGGTCGACTCCGCGCTGCAGTACTGACCTCAGACCAGGTTACGACCTCGGTCGGGTCGGGCATCATGGCGTTGCACGCCGCTCAACTCGGGTCGATCGATTTCGATGTCGTCGTCGAGCCGGCCGACCTGCTCGGCGGACCGGACGCAGATCCAGAAGTCTTGGCCAGGGCACTGTCGCAGCTTCGGTTGGCGGTCGCAGCTATGGGACTCGGCTGTGCTCGTCGGGCGTGTGAGTACGCAGCTGAATACGCGGGTGGGCGCGTGGCTTTCGGAAAGCCGATCGCCGCTTTCCAGGGGGTGTCGTTCATGATGGCCGATGCCCGCATGCAACTCGATGCGTCGCGATTGGAGGTCTGGCATGTTGCGACGCATCTCGAAACGAAGCCGACCGCCGCACTCGAGCGCGCAGTTACCCAGGCGGTCAACTACGCCGGTCATGTGGCGACGTGCACCACTCGCGATGCAGTGCAGGTACTCGGCGGACACGGGTTCATCGAAGACCACCCGGTGGAACGTTGGTACCGCGCCGCAGCGGTGCTGTCGTCGCTCGATTTCGACCCGACCGTCACCCCCTTCGCCGCCGCGCTCTGAGACGCGCACCCACCTCACCCCAGAATCGAGAATGCCATGACACTTTCCCTGGACGTCAGCCCCGAACTCGCCGAGTACGGAGACGCCATCAAAGGGTGGGGAGTCGACGTCGGTCGGCGCTACGCCCGGCAGGCCGACACCGACCACGCACCACCGGCGAACTGGAAGGAAATCCTGTCCACGTGTCCAGTCAGTCTCGGGCGTACGGACCCCCGCAAAGGCCTCGCACGGCCCTCGTTCGCCGAGCCGTATTGGACCCGGAACCTTGTCACCACCGAGGCGCTGGCGTACGGCGACATCTGGGTGTCGAATGTGCTCGGCGACGGTATTGGTCACCTCGTGGTCAAGGCCATGGGAAACCCCGAGCAGATCGAGCGGTGGTACGACCCGATCATCAGAGACGGTGGGCTCACCGCGTTCGGCCTCACCGAACCGCACTTCGGCTCTGATACCTCGATGGTGTCCACCACGGCAACACGAGACGGCGACGCATGGGTGCTCAATGGCACAAAGATGTACTGCACCTACGGCGCAATCGCCGATTACGTCGTGGTCTTCGCAACCACCGACCCGTCCGTTGGGCCGGCGGCCATCAAAGCATTCGTTGTAGAGAAAGGCGCCCCAGGTTTCCGAGTCGGGAAGTTCAACGAAGACAAGTTGGGAATCCGTAGCTGGGTGACATCGGAGCTGGTGTTCGACGACTGCGTGCTCCCGCTCGATCACATGCTCGGATATCGGCCAGCGACCGAAAGCGCCGACAAGTTGGGCAAAGGTCAGACGGCCAGTGGCCGCGGCGGAGCGCTTGGCGCGCTTGCGGCAAACAAGCCAAACATCTCTGCGCTCGGAGTCGGGCTTGCCCAGGCTTCGATCGACGTGGCGAAATCCGAACTGGCTGGGCAGCAGGCTGGTTTCACGCCACAACGCTGGGCACTCATCCAGACCGAATTCGAGCAGATGAACGCGGCGCTTGAGCGAGGTCGGCGGTTGAACTTCCGTGCTCAATGGCTGCAAGACAACAGCATGGCCCACAAGACCGAAGCATCGATCTCGAAGGGCTACGGGCCGCCGACGGCGGAACGCATCATCCGCCGCTGCATGCAGTTGCTAGGACCCGACGGCGCCAGCACCGACCTGCTGCTTGAGAAGTGGTACCGAGATATCAAGATCCTTGACATCTTCGAAGGTTCAGGGCAGGTCCAGCGAGTCATCATCAGCCGTGCACTCATGGGTAGCGACGCCGCACGTGGCTAGCGCCGGAAAGCCATTGGCCGGCATCAGGGTGATCGACATGACCCGGGTCATGTCGGGGCCTTTCTGCACCGTGATGCTTGCCGACCTCGGAGCCGAGGTCATCAAGATCGAAGCGGCCGAGGGTGACATCACCCGCCACGTCGGCGGCCATATGCGCAACGGTGTCACGGCGATGTTCATGGCGCTCAACCGGGGCAAGAAGAGCTTCACCGTCGATCTGACCACTGACGCCGGACGTAATGCTGTGGCCGAACTGATCGCGACGGCCGACGTGTTCGTCGAGAACTTTCGGCCGGGCGTCACCGAATCGATGGGACTGGGCGCTGACGAGATGCGAGCTCGCAACCCGCGGTTGGTTTACGTCTCGATCAACGGCTACGGGCGTGACGGTGCGATGGCGGCCGCCCCGGCCTACGACACCGTCATCCAAGGCCAGACCGCCATGGTTGCACGCCAGTCGATCCGCACGGGAGAAATCGACAAAGTGCGAAGCTTTCCGGTCGACAAGCTGTCCGGGTTATTCGCTAGCCAGGCCATCCTTGCCGCGCTCTACGAACGCACGACAACCGGAGAGGGATCGACGATCGACGTCCCGATGTTCGACGCGACGATGTACTACCTCGCCTCCGACGTCAACGCAGAGATGGCTTTTGTCGACGACGAGTACACCAGGGTCACCGACACCTGGGCGGGGCCGGGAGCAACGGCGACCAGCGACGGTCACATCGTATGGCTCTCGGTGTCGCTGAAGGAGATCCACGGTGCCATGCGGGCTGTCGGACTGGACGAGTTGACCACCGATGAACGATTCGGGACACTCCCCGACTATCTCGCGAACAAGCGTGATCTCGACCGACTCATGGCTGATGCCTTTGCAAGATGGACAAGCCGCGACATCGTCGAGCGGCTGCATGCGCAAGGCCTGGCTGCCAGCGTCGTGATGCAGCCGTCAGACATCCTGGCCGACACCGCGTTGGTCGACGCCGAATTCTTTCTCGAAGAGGATCACATCAGGGCCGGAAGAATCCGTCAGCCGCGGCCCCCGATCCGATTCGACCGGCAACGTCAGACCACCAGCCTTGCCTCACCCGAAATCGGTCAGCACACCGAGGCACTGCTCACCGAACTGGGTTACGACGCCCTACGAATCGAACAACTGCGACGCGAAGGGGTCATTGCATGAGCGGAGTAACGCAGAGCGAATACATCATCGACGACCGCGACACGCCCCGGTTCAGAGTGAAGCGTTCGTCCATGACAGACCCCGAAGTCCTTGAGCGCGAGCGACGTTTGATCTTCGATCGGTCATGGTTGTTCGTCGGCCACGAAAGCGAACTCGTCAACCCGCACGACTTTCGCACCCGCAAAGTAGGCGGTCGGCCGATCATCTTCTCGAGGCACACCGAAGGCAGCATCAACGTGTTTCTCAACACATGCCCGCACCGCGGCATGCAGATCGAGACCCGCCCAGAAGGTACCGGCCGCTTCCTGAAGTGCTTTTACCACGGGTGGAGTTTCAACACCGAGGGCAACTTGGTCGCGCTGCCCGACGAGGCGTCATACGGCGAGAACTTCGACCGTCACAACCTTTGCCTGGCCCGCCCGCCGAAGGTCGATTCGTATCGGGGCTTCGTGTTCCTGTCGTGGACAAACGACATCGAGTCGCTCGATTCCTACCTCGGTGCGGCAACCGACATTCTTGACCTCTTCGCCGATCAGTCCGACACCGGGATGCGGATCATCGGAGGCACACACCTGTACTCGGCGAAGGCCAACTGGAAGCTGCTCAGCGAGAACAGTTACGACGGCTACCACGCCATGACGACACATCATCGTTATCTGGCGATGCTGAAGGAATCGGGCAAGGACCTATCAAAAGTGTTCGGCGCCGCTGGCGGCGGAGCCTCTTTGGGCTGGGACCTCGGCAACGGTCACGCAGTGATCGGCGGTACCGACGGGACAGGTGGGCACAACACCGGTCTGGGTCGAGACCTCTCCACGAAAGAGGCGCTCGACGCCCAGATCGCTCGGCGCAATCACTTCGCTACCAAGTTCGGCGAGGCGTGGGCCAACCGCATGTTCTCGGGTCGAAACCTTGTGCTGTTCCCGAACTTTGCGATTGTGGATCTGATCATGGGAATTACGTTGCGTACGTACTATCCGGTGAGCCCCGACTACATTGAGGTCACTGCCTGGAGTCTGCAGCCATCCGACGATGTACCTGCTCTGCAGACCATGCGGCAAGAGAACTTTCTCACCTTCTGGGGACCGGCTGGCCTCGCAACACCTGATGACATCGAGGCACTGGAACGTTGTCAACAAGGTTTCGCCGCGCACGAACACGCGCCTTGGAACGACATCTCGCGAGGGATGGTGCGAAACAGCCCAACGGGATTCGACGAGTTGCAGATGCGGTCGTTCTGGCGGGAATGGGACAAACGAATGACCGGGACGGAACATCCCACCGAAGTCCCGGTCGTGGAACGCGCTGGCCGGGTCGATCTTCCCTATCACCTCCGAATTCGCGGCAATCGGTCAGAACACGGGGACTGGGAACCGGCGCCGCTAGAACAGGTGACAGCGGAGGCAGTGGCGTCACCATGACCTCGACAGTGCTGCGCTCCGAGGTCGAGGAGTTTCTCTACCTCGACGCCGAACTACTCGACTCGTGGCAGCTTCGCGACTGGTTCGCGAACTTCACGCCCGACGCTCACTACCGGATTCCATCGACGGACCGCCCCACAGGTGACGCCAGAACTGATCTGTTCCTGATCAACGACGACTGGTTCCTGTTGTCGCAACGAGTCGACGCGCTGATGAACGGCACCGCGTGGACCGAGTCACCCAAGTCGACCACCCATCGCAGCATCTCGAACGTGCGTGCAGTCGAACTTGAGGACGCCACGATCAGGGTCAAGGCCAACCTGCTCGCCCACCGGGCACGCGCCGGGCGCCTTGACGCCTACCCAGCACACCTTTCGCTGACGCTCGCACGCGGCGGTGCCAGCGGCTTTCAGATCACCGATCGGGTCGCCGTACTGGCAATGGAACAACTCCGCCCGCACGGGCGACTCAGCATCCTCCTGTGACGAAAGAGAAACACATGACACTGACCGATGAAGGCCTCGTTGCGATTGACGGCTTCGCCAGCCGCTGGGTTCGCCTTCCGAGCGGCGCCAAATGCCACTACATGACGGCAGGCGACAACGGCCCCGCAGTTGTGTTGCTGCACGGCGGTCTGCCCGGCAGTTCTGGAATGGCCGGCTGGCGTTGGATGGCACCGTTCCTGGCCAAGAACGGGTTCCGGGTCTACTGCCCCGACATGCCGGGCTACGGGCTGTCTGACCCAGCGGTGGAGCACCGCCCGGCCGGCTTGCACAGCCATGTGGATTTCATCCACGAATTCACCACGACTCTGTGCCTTGACCGCTTTCACCTGGCTGGCAATTCGATGGGCTGCATGAGCACGGTCAACTACACGACCGCGCATCCCGAGCGGGTTATCAGTTTCGCCCTCATCGCCGGCGCAATCGGCGACATTCTCGGTTCTGAGATCGCACGGGTGCCGGGCACTTTTCGCCTCACGCCGTACGACGGCACGCCAGAGCACATGCGCAACATGATGGACGCCATCATTCTCAATCGTGAAGCGGTCTCCGATGATCTGATCGAGATGCGGGTGCAGGCGTCCAAGGCGCACATGGAACACTTCTACACGTTCTTCCGATCCGTTATCGAGTACGGCAGCGGCGGGGCGATGAAAGATCCGAACATCACGGCACGGCTTTCCACCAAGGGCCGTTTCGACGTTCTCACAATCCCAGGGATCTACCTCTACGGCAAGCAAGACGTGCTGGCGCCGGTCGAGAACGGCTATCTCCAAGAGGATCGCCTGCCCAACATCCAGTTCTTCTATCCCGAGGGAACCGGACACCAGGGTCAGACCGATCAGCCCGAGCTTCACAACCAGGTCTTCCTGGAATTGTTCCGAGACGGCCGGGTGTCTCGCGCGACCGCCGACGCTGCTGGCGTTTCGACACGTCGGCCCGAACTCCCGAACCTCGTGGAACCGGATTAACAATGGCGGAGATCCAGCTCTTGGGGATGACCCACTACCCGCCGTTCGGATGGAGCGACGCCAGCATGTCTGGCCTCATGCAGATGATCATGTCCGACCCGGACATTCCGGGCGAGGCAAAGGACCCGGCCAACTGGCCGGCTGAAATGCAGGCGGAATGGGCGGACGACAAGGGTGCCGCGGCGGCGCCTGCGCATCGCGCCAAGTTGATCGAAGGACTGAACACGGTCCGCGCCAGTCTCGACGAGTTCAATCCCGACGTGATCCTCATCTGGGGTGACGATCAGTACGAGAACTTCAAGGAAGACATCGTGCCGCCGTTCTCTGTACTCGCGTACGGCGACCGGACGGTGCAGCCATACAAGACGAAGGTCGGCACCTTCTTTCCCAGTTACTGGGAAGACGAATCGAAGGACCGCGAGGTGCTGGTCAAAGGTCGTCCCGACATCGCTCGATCCTTGGTCGCTTCCCTGATCAACGACGAGTTCGACGTTTCCTATGCGTACGTACCATTGCACGACGAGCAACTCCCTCACGCGTTCTTGAACACGATCCTGTTCCTCGATCACGAGCGCAAGGGTTTCGACTGGCCGATCATCGCCATGCCGATCAACTGTTATGGCAGCAAGGTCATCGCCGCACAGGGCGGCTGGAAACCATTCGCCACAGAACTCGTGCTCGACCCGCCAGCCCCGTCGCCGAAACGCCTCATGAACATGGGTGCGGCGGTGGCGCGATTCTTTCGTGACAGTCCTTACCGCGTATCGATCATCGCATCGTCGTCATGGTCACATGCGTTCCTGACCGATCACACGTGGCGGCTCCGGCCGGACACACCAGCCGATCGTTCGCTCTACACCGCCATGACCACGGGTGACTACGACACCTGGGAATCGACAACCACCGACGCGGTCGTGACCGGCGGGCAGCAAGAAGTGTTGAACTGGTTCGCGCTCATGGGTGCGGCCCGGGAGCTGGGCGCCACGCTGTCCTACAGCACGTTCGTGCAGACCCACATCTTCAATTCCAACAAGGTATTCGCCACGTGGAACGTTGTCGGCAGGTCTGCCAACTCATGACAGCCTGCCACGCCGCTAACCGATCTGGCGGTCGGCGCCCTCCCAGAACGGCGCCCGAAGTTGGCGTTTCAAGACCTTGCCTGAGGGGTTTCGAGGCAACTCCGTGACAACGTCGACGGACGTCGGGCACTTGTAGCCGGCCAAGAGTTGCCTTGCGAACGCGATGACTTCGGCCTGGTCGAATTCGGCACCTGGCCGAGCCACAGCGATGGCTTTCACGTCTCACCCCACTTCGGTGACGGCACGCCAATGACGGCAACGTCGACGATGGAGGGGTGGGTGATGAGGACGTTTTCGACCTCGATCGGGTACACGTTTTCGCCGCCCGTCACGATCATGTCTTTGACGCGATCACGCAGGAACAGGTACCCATTCTCGATCGAACCGCCATCTCCAGTCCGGACGAAGCCGTCGGGGGTGATTGCATTGCTCGTTTCGATGGGGTTCTTCCAGTAGCCGTGGGACCGCACCCCCCGCTGCTGTCAAACCCGACGCAACGCGTTCGCTTCGATCCAACACCTCTGCCCAATCACGCGTCAGCACTCCTTGACTGAGACATGCAGCTGTTGGGGAGTTTGCTGCACCCTTACGCACGATGCCCGCGATCGAACTGAAATCCGGTACTTCCACGATGTCAATGGCTGGCGCCCTGCGACCATGGGATTCGCACGCGGACCGTCGCGCCGCTGGGGGGCGGACCGGCTACCGCTGGGTCAAGCGTGACCGTGCCGTGATGAGCGCTGACGAGTTGTTGCACAACTGCCAGTCCGATGCCGGAGCCGGCGATGTTGCGGGTGTGGTTTGATCGATAAAACCGTTCAAAGACGTGTGGCCGGTCCTGTTCGTTGATGCCGGGCCCGTTGTCTGTCACTGTCAGCAAACCGGAAGATGTAGCCGGGTCGGGAACAACAACGAGGCGAATGGTGCCGCCGGCCGGTGTGTATTTGATGGCATTGGTGAGCAGGTTAGTGGTGACTTGGATGAGCTGGCCCTGATCGCCGTGCACGGAGACTGGTTGTAAGTCGGTCAGGAGTTGGTGGCCGTTCGCGGCGATGAGGTCACGGAGGCGATCGGCGGCGGCGGCGGCGGTTGCTGCGAGATCCACTGATTGGTGGCACGCAGTGCCTTCAGTCGTCGCGTTGTCCGCATCGGCGAGTATGGCGAGGTCGTCGACGAGGCGACGCATACGGAGGATGTCGTCGTGGAGATCCACGAATCGGGCAAGGTCGGGTGTGACGTGGCCGTCGATGAGTTCTTCGCAGCTTCCTTGGAGGAAGGTTAGGGGCGTGCGGAGTTCATGCGCAAGGTCGGCGGTGAGGTTGCGTCGGGTTTGTTCGTGGGCTTGGAGGCGGTCGGCCATTTCATCGAACGTGGCGGCCAGGACGCCCAGCTCACCGGTCGCTTCCGGTTGTGCGACGCGGGCTGCGGCGTCACCGTTGCCGAGTCTGCGGGCAGCGTCGGTAATTCGGGTGAGCGGAGCGACGATCCGGCGTGAGAGAGGAACTGCCACCGCGGTCGCGACGAGTGCGGCGACGAGTGCTCCGAGTGCAACGGTGCTGCGCAACGCGTCGCGCACGTGTTGTTCAGCGAGCGCTGGTTCGCTGTTGGTGAAGGCGACGGTTGCGGTGCCGACTCTGGTGTTGTCGACGATGATAGGAACGCGTTTGACGAAAGCCAGCTGGCCACGATCTGGTGGGGCCATGCTCATGGGTCCCATGGAACTGGCGAGTGTCACGGTGTTTCCGAACGTGTCAGACACGGTGACGATGGCGTCGGCCTGCACTGCGAGCATCGATGCCGGGTGGATGTCGGTTGTCGACCATGACGTGGATTGTCGGTAGCTGAGCGCGATTGTTTGCGCGATTGCTTCGGCCGTTTGTTGTCGTCGGTCATCGCTCAGTCGTCCGACTGCATGTTTGGTGCGCCACAGCGTGAGGCCAGCGAAAACAAACACAGTTGTGACCGCAATCGCCACAAACGCAAAGACGAGTCGTTGCCCGAGTGGGCTGCGTAGTGTGGTAGCCGGGTTCGGGTTCGGGTTCGGGTTCGGGTTCGGGTTCGGGTTCGGGTTCGGGTTCGGGTTACTGGTCACGGGCGACTCCGAGGCGATAACCGACTCCAGTAATGGTTTCGATGATGACGGGTTGTCGTTGGTCGGTTTCGATTTTGCGGCGAAGGTTTTTCACATGCGAGTCGATGGTGCGTTCGTATCCGTCGAATTCGTAGCCGCGTACGCGGGTGACGAGTTCGTAGCGCGACCAGACTCTTCCGGGATGAGATGTGAGGGCTTCGAGAAGGTCCCACTCGGTTGGTGTGAGTTCCACGACGATCCCGTTCGCCTTGACGCCGCGCGTGGCCGAATCGATGACCAGGGCACCACCACCGTACGACGCGTATGACGGCTCGGGCTCGGGACGACCACGGCGAAGGATCGCTTGCACGCGCAATGCGACTTCGCGCGGGCTGAACGGCTTGGTGACATAGTCGTCGGCACCAGCTTCCAGCCCGGCGATCCGGTCGCGTTCTGACGCCTTGGCAGTGAGCATCAGGATGGGCACATTGCGGTCACGGCGCATCTGACGAGCTACTTCTTCGCCGTCCACGTCGGGAAGCCGAAGGTCGAGAACCACCAGATCGATCGTGTCCGATGCAGCGGCACGCAAGGCTGCCCGGCCGTCCACGGCGACGATCACGGTATGACCGTCATGTTCAAGGGTTCGGCGGAGCAGACCTGCGATACGAGGCTCGTCCTCCACGACCAAGATGATGCCCATAGTTGTAAGCATGCACGCTTCGTAGGTAGGTGGAGCGTGCTCAGAGTGGAACGGTTACCGACGGTAGGACAAGACGGTGGCCATACCAGATTCCAAGTGGTACGTGTTGTGGCAATGCATCATCCATTGCCCAGGGTTGTCGGCCTCGATGTCAATCTCAACCGTGCTCATCGACGGTACGTTGACCGTGTCTTTTCTTGACGACCCGACCACCTGAAATGTGTGTCCGTGGAGGTGCATCGGATGAAACATCATCGTGGTATTCACGATCCGCATCCGAAGCCGTTCTCCCTGGCTTACCGCGATCGGCAATGTGTTGGGGTAGGAGCGTCCGTCGATGCCATGGGTGTATCCGGTTGGATTCGCAGTCAGCCGGACCCTGGCGGTTCGCGTTGGTTTGCGCGAGGACAACCGGGCAGGGTCGGTCGGTGTCAAGTCGCCATATTCGAGGAGTCGGCCCTTGAGGCCGGCCGGGCGAGAACCGGTTTTAGGTGCCGACGCCGCGGACGTGGTGCGCAGTACGGCTTCACCGGCAGGGTCGGTTTTACCTTCAGGCACAGCGACGATCGCAAAGGCACCGGATTTGGCAGTCACAACCACGTCGTATCGCTCACCCATGCCCAAGAGGATCGTGTCTACTTCGACAGCGTTGACCGGAAAGCCATCGGTGTGAGTGACCGTCATTCGATGATCGGCGATTGCAACTCGGTATGGCGTGTCGGAGCCAGCGTTGATGATCCGCAACCGGACCCGCTGACCGGGCTTTGCCAGCACCGTTTCACGTTCTCCAGGTCCTCGCCCGTTGATGACATGGAGCGGGTACGTCACGTCACCGTTGAGCCCCGAACCGGACCCGGCCATCATGTCGCTCATCCCGCCGCTCATGTCATGCCCAGAGTGTCCGCCACCCTTCTTCAGTTCGGCGAGGACCTGGGTCTGGGTTCGCCCGTACCCGTCGAGCCAGTCGTCGAGCATGAGGGTGGCGTCGACATCGGCACTTGTGGGGTCGTTCGGATCTTCGATGATCAACGGCGCGTAAAGCCCCTTGTCGAGTTCGAGACCCATGTGTGGATGGAACCAGTAGGTGCCCGCGTCAGGGGCCGTGAAACGGTACGTGAAGGACTTTCCCGGATCGACCGTTGCCTGAGTCAGGCCGTGCACGCCGTCCATGTCATTGCGCAGCGCGACGCCGTGCCAGTGCAAGGTGTTCGCCGACGACAACTTGTTGAAGAACGTTGCCTCGATCATGTCGCCGACCTTGGCGCGGATCGCGCCTGCGCCAGGTCGATCACCGAACGCCCACGTCGACACCTCACGACCGCCGACGACAGCCCTGATCGGTGCAGCTGTGATTGTGGCTTTCACAAGCCCGGCCCCGCTTCGTCGACGCTTCGCATCGCGGGCCTCGACAGCAGGATCGGTCGGGCCGACAGGTTTCGATGCGGTTGCGGCGCTAGCTGGTCCGCCAGCGGCCAACAGCAGAAGTGCCCCGCCTCCAGCTAGCACCTCCCTGCGTGAAAAGCGTTGCGACTGCACAAGCACGGTCTCAGGTTCGACGAATCCCATGCACGCACTCTGACGGGCAATTGTGGAGATTTCGTGGAGAACTGTCGGCTACGACGATTGCTCGGACGGTTG
>JAYSSK010000260.1:0-2756 GCA_043720595.1 Acidimicrobiia bacterium
CTCCCGGACCGCGCCGGTGAGGACGTCGACCTGGCTGCTGTTGAGCTCCCTGCGGTGCACGTCGACGAGCACCACGGCGCTGACACCGGCCAGATCATCGAGACCATCGAGCTCCGAAGCGCGCTTAGTAGTTACTTCTAGGCCGGATTGGCGAAGCGCCCGCGCGATCTGTGCTGATCCGTTGCCACCTGTTTCGTAGACCTCGGAATCGCCTGCCAACACCAGGACACGGGTGGCCCCTTGAATAGCAGTCGCTGCATACCCCACGTCGTTCTGCACGACGCCATCACGCTGTGAAACCACCTCAACCGAATAGGTCGCCACCCCGTCGGCAGCCGCCTGAACTTCCACGCTCCAGTTGTTGTCTCCTGGTTGCAGTTCGACCGAATCTCGACGCACCTCGCGGCCATCGGCCTTCAACACCACTTCGGCGGTTGTGGCCTCGCTCGCCCGGAGGTTGGCCTGCAGCACGATTCTCTCTCCCTGCTGGGCACTGCTTGGTACACGGAACGAGTCGACGGCGACGTCTGCTGTGTCCGGTCGGCCGGCGATTGCTGCATCAACGCGGATCCCGGCGTCGGCGAGCTCCTCCGCGGCAGCAGCCTCGTCGCCGATGGTTCGACGACCGTCGGAGATCACCACCACCCTGCGGGCAGCGTCGCTGGGGCTAGCAGCACCGGCGAGGCGCAACGCACTTGCCAGGTCCGTGTTCGACGCGTCGATGGCTCCGGACACGTCTCCGAGATCCAATCGCCTTTGCACCGCTGCGGTTACCTGGGCTGTGCCCCCGAACACCACAACGCCGGCCCTGGCGTCCAGGGGCATCGAGGCGAGTGCCTCTTCGACGAAGGCGATTGCGTCTCGGCGCCCCCCAGGTCCTAACGAGTCCGATGCGTCGATGGCGAAGACCGTCGCAACATTGCGCGACGGAACTCTGACCACCGGTGCAATGAGCGCGATCAGAGTGAGTAGCCCGACGACGCCCCGCATACCCTGTGCAACACCCCACTGGCTCGCGCTGACCCCGACACGTCGGCGAGCAAGCAGCCATTCGATGCCGACCAGCAATAGGATCGCAGTGGCGACCCAGCGGAGACGACTGGTGCGGCTGGTCCCGCGGCGGAGATCTTCGTCCTCGCCCTGTGGCGCCGAGCGCAGAACACTGCGTGGACCGATGTCCTGTTCGGACGCAGGAGTGTTCACAGCGATTGTCTCGTCTGCGCCGCTGGCATCTCCGCTGACTTTCCAAAACCCCGGCTGATTGAGTGGTGACCCGGATTCGCCTCGTGGCACCGTCGTCACCTTTCCAGACGGGTCCGTTACCGTTCGGGACTGCAGCGCAGGGGCAAGGCCGGTCCCGACCTCGAGTGCCCCGCCTGCCACCTGCGCGCCTCCGAGATCGCTCACCATACGGTCGACCAGAACAGGAAAACTGAGGTCGAGCGCGATCGTGGATACGGACGGAGAAAAGGACCAATAGACAAACCGTGTGGTCTCGGTACGGCCCTGCATGATCAGTGGGGCAGAGGGCGCAGCAACCAGAATCTGAGTGTCGCCAGCGTCCACGTTCTGTGCGGTCTCGATGACGACGGATGACAGATCGAGACCAGCCAGCAGCGGATGGCCGGACCTCACCAGCGTTGGTACGGGGTACTCGACCCCGCTCGCCGAAGGCAGTGTCACGGGTCCGTATCCCTGAGGGGCAGCAAAGACGATCGCAGGAATCGTGAGGTCCGACGGAGGCGCCATCCGGTCGAACACCAACACTTCGGTCTTGGCGGCGATCACCGTCGAGCTGCCCGATACCAACGTGACGTTGGGTAGGGCCTGTAGCGCTCGTTCGATGAACAGGCTTTCGGGGTCCGCTGGGGTGACCAGCTGAATGTTGAGTTTGCGGCGCTCGCCGACTGTGCTGAAAACACGGTCATCTGCGGACAGATAATCAGTGCCTGAAGTATTGGCAAGACGAAGTTCGATCCGCTCGCCCGAGCGCACGTCGAACGTGACGTTCGTCGACGACTGAGCTTTCACAGTGACGCGTTTTGCGGTCTGACGCACATTGTCCACAAACAGCTCCACGTTGGTCGTCTGGGCGTTTGGGGACCGGTTGTGCACCGTCGACCCCACAGACACTCCCGCGGTCTGCGGAAGCACCACGATGTCGGCCAAGGACACGTTGTCCGGGGCGCTGCCAAGAGGTTCGAAACGGGTGCCAACCGGCAAGAGCCGTTGGTCTGTCTCGGACAACCCGCCGTCAGAAAGGAGCACGAACCGAGTATCGGCCTCCGCTGTTTGCAGTCCCTTGGCGAGCAATGTTGCCTTGTCCCAATGGCTTGCGCCGGCCGTGGGGGAAAGCGATCCGATGACGCGTTCGAACGCTGCTGCATCGCTGCTGGTACTCAGCCGCACGGACCCATCGCTTGTCACGATGCTGGCGAGCGCGCCCCCCGGAAGCTTCTTGCGCATCCGCTTGGCCGTAGCTTGCAGCTGGTCGAATCTGGTGCCGTCGGTGCCGCGCCCGCGCCCGTCGGTTGCAGACATCGACACGGACGTATCGACGATGAACACGGTATGACGACCGAACGCCGATGGCGCCGTGGTCACCGGTTGTGCTGCACCGAGTGCAATCAACGCAGCGGCCAACAGTTGGGCGAGCAGCGGCCACGACCGTCGCAGCCGTTGCCACGGGCTGCGAGACGTGACGTTGTTGGCAACTGGACGCCACAACCAGACCGAGCTCACTTCGACGCTGCGTC
>JAYSSK010000261.1:0-21175 GCA_043720595.1 Acidimicrobiia bacterium
GACGGGGTAGCGTCGTGACCAGGGGAAACGCGAAGCACCGTCAGGCCACTCTCATCGAGTCGTGGCGGCGCGCAAGCGCCATGGGGTCTCTCTCGCAGCGCTCACCAGTCGCTGAAGCGGGAGCCGTCGCCCATGCCGGGGTCGTCGAGGTCGGGGACGACAAGGTCCCAACGGTCGCGGCAATCCTCGCAGCGGTATGTGGCGAGATCGCCCGGACGTGGTGGGTCTTCGTCCCAGAACGTGAGTAGGTGCGCTCGGCCACCGCAATCGATGCAGGTAATGACGTCGGGAACGGCTGCAGCGAGTGTTGGGTCGGCGCGCCAGTCTGCGGTCATGGCGTGCAGGCTACCGACCTGGCGCGGCTACATCCGTTCGCGATTTGGCGCGTGAGGACTTCAGCCCGGCGGTTCCGAGGTGGAAGAGATACTCGAAGTTGCGGCGCTGCTGCTCTGCCAGAAGCGAAAGCGAGAAGAACTGCACGGACAGCGCGAAACAAAGCGCGCTGATGATTGTGGTTGTGGGCCAGTGGGCAAACGCATCGCCAAGGGTTGGTTTGCCGATTGCCTGGGACAGCACGAACAGAGCTAGCACCAAAGAGGTCACGAAGAAGAAAATGGCCGGGAACGCCAGCGTGAGGAGGGGGCGGAACAGAAAGCCCGACATGAGGTAGGTGCCGACGGATTTGCGAATCTTGAACTTGGACTTGCGTCCGCCGGGCTCGTCTGAAACCCACGACAACGTGGCCGGAATCTCCACAACCTTGGCTTTCAGAATGCGGGCCTTGTAGATGATCTCGGTGTTGATGCCGACGTCGGTCGAGGAAAGGTCGAGTGACTGCAGAAAGATGCGGTCATACGCGCGCACCATACCGGTGAGCGTGGACAACTCGCCCTTCACACTGAACGACAGCATCTTATTTGCGTAAAGCGACAGCTTGCGCCGAACGAACGGAACGTTTCCGATCGTTCCGTCTTCGGCGTATGGCGAAGCGAGGACAACTTTTGCGTGAGTCCGGTAGATCGCATCGAGCAGTCGACCGATGTGATCCACCGAATACGACAGGTCGCAGTCGACTGTCACGACATAGTCGGTGGTGCAGTTGGCGAATGCGTAACGCAGTACCTGGCCGAGGTTGAAGTTCGTCTTGTGGTGCAACGCGCGCACGTGCGGGCGACTGGAAGCAAACGCATCGGCGATTGCACCCGTCTCGTCCTTCGACCCGTCGTTGACCACCAGCATCTGCCACTCGTACTGATCGGCAAGACCGTTCATGTAGTCCTCGAGCGTGGTGAGGCTCTGCATGAGGATCAACGCTTCGTTGTACGCGGGCACCACAATCGTCACGCTTGGCCGCGTACCCGTCGGCGCAGGCATCACCGGGGTGACCGTCTCTACATCGGGTGCCGGGCCTGTCGCGTCGACGGTCAGTGGCACCATCGGTGCAGTGGAGCTGTTCACAGTGTGGAATTCCTCGAAGAGTTGGCGAGTAGTGGGTGAACCGCGGTGTCTTGCAGGTCGGAGAATCTTGGGTTGGTGCCAGCCGGAATCGCAACCGGGTCCAGCACCTTCGTCTGAAGGTCTCGTTGTGTGGTGCTGACGTGGCGTGCGTGTCGTTCCATGCTGACGACGGAGAACGAGTCCTTCAGTTGACTCAAATACCCCTCGACGAGCTGCGTCTTGCGAACGCCGCCCATCGACATGGCCGGGAAGAACGAGAGGGTCGACACGTCGTCGGCTCCTAAGAAGTCGAGCGGGTGCAGGAGAATCGATGGTTCGAGCCCTGCGATCTTGCAGATCCGAAGCGCGGTGGCGAAGTAAGCGGTTGCCGCGCGTGGCTGCACGGCCGCCAAGTACAGAAGATACGAAATGTGGATGGGGACCCGGCCCCCGGGGAGCGTGGACACCGGAATCTCCAGCATCGAGCCACCGTTGTTCGTCTGCCAGGTGTAGGGCTTCAACGGTCGAAGCCCCTCGCGCCAGGATCCGAACAGCAACGAACGTTCGGCGCGTTGCGCTTCGGTCAGTTGCGCCGACCGGAAGTAAAACGCCCGCGACACGGGTCCAATGTAGGTGGGCAACGTAGATGCGTCGTATTCGTACCCGCGCTCCACCAACACATCGAGCACATCAGGGCTGAGTGAATACCCAGGGCCACGAAAGCCGACAACCTGGCGGCCGGTTGCTTCGCCGAGCGCGTCCTCGGTGCGAGCGAACTCGTCGACGATTTCCTGTTTCGAATACAGATGCAACCACGGCTGATGGCGGAAGGAATGGTTGGCAATCTCGTGGCCGGCATCTGCCAGCGCACGGACGGCCTCACGATTCTCGGACCGAACTGCGTCTGCCCCGACCACGAAGAACGAAATCGACAGGTCCAACCGGTTCAACACCTCGAGGACACGTGGCACCACTGTTGGAAGGTAGGTGGGGTAACTCTTCCAGGCATCGTTGCCGTGGGTCATGAGGTACGCCCACTCGTTATCCAGGTCAAGGCTGAGGCTCGCGATCGGCCGGCCAGCCGTCGGCGTTACTGCGGTGCTGGCTTGCGTCGAGCTGGCGGGACTCATGAGGTGCTCTGTCCGCTCATTGCCGGAACTACGTCCGTTAACGGCCGGTGCGACACACCGGAACGAGAAGTGCGTCGCCCCACTCGGAGCATGTCCGAGACGGCGCGCTCGGCAAGCTGCACGCTCTCGTCGACATTCAACGTGCCGTTGACGATCTGGCTTCCGTTGGCGATCCATACTCCGGAGACAGACGTGGCAAAGGGAAGGACCCGGTCGCTGTAGCCGAGGGTCGGAACGCTGAAGACCTCGCGTACCCGCGCCACCTTCGCAGCGATGACCTGCTTTGGGTCAAAACTTGGGTAGGCCGCAGCCAGTGCCTTGGTGAACTCATCGATGATCCGCTCGTCGGTCCATTCGAACATTGGGTCGTCGGGTGCCGCATAACGGGGCAGGTAGACCAACCCGTGGCCACCCAGTTCGGCGGGGTCGACCAGCGAACTCATGTCCACCACGCCAGTCAGAATGGTCTCGTCCAGGAGGTAGGTCAGGTAGTAAGGGCACAGCTGTTTCGGAAGCACCACTGACACGTCGATCACACCCTGGTACCGAATGCCGTTCAACAGGTCACGTTCAGCTTCGGACAAGCCCGGCACTAAGCGGGCGGCAGCGTGCGAAGACGTTGTCACCACCACGTTGTCAGCCTCTATCACGGTTTCGTCGGTGAATGTCACCCGTCCGGCAGCAACCGAATGAATGTCAGCTGAAGTTCGAATCGTGACACCGTCTGCGCGCAGATGATTCACCAGAGTGCCGACGATGCGCGCGTATCCGCCCGGCACATAACCGAACTTCTCTGCATCGAGACCGTTCTTTCGTGCCTTTCCCAAACGCTGTGCGGTGGCCCAGATGAATGCGGCACTCGCCTCGGTGTACGCGCTCCCGAGCTTTGCCCGGAGCAGCGGTTTCCAGAATCGGTCGAAGGCTGAATCGCCTGACAGTTTGCGGAGCCAAGTCTCCACTCCAACCTGTTCGAGCGCTCGACCGTTACGCACCTTCGTAGCCCAAGCGAGCGTTGCGCCGAGACGCACTCGCTGGAGGAGCGTCAGCGGGGTGAATCGTAGGAACTCAGCCGGGCTGGAGACCGGCAGCAGCGTGCCGTCTGCCAAGCATGCGGTGCGCGTCGTCTTCCAAACGATCGCGTCGTCCAAACCGATGTCAGAAAGGATGGCCCGCCACGCTGTGTCGCTGGCGAGGGTCACGTGGTAGTGCCGGTCCCAGGTGACGGGGCCGACCGTGTGCGAGCTCGTGAGCCCGCCGATCTCTTGAGAGCGCTCCAGCACCGTGACCCGATGCCCGTGCTGTGACAGGCGATGCGCCATCGCAAGCCCGACCATTCCCGCGCCGATGACCACCGTGTGCGGTGGGATTGGCATTTCCTGTTGAGACATCGTGTTCACAATCCTTGTCCGTCGTGATTGCATCGGTTCGTGGCCGGCTCCCCTTGACCCGCGTTCCAAAGTTCCAGTTGGCTCAGCGCTCAGCTCTTGAACAGGAACTCTGCCTCATCGGCGTCGACGAACAACCGAATTTCATCATCCAGGTCCGGGTGGTCAGCCAGCGTTGGGTCGGCGTCGACGATGGCGATTGCCGTTTCGCGAGCGGTGACCACCAGGTCTTTGTCACGCCGAAGTGATGCGAGTCGAAGGTCGGACTTGCCCTTTTGTCGTGTCCCCAAGATGGTTCCTTCGCCGCGAAGCTCGAGGTCGACCTCGGCCAACTCGAAACCATCGGTGGAACGTTCGATGGCCAGCAGGCGGGTCTCGCCTTCGACGGTGTTGGTCTCGCCGAGCAGGTAGCAGTACGACTGCACCGAGCCACGCCCCACCCGACCGCGCAACTGGTGAAGCTGGGCGATGCCGAACCGATCGGCCGAGAGGATCATCATGACGTTTGCGTTCGCAACATCGACGCCGACCTCGATCACGGTGGTTGCGACGAGCACGTCGAGCCGCCCGGCCCGGAACTCGCCCATAACCGCTTCTTTGTCTTTCGACGCCATCTGACCGTGAAGCAGGCCCATGCGAAGGTCGTGGAGCTGGCCACCTTGGAGTTCTTCGAACGTTTCGGTGGCAGATGAGGCCTGGATCTTTTCGGAGCCGTCGACCAGCGGACACACCACATATGCCTGACGCCCTGCGGCGACTTCGTCTCGGAGGTGCTGGAACCCGGCAGTGACTTCCAGATCGCCGCGCGCCCACCGCGTGACGATTGGCGTTCGCCCCGGTGGAAGTTCGTCGAGCACGGTCGAGTCCAAATCGCCGTAGACCGTCATCGCGGCAGTACGCGGAATGGGGGTGGCTGTCATTACCAGCAGGTCGGGGTCGTGTCCACCGCCCTTCGCTCGCAGAGCTGCCCGCTGCTCCACGCCGAACCGGTGCTGCTCGTCGATCACCGCAACACCGAGACGTGCGAAGCTGACGGAATCGGCGATGAGCGCGTGGGTGCCGATGAGGATGTCGACCGCGCCCGACTGCAAGCCGAGCGCGAGTTCTCGTCGTTCGGCGGCAGTGGTTCGGTTCGTCAACAGTTTCACAGTGACGGGCCGCGAGCCCATGAGCGTGGCGAGATCGGGCTGCTCTATTCCCGACTTCTCGATGAGCAGCCGTATGCCTGCATAGTGTTGCTCTGCAAGCACTTCTGTTGGTGCCATCAGCGCAGCTTGATAGCCGCCTTGCACTGCCGTGAGCATCGCCATGACAGCAACCAAGGTCTTGCCTGCGCCCACATCACCCTGTAACAGACGGTGCATCGGTAGGAGGCCGGTCATGTCGGCAGTTATCTCGGTGATGGCTCGTTGCTGTGCGCCCGTGAGCGCAAAAGGCAGCGACCGGGTGAACGCAGCGACCAGCGACCCGCCACCGTCGTGGGCGATTCCCTGTGAGTCCCGCTCTATCGCTCGTTTACGGAGAACCATGATGAGCTGCAACCGCAGCAACTCGTCGAAAGCCAACCGCTTGCGCGCGGCCTGCGCTGCCCCCATGGACTCGGGCAGGTGGATCTGTCTCATCGCCCAAGTGCGATCGACCAGGTCGAGCGAATCTCGAATGGGCAGTGGTAGCGGGTCAGCCAGCACCCCGGCCCGGTTGAGTGCCTCTTCGATCCAGTCGCCGAGTTCCCAGGTGGTGAGCCCGCTCTTCTCGGACTGCGGATATAGCGGCACGATGCGGCCCACCTTTTTGCCGACAAGGTCGACAACGGGGTTGGTCATCTGACGGCGGCCCTGAAAGCTGTCGATGCGACCAAACATCGCGACCTCGGTCCCGGCCGCCAGCTGTTTCGCCCGCCACGGCTGGTTGAAAAACGTTGCCCGCAGGTACCCGGAACCATCGAACACGTCGATCTCGACGAGTGAACGGTTGTTCCGTGTCTTGCGCGCCTCGGCACGTTTGACTGTGGCGAGAACAAGCGCTTCTTCGCCGACGGCCAGTTCCCGAATGCTGACCTGATTGGTGCGGTCGAGGTAGCGCCGCGGGTAGTGCGTGATGAGATCAAGGATCGAAGCGATGTCCATTTCGCCGAGCCCGACGAGCTTCTTTGGGCCGACCCCCGCGAGTTGCGTGATGGGTACAGAGGCCAGTGTCCGGAGACGTCGACCTACCCGCCCGACCCGACGAGTGCCCTGGCCCTCTTCCATGGGAATTACTCAGCGCCGAACAAATACGGGTAGAGCGGCTGGCCGCCGTGGTGCACCTCTGCTGTGACGGATGGGTGCTTCAGCGCCAACCATTCCGTGATGGCCTTGGTGTCGGACGGCGATGAACCGTCGCCTTCGATGATGGTGACGATTTCGTGCCCGTTCAACAGCGAGTGGAGCAAACCAGTCGCCGCGCCCACCAGCGTGGATTCCACAGCGACGATGCCGTCGTCTTTGCCGATGCCGAGCCAGTCACCTTCGCCAATTGGGCCGATGTCGCATGACGAACGACGCACAGCCCGCGTGACTTCGCCACTGGCGACCGCAACGGCTGCGGTCCGCATGGATATTGCGTTTGCGTCGGCATCGCCGGACGGGTCGTACTGCATCGAGGCCGCCAGGCCCTCTGCGATGCCCTTGGTCGGTATGACCCGCACCGTCTTAGAGGTGAGCGGAGCGACCTGTTCGGCCACCGGGATGATGTTCTTGTTGTTGGGAAGCAGGATGACCGAGTTGGCCGGGCACGCTTCTACTGCCTGCAGTATCTGACCGGTTGACGGGTTCATAGACTGACCGCCTGTTACCACCTGATGCACGCCAAGACTCCAGAACAAACGCTTCAGACCGTCGCCAGAAGCGACCGCTACGAGGGCAGTCTCAACCGGTTCGTGGATGTGGGGTGGTTCGTCGACGATTGCCTCGCCGGTTGCCTCCCTCACCCACTGTTCTTCTTCGATGCCAACACCGGTGAGCCCGCTGACCTCGTCGAGGAGATCGGTTACGCGGATGTTGCGAGGGCGACCGGTTTCGATGCCGGCCTCGATAGCTGGCCCGACGGAATCGGTGTGGATGTGGCAGTTGAACAGGCCCTCGCCGCCGACCACGACGATGGAATCTCCGATGGCCGCCCACGCGTCTTTGAACGCAGGGATGCGGGAATCGTCGGCCTCGAGGAGGTACATCACTTCGTATCGAAGCTCAGAGACATCTTTGGTACGACTCGGGTCAGTTGACTCGCCTGGGTCGGTGGAACGACGGTTGGGAACTGCGGCGTCAAAACCTGCACCGGACCCGCCCGCCGTACCGACGTCCATGACCGGGATAGGCCGGCCGTCAATGACGTGCAGCACGGCGTCGAGCAGGAGCACGAAACCCGAGCCGCCGGAATCCACCACCCCTGCGGCTTTGAGGACCGGCAACAGGTCTGGCGTCTGAGCCAGCCCGACCTGCGCCTGGCGGAGGGCCGACTCGGCAACCGCCACAAGCTCTTGTGACGCGCCGGCGGCGTCGGCTGCGCCCTCTGCTGCACAGCGTGCGACCGTGAGGATGGTGCCCTCGATCGGGCGCATCACAGCTCCGTAGGCGGCCGTGGAGGCAGCGGTCAGCGCGCGGGCGAGGACGTTGCCGTCGATCTGTGGGGTGTCTCGCAAGACGGAGCACATGCCCCGCAAGATTTGACTGAGGATTACCCCGCTGTTGCCTCGGGCTCCCATGAGCGCCGCGTGCCCGATGGCCTGGCACACCTCTGACATGTCTGCCTGCAGACCCAGTTCCTGGACGGCCGTTTCCACCGAGGTCATGGTGAGCATCATGTTGGTTCCGGTGTCGCCATCGGGCACCGGATACACGTTGAGGTTGTTCAGTGCTTGCTGATTTGTGGTCAGTCCGCCCCGAAAAGCCTCGATGATCGCCACGAGATCGTGGGGGTCGAGAGAGGTGGGAACCGACATAGGCCGTCGATGCTATCGTTTACCGGCTTGACGTGGCCCAGTGCTGCAGACAGCAATCCTTTTAGCCAGTACCTGGAGATGAGCATGGCCTCGGTTTGTGAAACCTGCGGAAAGAAGCCGTCGTTCGGCAAAAGCGTGAGCCACTCACACGTTCGCACCAACCGCCGTTGGAGCCCCAACATTCAGCGCATTCGCGCAGTTGTCAACGGCTCGCCGAAGCGGGTGTCGGTCTGCACCGGCTGCTTGCGCTCCGGCAAAGTCACCAAAGCCTGATTTCCCGGCTGCCGCTCGCAGTGGCGAGCGGTCAATGCCGGTTTTCATCGGAATAAATAGGTAGGTGTTGGGTCCCCAACAACCACCGTTCGTGAGCGTGCACACAGTTGTGTTGCGCGCTTGTTGAATTCCTGTTGTGTGTCAGCCGCTTACGTCGTTCTATGTGCTTACATACAAATCTATGGGTGGGAATTCGAAGGGTGCCGATGAATAGCGGTCATGCCTCGGCCGATCCCGGGCATGTCCGCCTGAACCTCGGCCTGAGAGATCGCAGCCTCGCCGCGTCAGCGCTGATGGCACTCGACGACGGCGTCGCAATTCTCGATGAGCGGAGCAACGTTGTGCTGGCCAACCTGGCATGGCACGAGTTCGGTCACGCCCACTCTGGCCTACTCATGCCAGCGGACGACAACGACTTCCTAGACCATTGGGTTCGGTCCGGCGTACAGGACCAGTCGCTCGCAGCACTTGCTGCTGGGTTGCAGGGCGTCCTTGATGGCACGCGCCCTACCTACCGCCGAGACGTGGAAGTCACCGACGCTGGTGCTCAGCGGTGGATCGAGGTGAAGATCGTCAAGTTCGGCGACGGATGCACGATTTGCCTGACCGACATCACCGAACGCAAGACCGTCGAAGCGTCGTTGGTGCACGACGCCATGCACGACCCACTCACCGGCCTCGCGAACAGGGCCTTGTTCACCGATCGTCTGGCTCATGCCCTCAAACGTCGTGGTGATCGGTTCCCTGCCAGCGTCGCGTTGCTCATGATCGACATCGATCATTTCAAGGCCATCAACGACAGCTATGGGCACCAGGAAGCCGACACGGTGCTCGAAGCGCTGGCAAAGCGGCTGAAAGCCGGCAGTCGACCCGGCGACACCGTCGCTCGCCTCGGTGGCGACGAGTTCGCCGTCATCTGCGACGACATCTCCGACAGTCGGCTGGCCCTGCGTATCGCGCAGCGCCTCCTGGTCACTGTCAACCAGCCCATCCTCATGAGTCACGGCGAACTGGACATGTCGCTGTCGATCGGGCTTGCCATCTCTGACCCGCTACGCGCGGCCGATGCACGTGAGCTCATTCAGCAGGCCGATACTGCGCTGTACCGGGCCAAGCTGGCAGGACGCAACCGGGTGGAACTGTTCGACGACACGTTGCGACGCGAGGTAACCGAACGATTGATGCTCGAACGAGACCTGCGCATGGCATTCGACAAACGGCAGTTCCGATTGCAGTACCAACCGCTGGTCAACCTGCTCACCAACCGGGTTTCAGGCGCCGAGGCGTTGCTGCGATGGGATCACCCCGTGAAGGGGACGATCATGCCCGACTCGTTCATCCCCGCGGCCGAAGAGTCCGGCCTTGTGCTCGCCTTGGGCCAGTGGGTGTTGGAACGGGCTTGCACGCAGGCAGTCAGTTGGGGCAACCACGATGCATCCATCTCCGTCAACGTGTCGGGCAGGCAGTTGCAAGATCCTGACTTCGTCACGATTGTCGTGGACATCTTGGAACGCACAGGGCTCAGCCCCGACCGGTTGTGCCTCGAGATCACCGAGTCCGTGCTCATCGAAGATGGAGAGAAAGCTGCACAAAGGCTGGGGCAACTCCGTCGCCTTGGGGTTCATATCGCCCTCGACGATTTCGGAACAGGGTTCAGTTCGCTCAGCTACCTGCACCGGTTTCCGGTCGACATCGTCAAGATCGACCGATCGTTCGTAGAAGGTCTGGGTACAGACGATGACAGCCGGGTGATCGTCTCGGCGATCATGTCCATGACCACGGCGCTCGGGGTCGACGTAGTGGCTGAAGGCGTCGAGACGTTGGCGCAGCTACAAGAGCTGGTGCAGATCGGTTCGCGCACGGCTCAGGGGTTCTACTTCTCGCGACCTCTCGATGAAGCAGAAATCGCTGCTCAGCTCGAAGTCGCCTGAGTCTCAGCTGGTTGAGAGAGGCTGGGACAACCTTCACTGGCCCACACACGGCGAGGGGTACCGTGGTGGCGTGCGAGTGATCTCCGGCAGCGCAAGAGGACGGCAGATTGTTGCGCCGTCCGGCCAATCCGTCAGGCCAACCTCCGACAAGACCCGTCAGGCGGTGTTCAACGCTTTGGTGAGCCGCAACTTCGTGCAGGGTGCAACCGTTATCGACCTGTACGCCGGGTCTGGAGCGCTTGGCATCGAGGCGCTGTCTCGCGGAGCGGCTCGGGTGACCTTTGTCGAGCAAGATCGAACAGCTGCGGAATGCATCCGCGCCAACCTTGATCACCTGCAGATGACGGCCGGATCGCAGGTCGTGCGGTCCGACGTGCTTCGATGGTTAGACGGTGCCGGCGCCAGGCCGTTCGAGGTTGACGCAGACGCCCCATTGTTGGTCCTGGCTGACCCGCCGTACTCCTTCACCGGCTGGCACGGCCTTTTGACCCGCCTCCACCAACGTCTTGCCCCGTTAGGCGTCGACGCCATCGCGGTACTGGAATCACGCAGTCCAATCGATCTCCCGCCCGACTGGGAGCTTGAACGCGAACATCGCTACGGCGCCGCAACAGTCACCTTCGCTCGACCGTTAGGCGATGCTTCAGGGGACACGAACGACGACCCAGACGACGCCGCGGACGACGCCGCGGACGACGGGTTCGATGGGTTTACTGACGAAGACGCTTCGGAAGACGGACCTTCCGTCGCCTGACGACTACGGTAAGCACCTCTTATGCGCCGAGCTCTCGTGCCCGGGTCGTTCGACCCCATTCACAACGGTCACCTCGAGGTCATCGAGCGTGCCGCCACACTGTTCGACGAGGTCCTCATTGCCTCGGTGCACAACCCGGAAAAACCCTCTGGGTTGTTCTCCATGGAAGAGCGCCGCGAAATGATCGAGCAGTCGTGCGCGCACATCGGAAATATCCAGGTCGACTTTTTTTACGGTCTCCTTGTCGACTTTGCGCAGACGAAGAACTGTTCGGTGATCGTCAAGGGGCTCCGTGCCGTATCGGACTTCGAAGTTGAACTGCAGATGGCACAGATGAACGAGAAGTTGTCCGGCATCCTGACCTTGTTCCTTCCCACGACGTCGCGTCATTCGTTCCTGTCAAGCAGGCTGCTTCGCGAAGTGGCACGCTTCGGTGGCGACGTCAGTTCGATGGTTCCGCCGCCGGTGCTGCGTCACCTGAACGCCAAATTTCAAGACGCAACGGAGCTACGCCCATGACCGACGACGATCTCTACCTCGACGACGATCATGACCTCGAAGAGCACGGTTCACATGACGATCGTCAGCTGAGCGGTGTCACGGACAACGAATCGACGATGCTTGTGCGGCGGGCGATCGACATCGTGTCCAACGCCAAGGCGTTGCCGCTGTCATCTTCGGTAAGGATCGAACCAGAAGAGCTGCTCGAACTCTTACATCGCGCGGCAGACCAAATGCCTGAAGAGGTCCGCCAAGCACGCTGGCTCTTAAAGGAACGCGCCGAGTTCCTGGCCAAGGTGCAGCGTGAAGCCGACGAAATCCTCGAAGACGCCAAGGCGCGTGCAGCTCACCTTGTGTCTCGCCAGGAGATCGTAAAAGAGGCCAAGCGCAGTGCGACCCACGTCGTCGAAGAGGCCGACGCAGAGGCTCGCCGCAAGAAACACGAAGCCGAAGACTGGTGCGACCAGCAGCTTGCCAAACTCGAATTGGTGCTCGACCGAATCGCAAAGACTGCCGAAGCTGGCCGCGAACGTCTCCGGGTGAAACTTGAACCGGTCGAAACTGCAGCAGATGGGATGGACCTCGCCGAGGACCACACCTCGGTCACGTTCTTCGACCAAGACCAATAGGTCTCGGGTCAGCTCGCTTCATTTTCGCTGCCCACTCCGGCCCGAGATCCCGGGTCCAATTCAGCTCAGCTACCGGTTTCGCTCGCTCTAAGGTCAAAGCCATGAAGCCCTTCGTTGTCGACGTGGCCGACCTGGCTCATCGCCCCGGAGCCCGGCGGACAGACTCCAGGTCCGGCCCAACGGCAACCATGCAGGTGGCCGAGACTGTCGTGCCAGAGAATGCAGTCCTCTCTGTCGAGGCCCGTTTCGAGCCCGTCGGCAGCGGGATTCTGGTAACCGGTTTGGCTTCCGTCGCGTGGGAATCTCAGTGCCGGCGCTGCGCGATTCCCATCACAGGCACCACTCAGGCGAGCTTCCAAGAAGAGTTCGACAACAACGCCACACCCGACGGCGACACCTATCCAATGCGCCACGACCAGGTCGATCTCGAACTGGTCTCCCGAGAAGCTATTCTCTTGGACCTGCCACTAGCCCCGCTTTGCCGCGCGGACTGTGCTGGTCTGTGCATCACCTGCGGTACAGACCTCAACGATCATGCGTGCACCTGCGCATCATCGACGGCAGACCCCCGGTGGGCAGCGCTTGACGCGTTGTCCTTCGGTCACGACAGTGCTGAGGAAGGTTGACCTGCGATGGCAGTTCCAAAGAAGAAGAAGTCGAAGGCCAAGACCCGGGCCGGACGCGCAATGAACTGGAAGCTCACCGCTTCGGCTCGGAGCGTCTGCCCCCGGTGCGAGACCGTCAAAGTGCCACACGTGGTCTGCCCTAGCTGCGGCTGGTACAAGGGCCGTCAGGCCATCGACGTCGCCTAACCCTTTCGGGTTAGCTGCCGCCGGTTCCGGTTTCATCACCGCCGTGACAGGGGTGACATGACCGCTTTACCTAAATTGCCCATCGCCATCGATCTACTCGGCGGCGATCACGCACCATCTGCCGTCCTCGACGGTGCCCGCCAGGCGCTGGCCGAGGGGATCGCAATCACGCTGGTCGGCCGCAAGGCCGAGCATGAAGCGCTCGATCTCAGCGGCTTTGGCTATCTCGATTGCACTGAGTTCATCGAGATGGACGAGGACGGTGCGCGTGCGGTCCGCACCAAGAAGGACTCCACGCTTGTGCGCGCCGCTGAACTGGTGCGTGACGGCAAAGCTGGCGCGTTCTTATCGGCGGGCAATACCGGCGCAACCATGGCAAGCGCCTTGTTGCGTATGGGCCGTATCAAAGGCGTGCAACGCCCGGCCATCGCAACCCCAATTCCAGTGCCGGGGTCCAATCCCACTGTGCTGCTCGACGCAGGCGCCAACGCCGAGTGCACTGCTGCGTACCTCGTGCAGTTCGCGCAGATGGGGGCGGTCTACGCCAGCCAGCGGTTCGGAATCGCTTCTCCGCGTGTCGGCCTGCTGTCCATAGGCGAAGAAGACGGCAAGGGAAACCTGCTGGCCAAGGAAACCAACGAGTTGTTGCGCGCCGGCGCGGCTGGCCCAGGCGTCAATTTCATTGGCAACGTCGAAGGCCGAGACATCATGAGCGACGACGTCGACGTGGTGGTCACCGATGGATTCACTGGCAATGTCGTGCTGAAAACACTCGAAGGCGGCATGAAGTTCTTTGCCGGGAAAGTGTTCGAGGCGCTCACCTCGACGCCGGAAACCAACGATGCGGCCAAGGTTTTGCTGCCTGCGCTCATGCCTCTCGCCGAGGCGCTCGACCCGTCGACCTACGGCGGCGCGATGCTCCTTGGCACCAACGGTGTGTGCATCATCAGCCATGGGTCCTCCAACGCGGTTGCCATCCGCAATGCTGCGCGCGTCGCTCGCGACATGGCCGAGGCCGACCTGGTCGGGGCCATTGCCCGGGCCATTGCCAGCGCCCCACCGCTGCCCAACTGACGTGTTTCGGTTCGACTGCTCGAAGGCGTCGTATCATCGGTCCAGCCAGTCAGGGACTTGTTCCTGGCAGCCGCCGGGGCTACCGCCCCAACAGACGGTCTTCAGGAGATCCACATGCCAGCAATGGAACGCACCGATGTCGTCGCACTTGTCCGCGACCGTCTTTCTGACATCCTTGAGGTGTCGCCATCAGACATCGCCGAAAGCTCAGCGTTCAGCGACGACCTCGATGCCGATTCGTTGGCACTCATCGAGTTGGTCGAGGCTCTCGAGGAAGAGTGTCGGAAGCACAAACCTGGTTTCCACATCGACGATGAAGACCTGCAGGATCTGAAAACCGTCCGGGATGCCGTTGATTACGTCATGGCAAAGCTCTGAATCCGGGCCCGGCGGGCCGGCGCTCATGAACAGCGCGGCGAAGAGAAGCTCACACCTCATCAGTTCCACCGAGAACACCTCCGAGGTCGTCGGCTCGCTCGAGGCAACCATCGGCTGGCAGTTCCGTCAGCCGGTCAACCTCCATCGCGCGCTCGCGCACCGGTCATGGTGCGCCGAATCCGGCGAAGAGTCCAACGAGCGCTTGGAGTTCCTCGGCGACGCAGTGTTGGGGTTGGCGGTCACGGAGTACATCTTTGCCACGTATCCCGATCTCAGCGAAGGCGATCTCGCCAAGATGCGCGCAGGGGTTGTGAACTCGCAGGTGCTGGCAGAGGTTGCCCGGTCGCTCGATCTGGGCTCGTTCATGCTGCTTGGCAAAGGCGAAGACGGAACCGGGGGACGGGACAAAACGTCCATCCTCGCCGATGCGCTCGAAGCACTGATCGGGGCTGTCTATACCGACGCAGGCTGGGAACCAGCGGCTGCGTTGGTGATGCGGCTCCTCAACGGCCGTATCGTGCTGTCGGCCGACGGTCCGGGCGGGCAGGACTACAAGACCCGGCTCCAAGAGCTGGTGGCCCATCGGTTCGAGCAACTGCCGGTGTACCGAACCGAAGACGAAGGGCCAGACCACGCGAAGCAGTTCTTCGCAAAGGTCTACGTCCTCGGTGTCCAGCGTGGTTCAGGGCAGGGCAAGTCCAAGAAGCAGGCCGAACAGGCGGCCGCTCGAGAAGCGTGGACGTCGATCAGCGACGAGCTGGCTGCCCGGCAGGTTCCGGTCGACTGACCGTCCAACCCTGACAGAGCGTCATTGGCCCAATGGGTCAAGGCGGTGCCTCGTCGGCTCGTAACCTGTCCGGTCATGCTTCGCCTGTCGACCCTGCTCCTGAAGACACTCCGAGAGGACCCGGCCGACGCTGAGGTCCCGTCGCACAAGCTGCTGGTTCGCGGCGGCTACATCCGTCGCTGGGCGCCCGGGGTGTACTCGCTGCTGCCGCTCGGTCAGGCCGTGATCGACAACATCAGCAAGGTGGTCATCCAGGAGATGAATGCCATCGGCGGCCAGCAGGTCACCTTCCCGGCGCTGTTGCCCCGGGAGTACTACGAAGTCACCGGGCGATGGACCGAATACGGCGACACGTTGTTTCGCCTCAAGGATCGTCGCAACAACGACTTCTTGCTTGGCCCAACCCACGAAGAGCTCTTTACCCTGCTGGTGAAAGATCTGTGCTCGTCGTACAAAGACCTGCCGCTGATCCTGTTCCAAATTCAGGCGAAGTATCGAGATGAGGCCCGCCCTCGCTCGGGCATTTTGCGCGGCCGAGAGTTCCTCATGAAGGACAGCTACTCCTTCGACGTCACTGATGAAGGGTTGGCCGCTAACTATGCGCTGCACCGCAACGCGTACGTCCAGATCTTCCAACGCTTGGGCATCGACTACCGCATCGTGTCGGCCATGTCGGGCGCAATGGGCGGGTCGCAGTCCGAAGAGTTTCTCGCGCCGTCTCCCGTCGGCGAAGACACGTTCGTCACGTGCACCAACTGTGATTACTCGGCGAACGTCGAGGCGGTGCAGGTGGCGCCGCCTGCACCGGTCGACGCAAGCGCTCAGCCTCCCGCGATGCGAAAGCTGCATACCCCAGAGGCCCCTGGCATTGCAGCGCTCGTGGCACACCTCAACGACGCGTATGCGTTGAACGTCACCGCCAAAGACCTTTTGAAGAACATCGCGTTCAAGGCGGACGGCAAGCCAATTCTGGTGCTGGTACCGGGCGACCGCGAGGTCGATGCCGAACGGCTGGCCGCAGCTATCGCGCCCGCCAAGCTCGACCTGTTCGAAGAGGAAGACTTCGCGACATTCCCGCATCTGGTCAAGGGTTACATCTCCGCCATTGGTATGGGTGCAAACGGTGTCACCGTTTACGCCGATCCTCGCATCGCTGCTGGCTCATCGTGGGCAACCGGCGCCAACGAGTTCGAGCACCACGTGGTCGACGCGGTCGTTGGCCGTGACTTTGTAGTCGATCAGTACATCGAGGTGGCCACCGTGGCGCAGGGCGACCCATGCCCGCGTTGCGGCTCGCCGTTGGCGCTGGACCGTGCCATCGAGATCGGGCACATCTTCCAGCTGGGTCGCAAGTACGCCGACGCGTTCTCGCTCGACGTACTCGGGCCTGACGGTAAACCTGCTCGCGTCACCATGGGTTCTTACGGCATCGGCGTCACCCGCGCCATGGCGGTCATCGCAGAGCAGTTGCACGATGAACTGGGTCTTGTGTGGCCTGAAGAGGTTGCGCCTGCCAAGGTGCACGTTGTGGCGACCGGCAAGGAGAACCAAATCGCGGTGGCATTGGACCTCGCCGCGCAATTGGAAGCCAAGGGGATCAGCACGCTGGTGGATGACCGGCCGGGTGTCTCGCCTGGCGTGAAGTTCAAAGATGCCGAGTTGCTCGGCATGCCGTGGATTGTCGTCGTGGGCAAGAACCTCGCCGACGGCATGGTGGAACTTCGCAATCGTCGCACTGGTGAAGCAACCACCGTTGCAACGGACGGTTTGGTCGATTCTGTTGTGGATTCGCTTGCCGGGGCCGTTGCTGGTGCAGCGGCGAGGGCCCTTGCCTGAGGGTCCCGAGGTCGAGACCGTCCGACGCGGCCTGCACGACCGCGTCGTCGGGCGCGTCATCGTTGCGTCTCGTGCGACCGGTCGCCGTTCGGTCCGCCGATACGGCGACGGCCCAGCGGCATTGCGGGCGTTCGATGAAGACGTCACCGGGCTGCACATCACCGGGACCGGGCGACGTGGCAAGTATCTGTGGCTGCAGACAGACAGGGGTGCGCTGATGGTTCACCTGCGGATGAGCGGGCAGGTGCTGCTGCACCAGCCGTCAGACCCGTTGGCGCTTCACACGCATGTGGTGCTCGACCTCGACGACGGGGCGCAGATTCGTTTTGTGGACCCGCGCACGTTTGGCGAAGTGTGGAGAACCGACGACTCTGATATCGAACTGGGACACATTGGGCCAGACGCCGTTGTCGGCGCAGCCGACGAAGCCTGGTTCGTCGAACGCCTGCGGCAGCGCAGGGCTCCGGTGAAGTCAGTGCTCCTTGATCAGGGGTTCGTTGCGGGAATCGGCAATATCTATTCAGACGAGATCCTCCACCTTGCCGGAATCCGACCCGGTCGTCGTGCCGACACGGTGACTCGGCCAAAGGGGCGGCTCATTGCCCGCTTCACCATCGAGGTGCTCGAGTCGGCGGTTTCCATGGGCGGTTCGTCGCTCAAGGACGGCCAATACGTCGACGTCGATGGCCACGCGGGGAGCGCTGCGGAAACGCACCGGGTGTACGACCGGGTTGCCGCCGGATGCGGCTCCTGCGGTGGGGTCGTCACGCGCACCGTCATCGGCGGCCGGTCAGCGCACTGGTGCGCCAGGTGCCAGCGTTAGTCGTCGCGGATCCACCGCGCTGCCCGAGCGTGTTCGTTGTTTCGAAAGATAGGGTCTCCAGGATGTTGCAGCGCGTCAGTAAGCCAGGTGCCGTCCGAGGTTCTCGAGGATGAGTGGCGCAAGGGTGGCGATCGGATCGGATGGGCGAGCACGGTGTTGGTGGTGCGGCGATGAACCTCTGTACACGGACTATCACGACAATGAATGGGGAACGCCGCTACACGACGAGCGGTCCTTGTTCGAACTGCTGTGCCTTGAAGGCGCGCAGGCCGGCTTGTCCTGGATCACGGTCTTGCGCAAGCGGGAGAACTATCGGGCCGCGTTCGACGGATTCGATCCGGAACGTATGGCTGCTTATGGTCCTGACGACACAGCTCGATTGCTGACCAACGTCGGCATCGTTCGCAACCGAGCCAAGGTTGCTTCGTTCATCGGAAACGCCAGGGCACTGCTTGCCATGCACGCCGCGGGTGAAACGCTCGAATCGCTGGTGTGGTCCTACGCCGACGCCGGCCGGGGGCACCGCTTGGCCGAAGGTCAAGCGGTTCCGGCAACGTCGCCAGCATCACTGGAACTCACTCGGGCGCTCAAGAAGCGAGGCTTCTCGTTCGTCGGTCCCACTATCACGTACGCCTACCTGCAATCCAGCGGTGTAGTGGATGACCACGTGATGGGATGCTGGCGGGCGGGGCCGAGCGGTGAACGAAGGGATCGGAGTTGAACCCGAGGTGAGTAACCCATTTGGCACGGCGCAGCCGGTGCGTTTGTAGAAAAGTCGGAAGTTATCCACATGAATCAGGGTATTTCAACAGGGGTTGGGGAAAAATCCAGGCGATAATCCACAGAAGGCTGTGGATGTCCACAGAGTTATCCACTGCTTAGCGTTGATCATCCACCGGCTTTCCACTGGCGGTCCCCTGGCCATCCCCGGAACTTGCCGCAGTTTTCCCCTGAACGTCCCCAAGTTGTGCTGTGACAGGCTATCGGCGCTGTGTTTCTGAAATCGCTCACGCTCAAGGGTTTCAAGTCCTTCGCCGATCCCACCACGCTCGACCTCGAGCCGGGGGTCACTGTCGTCGTTGGCCCGAACGGGTCTGGCAAGTCCAACATCGTCGATGCGGTGGCGTGGGTGCTGGGCGCGCAGGCCAGCCGCGCCATCCGTTCCAACAAAATGGAAGACGTGATCTTCGCCGGGACGGCGAAGCGACCAGCGCTCGGTCGTGCCGAGGTCTCGCTCACGATCGACAACCACTCGGGCATGTTGCCTATCGGGTTCACCGAAGTCACCATCAAACGAACCCTGTTCCGTTCGGGAGACAGCGAGTACGCCATCAACGGCGTCCCATGCCGTCTGCTCGACGTGCAAGAACTTCTTTCGGACTCCGGCGTTGGCCGCCAGCAGCACGTCATTGTTGGTCAGGGGCAGCTTGCGGCCATCCTCGACTCTCGCCCCGAAGACCGCCGAGCCGTGATCGAAGAGGCGGCCGGTGTTCTGAAATTCCGTCGTCGGCGCGAACGCGCGCAGCGGCGCCTGGAATCCACCGAGGCCAACTTTGTGCGCCTCGCTGACTTGCTGCGTGAGATTCGGCGTCAGCTGCGTCCACTGGAACGTCAGGCCGATGCTGCTCGCCGCCACGACGGTTTGGTCACCGAGCTTCGCCAACTGCGCGTCTTCCTCGCGGGTCGCGAGCTGGCCTCGTTGCAAATGCGAGCCCAAGCGCATCATCGTACGCGTACAGACCTTCACGAAGCCGAGCAGGCAGTCCGCGCTCGGCTCACAGCGCTCGATGCCGATGTGATGACCGCTGAAGCGGCTCTCACTGCTGCCGGGGGCGGCACTGGCACTACCGAAGATGGCCTGCAGGGCTGGAACGGTGTCGACGTGGCCGACGCCCTCGCCCGTTGTGAGGCTGTGTACCAAAAGGCTCGGGGTCTGCTTGCGTTTCTAGGCGAGCGCCGCCGATCCATCGAGCGGGACCGCAATGCCTTTATGGATTCTGGTGTCGTTGCCAACCTCGAAGCCGAATCTGCGCGGGTCTCCGCCGAACTCGAGAACGTTCGCCACCAGTCCATTGTGTTGCCGCCGCAGTTCGAAGAACTGGCAGAGCAAGAAGAAGCACTCACCGCGGACCGTGCTCGTTTCCTCGACGAATGGGGCGCCGATGAGGTGCCGTCCACCGACGGTCCAACTGCCGGGCAGGTCAAGGGCGAGCTGAACGGTGCGCGCCAGGCCGCCAGCAACACCGAGCAAGAGTTGCGTCGTGTCGAACAGCGCGTTCAGTCGCTTGTGTCGCGCCTGGTTGGGTTGACCACGCAATTCGACGAAACCAGTGCGGCACTGGGCGAACTGCAACCCCCACAATCGGACTCCAGCGATGGCTCGATGGGTGGTCCGGTCGACCATGCGGCGGCTCGTCAGCAAGCAGAGGCTGCGTCACTCCAAGCCGAGTCTGCGCTCAGCACAGCGCAAGATGCTATGCGCGCTGATGAAGGTGACGAGCGCAGCTGGTCTGCCCGTGTCGACGCACTCAGCTCTGCCCTCGACGCTGCCCGTGCCCGCGCCGGGGCCAAGCAGCTCAAGGGCATCGACGGTCTCATCGGCACCTTGCTCGACATCGTCGACATCGACCCTGGTTTCGAGGCTGCAGTCGAAGCAGCGTTCGGCGAAGCAATCGCAGCGGTAGTGGTGGAAAACGGGTTTACAGCCCGTGCCGCGTTGACTAGGTTGTCGTCCTCCCACGAATCAGGGGCCGTGCTGGCGCTGGATGCGTCTAGCCGGTCAGGTGCTACGGGTTTCGACATCACGGCTGTTCCGGGTTCACCGGTCCGCCGGGCTGTTCGAGCCCGTAGCACCAGCTCCGCAGGTTCAGGCGTCGGGTCCGGGCGTGCAGGGGTCGATGCGTTGCTCGACCAGCTGTTGGGCTCGGCTGTGGTGGTCGATGGTGAATGGGGCGACGCACTTGATGTCGCAATCGCACACCCGTCTGCTGTGGTTGTCACCCGTTCGGGTGATCGTTTCTCCGCCACCGGGTGGAGAGCTGGCTCAGGTGCATCCGGGGCGACCGGCGCGGCGCTCGATCAGGCCAACGAATCCCTCCTCGCTGCAACTGGCCGAGCGTCGGCTTCTCGTGCTGCGTTGGCGCACGCACGTCAAGATCACACTGCGGCGCGTCAGCTACTCGACGCCGCTCGGACCGCAGAGCAAGCTGCCGTCCGAGACAGAGACCGGGCTGCATCGCGCTTGGCATCGCTTCGGTCCGACGCGCACCGTCTCACCACTGACCTTGCAGATCGCATCGCTGAACGTGATGCGGCACAGGCTCAAATCGCCGATCTGCAAGAGCGTCACAGCGGCCAGATCGCGCGTGTTGCCGAACTCGATGCACTCCTACCCGGTCTATTGGAAGCCGAGGCCGAAATTGCATTGCGCCAGACAGAACGTCGAG
>JAYSSK010000262.1:0-20894 GCA_043720595.1 Acidimicrobiia bacterium
CAGGGCGGCGCGCTGCCATCGTTCCAAACCGCCAACAGCAATGGTCAAGACGTACAGAGCGGTCGCCCGTTGTTCGTCTCCGAGGTGTACAGCAAGCCGTAGCACTGATTCGGCTGTCAGCCCGTCGGGACGGATAGCTGTGCCGATCAACAGGCGCTGGTTGATGACGAGAGCCCCAGCTTCGTCAAGGACCGCAGGCTCGAGGCACAATCGCTCGAGAACTGCCTGAGCCCGAACGAGATCTTCGCCGCAGCAGTCCACCAGCAGCGCAGCCAGCATGATGCGCTCGGGATGATCCAGGAGCGCCAAGGAACGCACAGCGGCTTGCCCGTCAGCTTGGTCCACGATGCCGCGCCGCAAGGATCTGACCTTTTCGAGAGCCGGAAAGCGGTCAACGCCGATCGGGTCGAGCAGCAGCGGATCGGACCGTCGTCGCAACATTGCCGACGCCAACTCCGGAAGCGCTACTTGTAGGACACCGGTCGTTTCGAGGAAACGCCACGATCGGGGCGTGCCGAACTCCAGTAGGCGTAGGAAAGACGATGTGGACTTGGCAGTCCAAGAGATCGCTGCAGTAGGCGCGGTGCGGTGCAACCACCCGACGAGTTCGTCATCCGGCGTGCGCCCCTCTGCCATAGCCAGCGCTGCTGGCACTGCGATAGCGAGGAGGTGCTCTTGTCCAGGAGATCCGGCCACAGAGATTCGCTCGTCTGCAGCAATCAGCCACCCTCCCATGGGCTCTGGATTTTCGATCTGCGCCGGCTCGATCGTCGCCGTTCCATCCAGCCGCATCACGCGCCAACTGAGCAGGGGAGGAGCAATCAACGTCGTCACGAGCACCATCAAGAGGATGGCCGTGTACTCGCGTTGGGCCAAGACACCAGCGGTGAGCCCGACCGAGGCGAAGATCAATCCGACTTCGCCGCGCGGAACCATGCCCAGACCAATAATCAGACGGTCGCCTGCTGTTGCTTTTGCGGCCCAGCCGGCGATGGTTTTGTCGATAATCGCCACCACGATGACTACCGCGGCAAAACCGAATGCTTTCGCGTCCATCAGCTCAGAAGCATCGACGTTGATACCGACCTGTAGGAAGAAGACCGGCATCAATAGAAGCCCGACGGGGGCGAGTTCTCGCTGGATGCGAGGTGCGCTCGGGCTGCGGGCAAGCGCTTCGATCGTCGCAAGTCGCCGAAGTTCACCGAAAACTCGGGCGGAAACGCCGACGCTTGTCGCCGTCAGGGCGGACGCCACGAACAGCGTTTGGTTCCGGTCCAGACCAAACAATGAGCAGACGATGATCCCGCCTGCGAAGGGGGCCGCGACGCCTACCGCTGCAACGGAAAGTGCAGATGATCTGACGGCCTTTAGCGCGTGCAGATCCGTCTGCATACCTACCTCTAACATCAGCACGATGAGGCCCAGTTCGGCCAGCAGGTTGAGACCATCGCCGGGTTGAACAATGCCAACCAACGAAGGCCCGATCGCTATCCCGGCCAGGATCTCTGCTGCGACAACAGGTACTGACGCTCGCTCGGCCAGCTCAGCTGTGAGTTTGGCCACGACCAAGACGATGAGCAGGTGGAACAGGATCTTTCCTGTCGGGTCGGCGATCGCAGCTCCGAGCACGGCCCCCATCACGCGGTCACGCGGTGCGGTGATCGCGTTCTGGCGCAAGTGGAATCCGACTCTGCTCCGATGACAAGCCTCCACCCGCGATTGCGGATGTTGATGATCGATTCGTTGTCGAGTGAGCGGCGGATACTGACAAGTAGCGCATCGACGCGACGTCCCTTGGCGCTGCTGAGCCCGGCAGCACGAGCAAGTTCAGTGCGAGAAAGCACTCGGTCGGGTGCAGAACGCAGGGCGAGGAGAATCGCCTCTTCCTGAATGGTCAGCGCTGCGTCGGCAGCGGTCGAATTCCAGTTTGCGTCGATCACAGTGCTCTCCTCGGGTCTGCCCCTCTGACCCTACGGAAAGCCGATTTCGCTACCGTGCCCGCGGTGTTTCGGTTCAATCACACCGTATGAACACCGTGTTTCCGACGTGTTTGCAGTAAACATGGGTGAACTTCAATTCCAGTCCGCAATCCTGAGGGAGTCACTGGCATACTTCGATGGTGCAAACGATGGACGTCCTGGTGGTGGACGACTCAGTCGAGTACCGGATGCTCGCTTCGGCCGTTCTTGCCGAGGCGGGGCACCGCGTCCGCGGCGTCGCTACGCTCGCCGACGCGAGGCTCGCGTTCGACTCGGCTCCAGTCGACCTGGTTGTGCTCGACCTGACGCTTCCCGACGGCGATGGGTTGGACTATTGCTCCGAACTCCGCAGCCGGTCGTCGGTCTACGTGATCATGCTCACTGGCCGAACCGACGAGGTGGACAAACTGATCGGGTTTCGGATCGGCGCAGACGATTACATCACGAAGCCATTCTCAAGCCGGGAGTTGGCGGCACGAGTTTCGGCGCTGGCACGTCGCCCCCGTCCACAAGGAGAGTCGCCCAGGGCGGCCTCTTTCGGGTCGCTCACCATCGACTCTGCGGCAAGAGAGGTACGGGTACACGATGCCGTCGTGCCGCTCACGAAGCTCGAACACGAGTTACTAGCGGCTTTGGCGGCCTCGCCGAACGCAGTGATTACCCGCGAACGGTTGCGGGAGCTGGTGTGGGGCGACAACTGGTACGGCGATGGGCACGTGGTCGATGTGCACATGTCGAAGCTTCGTAAGAAGCTTGCTGCCGCCGGGGCCGACGACGTTGTTGCAACCGTGCGCGGAGTTGGTTACAAGTTTTCTGCCTGATCAACCACGACGTCTACGACAGTGACGACACCTTGGTGGGCGCCAGCTGCTTCGGAACTCCAATTGATCGATCCTCCCAGATCGTCGATGAATGACTGACCGAGGGCAAACGCAAGGCCGGTAGGGCCGATGCTGACCGGGCCGCTCGTTCGAATCGAAACGAGCACTCGGTCGCTGGGATGTTTGATGAAGAACTGAACCTGTCCGTGCTCGCCGGCCATGGTGACGGCTGCGGCAACCACACAATGGAGAACCTGGTGGACGCGGAGCGATGAGGTGACAATTCGACTCGCCGTGAACTCCGTCAGCTCGAGTCGAACAGATCTGGTGCGGGCGGTCGGGTCGAGATCCGCAATGACTTGGGCGACGATCTGATGGACGTGGCGTCGATGTCCACTGGCTTCGTCTGAAACGGTCAATCGGCCGAGTTCGAGAAGATCGTCGATCATTTTCAGCAGCACGGTGCTCGACGACTGGATCTGGCGCAGCGCCTCGTTGTCGACACCGTCCAACTCCAGGATCTCGGAAAATCCGATGACTGCGTGTAATGGCGTCCGGAGTTCATGACCGGCCCGTGCAATCAGTTCGTCCTTCGCACGGTTGGCCCGTTCCGCCGCGGCGAGTGCTCGGTGCAGCCGTTGGTCGGCAGCCCGCCGATTGAGTGTGATCCCGACGCAACGGCCAACCAGCCTGACCATTGCGATTGTCTTGTCTGACCAACCGACGACAGGTTCGGTGTAATTGACGCCGAGGACGCCGACCAGGTCGCCGTTGGCAAAAATCGGAACTTGGAGAATGGCGTTGATCCCGAATGATCCGAACGACTCCCGTTCGGCGGCTGCCTCGGGTGGCAAGGCGGCTAGCGATGGTGCCCTCAACACCTCGCCACGTGCTGCCAGTCCGTTTGAGTACGGGTACTTGTCCATCCCAATGCGCTGGATGGCCCCGCTTTGAGGCACAACCCCGTCGGCGAGCCACTCGTGGCTGGTCCGGATGGTGCGGTCGTCGTCGAAAGCCGTGATGTATGTACGCTGAGCATGTGCGTTCGTGCCGACGATTCCGAGCGCTTCGATGATGACGGCATCGACCTGCGCATCGTTAGCGCTCGCGAGCCGAATTGCCAATTCGGCAGCAAAGAAGTCGGTCCATCGATCCATGACCTCTCTAGCATCGGGTGTTGCGGGGCCCGACCACATCTCCCTGCGGCAAATTTTCACCGTCTAGTGAACAACTTGACCCTTCCTTGAGGCAAGCGGGGTCCGTCGTCTCGTCGTGACCTGGGAGTTTCGCGTGTGAAGCAGGTCGTGGCGGGTGCGGACGCTGGGCTTTCCGATGAGCGGAGGGATCGGAGCTGTTTCCGAAGCTTGAGCAACCCGTCAGACACGTCAGTGCCACAGTACCGCTCGTACATGGCAGGATTCAGATGGCCATTCCAGCGGCCCCACCGGCCGTCCAACAAATAGGCAATTCCAACTCAATTCCAACAAGCCCAGAAGGTGGATCGTCGGCGAACCCCGTCGGCTAGGTCCCCACAACAATTGCGTTCAACTCTGCAAGGCGGGAGTGGCCAAGATGAACACACAACTGAACAAACAACAGTTGCCGGACCACCGCCTTGGGCACCAGACCGAGATTTCCGAAGCCCGAACCTGGGTGCCGGTCGGGCAGCTCTGGAAAGAGATGTTCATGGCTGCGCCGGTTGCCTTGTCGTTCGTCGACACGGTCGGAAACCAGATCGCGTGCAATGAAGCATTCTCGGAACTTGTTGGGTACACCGCAGAAGAGCTAGTTCATATACGCGTTTCGGACCTCACCCGAGAAGGTGATCGAGAGTGGACCCGCGGCTATCACCGTCGGCTCGTTGCTGGCGAAATCGACCGCTACTCCACAGACAAGGTGTTCGTCCACAAGAACGGGTCGCACGTGACCGTAAGCGCGCGTATCCAAGCAGTGCGTTCGCCTGATGGGTCGTGCCTCGGACTGCTCGCCGCATTCACTCCTGCCCAAGCGCGCGGTCGCGTCGAGGACGAACGCCTCCGCAGACTGCTTGCGCACTCGGACGCAACCGTCACTGTTGTGGACGAAACGGGCGCAGTCCTCGAAGCTACTGGTAGATACCAGTCAGTCCTTGGCTACCCGCCAGAGTTTTGGGAGAACCGAACGATCTTCGATCTGCTTGCTCCGGGGCAAGAGCTGAAGGCGCTGGGATTTCGCGACGAGGTGCTCGCCAACCCGGGCCAACGACGAAGCACAGAGCTGCGCCTGGTCTCGGCGACCGGTGAGGTGCACGCGATTCGTCTGCACGCGCTCAACTTGCTTGCCAATCCGGACGTCCGCGGCGTCATCCTCACCACGATAAACATCACCGAAGAGTTACAGCTCTTCGAAGGGCTGAACGAGCGCACGGCAACCGCAGAGGCCGTCGTGAAAGCGCAGACCCTGCTCTTGGCCTCTGTGAGCCACGAGCTCCGCAATCCGTTGCATGCGCTGCAAGGTGTTGCCGAGCTGCTTGTCAACGAATCGTTGTCGTCTCGGGCACAAAATCTGGCCGCCGAGTTGTTGTCCCAGTTGACCGGCCTCACCGACCTGACACAAGATCTGCTCGATACGGCTCAAGCAAGTGCCGGAACAGTTCGGGTCAGGCCAACTCGTGTTTCGCTTCACCCGTTGGTTCGCGAAGTTGTCCGTTACGGCGAGGCCATGGCGAGCGGTGCTGGCTCATCGGCTTTGGTGCACTGCACTATTGGCCCGGAAGTTCCGCAGCTTGTGTGGTCAGACGTTGTACGGCTACGTCAAATTCTGCGCAACCTCGTAGGGAACGCAGTCAAGTTCACCCCGTCCGGTGAAGTCCACGTGCACGTATCAAATGTCGGCGGAGGCTACCTGCGGTTCTGTGTCAAAGACACGGGCGCGGGTATCCCGCAGGACGATCTGCAAAGAATTCGCGAGCCTTTCGTGACTGGCGCGCTCGCCGGGTCGCAAGGAGGTGCCGGGCTCGGGTTGTCGATCGTCCACCGAACGGTGAAAGCTCTTGGCGGTACCCTGAACGTCACCAGCATTCTCGGCTCTGGCGCGACGTTCACTGTCGACCTTCCAATGGCCGCCGCGGCCGATGAGCCCGCGGTCGCGCCAATGACGCCGACGCCGACGCGGCAGGTTATGTACCGGAAGGACCCGGCGGGTTCCGTTGTCCTGGTTGTCGAAGACAACTTGGTCAACCAACAATTGGCGCGCGGGCAACTCAGCCGTTTGGGAATGGTTGCCCACATCGTGGGCAGCGGGGAAGAGGCCATTGAGCTGCTGCGCGGCGCCGATTGTCCAGATTTCGACGTTGTGTTGATGGATCACGGGTTGCCGGGGATGGACGGTGTCGAGACAATGAAGGCGATGCGTACGATGGGTGGCGCTGTTTCTCGTCTGCCAGTCATCTGCGTGACGGCCAGTGCCGCGGCATCTGACCAGCAGCGCTTCCTCGCAGACGGTATGGACGGCTTCATCTCGAAGCCTGCGTCGCTCGCAGCAATCCGGGATGGCATCGCCGAAGTGTTGGCCGAAGTGTTGGCCGATGTTGCGGCTGCAGCGCAGTCGACCGACGAGCGCGTAGCGCCAATCGGGACCGCCGGACCGCCCGATCTTCCAATACCTGGCCCGACCCCGAAGCGACCTGACGTGTCGCCCAGTCCCGTGGCCTCGTCCAGCATCGCGAGGTCCGAGGTCATCGATGCTTCGCTACGTTGGCTGATAGACGACTTCCAGGACGGCGAATTGGTCGCCTCGCTCGTGGAAACGTTCATCGATGAGATGCCAACCCGTTTGCAAACTATCTGCAACGGAACTTCGTCGGAGGACCGTTCTCGTGCAGCACACACGCTGAAGAGCAGCGCGCGGTTGATGGGAGCAGTAGACCTCGGCAGCATGTGCGAGGCCATTGAAAAGGGCGGGCCAGTTGACGGCGACACCCTGCGCGGTGAGGCGGATTTGGTGGTGGGACTGCTGAACAGTTGGGCGGCTCGCCGCCCTGCCTAGCGTGCCCGCTGGTTGCTCGCCCCAGTGAAGTTGCAACTTCTTCAGCGTCCAGCCAACCGCCACGCGTAATCAAGCGCGTGGACCAGCGAATTGGTGAACGCCTGGCCGGTCCAGGCAATGTCGAATGCGGTGCCGTGGTCAACTGACGTCCGAATGATGGGTAGTCCAATGGTTACGTTGACGCCTGTGTCGAACGCGAGCAGCTTCATAGGTCCGTGACCCTGGTCGTGATACATGCATACGATTGCGTCGTAGCGGCCACGATGAACGGCCCGGTGGAACACGGTGTCGGCAGGGTGCGGGCCCGATGCGTCGATACCGAAGTTCACCGCAGCCGCAATCGCGGGCGCAATCTGCTCGATATCTTCGCGTCCGAAGAGCCCGTGTTCGCCTGCGTGTGGGTTCAGACCACAAACCGCAATTCGTGGACGTTGGATGAATCGGCTGAGCGTCTCGTTCGTGAGTTCGATGACGTTCAGCACGCGATCTGTCCGAACCCGTTGGATGGCCTCCTGTAGCGAACAGTGGGTGCTGACATGTGTGACGGCAAGAGGGCCGTTCGTCAGCATCATCGTGACTTTTGGGCTTCCACAGAGAGCAGCGATGAACTCGGTGTGACCCACGAAGGTAGGGTCAGACAGCTGAGTGGCTTCCTTGTTCATTGGCAGCGTGACGACACCTGCGATTCGGCCGGCCAGCGCGTCTGCCGTTGCCCTCGCTACGTATTCTCTCGCCGCCGCCCCTGCTGCGGCGCTCAGCGTGCCGGGCAGGAGGTCCGATGCTGTAAGTCGTTCGATGTCGATAACGTTGAGCATGCCTGCTGAAAGATGGCTTGGGCTCGTGACAACTTCGGTGCGGTCGGCCAAACCAAGCATTGCCGCTCCGACTGAGAGCACTGACGCATCACCGTAGACAACCGTATGTGTACCCAGAAGACCGTCGGCATGTGCTCGCAGCACGATCTCTGGACCGACGCCCGAGGCGTCGCCCATGGTGATGCCCATCGGAGTGCCTACTTGCTGGTTCATGCCTCCATCCTGACTCCGAGAAGCGCTGCCAACGAACCTGTGTCGCCGAAGCCGCCTGCTCGGGTGAGGCATGCGAGGCCGTTCCACGTCATCGCGGCTGTACCGCCGCCGAGCGTGCCATGGACAAAAACCGGATCGTCGCCGAGCACTGCCGCTGCAGTGTCGCCGCCAATCACGACTACTGCGTCGTATTGTGTTTCAGCGAGGTGAGCGTGAACGCGCTGTGCGAGTGCTTTTGCGACGTGGGTGGCGCTCGAATGGGCTGACGCGTTCGTTGGACGATTGGCCTGGCCGGAGAAAATGCCGGGCGCGGGTGCGGGGGAGAGCTCGATCGAAACTCGGTGAGTCGGTTGCTGACGGATCATCAAATCGAGGGCGTTCACCTGGGCTCGTGCCGATGGATGCAAGCTCCCGCAGACAACCAGTACCCGACCCGACGCCAACGTGGACCGAACGATCTGCGCTCCGGGTCGGCCAGCGGTATCGGAGTTGTCGCCGGTGGGCAGATTGTTCAACAAGCGCGGATTCCTACACGTCGCCGTTGCCGCCGCAGCGACGGAGAACGCCGTGCCGGCGAATAGCGCGGGGCGTTGCGCCGCATGGTCCGCCCAAATCCGTGCCAAGGCACCTACCGTCTGCTCGTCGACGGCATCGCAGACGGCAAAACCCGGCCTTCCGACTCCCAACCAGGCCGTCAACGCAGCTGGGTCTTTCAGTTCGACGACGTGGGTGGCTCCGGCTTGTTCGAGCCGCACGAGAGGCCGGCTGGAAGTGACGGGGGAGAGTGGATCCACCCCGGCTGCACTCTGATGCACTGCGATGCCATGTGCACGTACGACTCCGCCAAGGCAGGTTCTGCCGAGTGTTGGAAATGCAGGGACAAGAACCACCGAGGCAGCTCTGTGCTTGGCGGCTGCGACAAGTTCGTGCGCCCAGTTTCCCCGAAGCGTGGAATCGATCTTGTGTAGCTGGCTTGCCGTGGCGAACGAATTGGCAACCACCAACTCAGCTGCCCTCGAAGGTGTGCAGTGGCGAGTCTGCACGTCGACAACCAAGAACAGGTCGTGGTCGGCTAGCGGACCGCGCCAAGCTCGACCTGAATCGGAGGGCGCTTCTGTTTTCGTAGCTAAACGGCGCTGACTGTCCGGTGCCACGCGAACTTCCACGTCTAACCCCAGCTGTTGGGCCATAAGCGCAGCGGTCTCCAACGCACCAGTCCGGTCGTCAGCGAGAACGACCGAACCGAATGTGGGAGCCATTGGTCTGAGTGACGATCAGACGATGAACAGCATCTCGCGGTACTTCGGAAGTGGCCACAACGCATCGTCGACGGACAACTCGATCTGGTCACAGGCGGCTCGGACAGCTTCGATGGCCGGAGCCACGTTGTAGGCAAACGCACGAGCCGTGCGGCCCGGATCGCTCGAATGCGCCTTTGCCACGGTGCTTTGCAACGCCGCAAGTGCGCTGCGCAACTGGCTGATGCACGAAGCAATCGCCTTCACCTCTTCGACCTGCGGAGCGATGAGGGCTTTGTCGTCGATGACGTCCATCAAGGCCTCGACCGATTCGGCGGTCTGCTTCTGGTGCGCGTACGCAGCGGGAAGCACCATTGTTCGAGCCATTTCATCGATGCAGTTGACCTCGATTTCGAGGTCCTTGATGTAACGCTCGACCTCGAGGTGATAGCGGGACTCCAATTCGTCCGCGCGGTACACGCCGGACTTCTTGAACAATGCCCTGGTGGTCTTGTCGTTCAACTGCGAGAGCGCTTCGGGAGTCTTGGCGAGGTTGAGTAGTCCCCGCTCGGCTGCTTCCTCACGCCATTCTTCGGAGTAGCCGTTGCCCTCGAAGCGGATGGCCTTTGTCTCTGTGACGAATTCCTTGACGACGTTCATCACAGCCTTGTCCAGGTCTTTCGTTTTCCGGAGTGCGGCACCCAGACGGTCGGCCATTTCGGCCAACGCTTCGCCGACGGCTGCGTTCAGCGTTGCCATCGGAGTGGCTGATGAATGAGTGGAGCCAACAGCACGGAACTCGAACTTGTTGCCTGTAAAGGCGAACGGCGACGTGCGGTTCCGGTCGGTGTTGTCTTGCGCGACCACCGGCAACTGCGAGACACCCAAGTTGATCACCTGCGCCGCTGGGCTTGCACCCTTGAGTGTTCCCGCCTCGATGTTGTCAAGAATGCGCGTGAGGGCTCCGCCGAGGAACGCGGAGATGATTGCCGGGGGAGCTTCGTTTGCGCCAAGGCGGTGATCGTTTCCGGAGCTGGCAATTGCTGCCCGCAGGGCACCCTGGTGGCTGTGGACCGCCTTCAACGTGGCCATGAGGAAGACCAGGAAACGCAGATTCTTTTCTGGTGTAGCCCCAGGCTCGAGCAGGTTTTCGCCGTTCTCGGTAGACAATGACCAGTTGTTGTGCTTGCCGCTTCCGTTGATGCCGGCGAAGGGCTTCTCGTGCAGCAGCAACGACAGGTTGTGGCGACGAGCGACCTGGCGGAGAATCTCCATGGTGAGCTGGTTGTGGTCTGCAGCAACGCTGACCGATTCGAAGAGCGGAGCGAGTTCATACTGGGCGGGAGCAACTTCGTTGTGCCTGGTCTTGACCGGGACACCCAGCTTGAAAAGTTCGTATTCGACCTCTTGCATGAAAGACAGGATGCGCGGCTTGATGGAACCGAAATACTGATCTTCGAGCTCTTGACCCTTCGGTGGCCGTGCACCGATGAGTGCCCGGCCGGACGCGATGAGGTCTGGCCGCAATGTGTAGAACGCTTCGTCGATCAGGAAGTACTCCTGCTCTGGGCCGAGCGTCGAGAAGACGCGTTGCGACGCGTCGCCCATGATCTCGAGGACCTTCAGAGCGTTGGCAGCGAGGTATTCGTCGGAGCGAAGCAGGGGTGTCTTCTTGTCGAGCGCCTGGCCGTGATAGCTCACAAAGACCGAAGGGATGCACAGGGTTTTGCCGTTGGCAGACTCCATGATGAAGATCGGAGTCGAAGGGTCCCATGCGGTGTACCCGCGGGCTTCGAAGGTTGCCCGTAGGCCGCCTGAAGGGAAGCTGGATGCGTCGGGTTCGCCTTGGATGAGTTGGGAGCCGTCGAAGCGCTCGATGGGCTCGCCATCGTCGCCGAAGGTGAGGAAGGCGTCGTGCTTCTCTGCTGTGGAACCTGTGTTGGGTTGGAACCAATGGCAGTAGTGCGTTGCCCCCTTTTCAATGGCCCATTCCTTGACGGCATGAGCGACCGCCGGGGCGATGGACTGGTCGAGGCGATGGCCGCCGTGAACGGTTTTTACCAGTGACCGATATACCGCCTTGGGCAGCCGTTCCGCCATGGCCTTTTGGCCGAAGGTGTTCGAGCCGAACAGGTCGGAAGCCTTGGCGTAGTCAGGGGCGAATACGCGGGGCGATCGACTTGCGGCCGTCTCGACGGCTCGTTGGCGGGCGTGGGTGGCTGCATTCGACATTCGGGGGCACTCCGGGAGGACAGGGGAGATGGGAAACCATTATTTAAGTCCGTTCACGGACCCCCTGCGGGCGCCGTCCGTTGCCGTTTGTTGACTATGATTCTCATTATGAGTTTCGGGAAGAGGCTGAGAGGAGCAGCAACCGCGGCTTTTTCGGCCGTGGCCAGCCTCGCTGTGACTGTGGGATGCGGAAGTGCTACCGAATCCACCACGCTCGCCGGTGCGCGCATCCGTATCGTTGTAACTCATGCATTGTTGGGTGCACAGGTCGCTGATCTCGTCGGGCCAGCCGCTGAAGTCACGGTGCTCATCCCGAACGGCGCAGACCCTCATGACTGGAGTCCGTCAGCCAAGGACATCGAGCGGCTGCTGTCAGCTGACCTCGTCGTGCGCAACGGACTCGGGCTTGAGGCCAGGCTCGAATCGGCACTCGGTCAGGCCGAGTCTGAAAACGTGCCGGTGTTCACTGTCGCCGATCACGTCACCGTGAGGTCTGCAACGGCGGCGGATTCGCAGAGCGAAGTCGGTCAGGATCCGCACCTCTGGATGGACCCGCTGACGGTCAAAGATTTCATGGCGCCGTTGGCGGCTCAATTGGACGAACTTGGCGTTGGTGTCACGGCTGAGGTTCCTCGTGTCCAAGCAGAACTTGAGGCGCTCAACGCCGACGTGGCCGCTTTGCTCGACAAGGTGCCCGAGGATCGGCGGCGGCTTGTCACCGGGCACGAGTCGCTCGGGTACTTCGCCGCCCGGTATGACTATGTAATTGTGGGAGCGGTCATTCCGTCGTTCAGTTCGCAAGCCGAAGCTTCAGCTGGTGGGCTCGCGAACCTCGTGGAGATTGTGAAGCGCGAGAAGGTTGCCGCGATCTTTGCCGAGGCTGGAACGTCAGCTGCCACGGTCGATGCAATTGCGGGTGACGTCGGCGTATCGGTCATCGAGTTGGAGACGCACCGGTTGCCATCTGATGGCAAGTACCGGACGTTCATGATCGACCTGGCCACCCTGGTGTCAACCGCACTGAGATGATGGCGTTGTGACCTGGCTCGTAGCGCCGTTTGCGGACAATCCATTCCTGCTCCGCTCGCTGGCCGCCGGAGTGTTGGTCGCACTCGCCTGTTCCATTGCAGGGACATTCGTCGTGCTTCGCGGCTTGGCCTTTCTCGGTGACGCACTTGCGCACGGTGTTCTTCCCGGAGTGGCTGCGGCGTTGTTGCTTGGCTTCCCAAGCGTGCTCGGTGCTGCCGCAGGTGCCGCGGCAATGATCGTTGGTGTGAAAGCCATCACCTCGACCAGCAAATTGTCTGGAGACACTGCTGTTGGGCTGCTGTTCGTTGGCATGCTCGCCACGGGTGTGGTGATGGTGAGCCGCTCCGATTCCTTCACGGGCGATGTGGTGGGAATCCTGTTCGGGGAGATCCTCGGCGTGTCCCGTGGCGATCTGGTTCAACAATCCATCGCGCTGTTGGTGATTGCGATCACCGCGCGGGTCTTTGCTCGGCCGTTCATGCTGCTGGCGTTCGACCCCGAACAGGTCGACATAGCTGGGTGGTCATCCAAGCGGGTCGAATTGCTGATGCTCGTCATGGTTGCTGTGTGTGTGGTGATGTCGTTCCAGACGGTGGGTACATTGCTGGTGTTCGGCATGCTGCTGGCGCCGGCTGGGACAGGCGCGTTGCTCGCGAGCCGATTGTCCGGAATGGTCGCGTGGGCCTCTGCGTTCGGAGTGGTATCGGTGTATGTCGGCCTGCTCGCCAGCTATCACTTCGACCTGGCCGCCAGCGCATCCATCGTCGTATGTGCAGTGACGATTTTCTTCGTTGTACTCGCTGGTCAGGCAGTCCTGAGCCGACGGTCACCTGATTCGCCGAAGCATTGGCTCGTCCATGCCTAAGTCGCCCTTAACCAAGGACGCTGCGCCTCCCGCTATTCGGGCCACCAAACTCACAGTTGGCTACGGCAGCCGAGCGGTTCTGAGGGATGTAGACATCAACCTGCCAGCAGGTGCGTCGCTCGCGTTGGTTGGTACCAACGGCTCCGGAAAGAGCACGCTGCTCAAAACGTTGGTCGGGCTGATCGCTCCGTTACGCGGGGAGCAAGTCGTCACACCCGCCTCGGTGGCATACCTCGGGCAGGTTCACGCTGTCAACGGCTTACTTCCGGTGCAGGCTCGCGATGTGGTGATGATGGCGCGCTATCAGCGGCGAGGTTTGCTCGCCCGAATCACCTCCGCCGACCGGCTCGCGGTAGACGCCGCTTTGGAGCGGCTCGACATTTCCGACCTCGCCCGCCGCCCGTTGCGAGCACTGAGCGGCGGTCAGCGCCAGCGGGTGTTTCTGGCCCAGGTCCTCGCTCGTGAGGCCGCTGTGTTGGTGTTGGACGAACCAACCGCAGGTCTCGATGCAGGAAGCACCGAGCGGTACTTCTCCATCGTGGAGGAAGAGCTGCAGCGTGGTGCGGCTGTGGTCACTGCCACGCATGACATTGCCGAGGCATTGCGTTGCGACCAAGCGATGTTGTTGGCTGGCCGCGTAGTGGCTTCGGGGCAACCGCACGATGTGCTGAGCGCAGAGCGGCTGCTCGAGGCATTCGGCATCGCGCTGCACTCGGTTCCTCACGGAGGCCATCACGATCTTGTGGTCACTGGGGATCCGCATGCGCACTCGCACACTCACTCACATGACCACTAGGAGCGGCCTTCAGCTGACGGCTGACCTGAGCTTCGCTACTCCCCCGGCATCGACGGAGTACCAGACCCACGTGCCGCGCTTCTCTTTGCGAATGAGGCCTGCTTCGTAAAGCAGTTTCATATGGTGACTGATGGTTGGTTGTGACTTACCTACGGGCTCGCTGAGGTCGCAGGCACAGACTTCACCTGATGGTGCCGAGGCCACGAGGTTGAACAAGCGAAGGCGAACCGGATCGGCGAGGGCCGCGAAGCGGCGGGCAATGTCGACTGTGGCTTCGTCTGGCAGGGTGTCGGTGACCGCCGAGCAGCAAGCGGGCGCTGCCGGGTGGTGAACCGAGGGATCGGAGTTGATCCCGAGGTGGAGCAACCCATCAGACGGGGTGGAACCTATGGGTGCCGACTTTGTCTGTGCCATCCCGGCTCCTGACCAAATATTGATGGGTAAATACTGGCGACTATCGAAGGGTTCGCAACAGGGGTTGCATCGACGAACGTCAATCTATCAGGGCTGCTGCTGAAGCTCAGCCGTGCCCTGGAATCGCGTTCCAGGGCCCGCCGTCAGAGCGGGGCTCCTTGGGGAGCCCCAGAATCTGCTCGCCGACGATGCCTCGCTGTACCTGGCTGGTTCCCGCATAGATGGTGCCAGCGCGAGCGGTGAGAAACACGCCCACCCAGTTGGCCGCGTCGTTCGGTGACCCCTGCACGTCGTAGCGGAACGCGGTTCGTGGCGGCTGGCCGACCGGCACCAGGGCGTCAGCACCCAGTACGTCGACAGCGAGTTCGGTGACCTGCTGGTGGTATTCGCTCCAAAAGAGTTTGCCGATGGATGACTCAGGCCCGGGCTGGGTTCCTTTGAGAAAGCTGGTCAGCGCCCGGTACCCGAAGTAGCGCATGATCTCGACCTGGGTGTGGGCCTTTGCGAACCGCTGGCGCATCTGCGGGTCGGAGGTGAGCCCCCGGTCGCGGGCCATCTCCATCAGCTTGTCCAACTCGCCGCGGAATCCAATGGCGTTAACAGCAGCACCGGCACCCCGCTCGTTGCCGAGCAGGGTCATGGCTACGGCCCACCCGCCGTTGACCTCGCCGACGATTGCATCTTTCGCGCAGCGCGCATCGGTGAAGAACACCTCGTTGAACTCCGAATCGCCAGACATCATCCGGATGGGCCGCACTTCTACGCCAGGCTGACGCATGTCGACCAACATGAACGTAATGCCGCGGTGCTTGGCCTCTTCCGGAGCGGTTCGAGCAAGCACGAAAATGTGGTTCGCTAAGTGCCCAGACGATGTCCAGATCTTCTGTCCGTTGATCACCCATTCGTCACCATCGAGCACCGCCCGACAACCGAGATTTCCGAGATCGCTTCCTGCCGCCGGCTCGCTATACCCCTGGCACCACTTGTCTTCGCCACTCAGGATTCTTGGCAGGTAATGGCGCTTCTGTTCTTCTGTTCCCCAGCGGAGCATGGTGTTGCCCAGCATGGAGATGCCGAACCCGTCGTTGGGAGAACCGGTTGGAACTCCAGCTCGGGCGAATTCCTCGGCAAGAACCACTGTCTCAAGAGACGACAATCCTGCGCCGCCGTATTCCTTTGGCCAGCTCAAAGCGAGGTAGCCGTGCTGGTGCAGGGTGGTTCGCCAAGCTGCGGTGAACGCCTCGGCGTCGGCTTCACCCAACGCACCAATTCCGCTCCATTGAGCGGGGAGCTGATCGTCCAGGAACGACTGAACCTGCGCCCGGTATACATCGGCTTCTGGTGGGTAGCTGAGCTCCATCCAGCGAATCTATGCCGCCGGTTCGGAAATTTGCTGGTTGCGGAAACCCAAAGCTCAGCGACCGGGGACCTCGCCCAGTAGCGCGTCGCTGACCCACATGTCGGTGAGGTGCAACGTCGAACGAATTCGCACAACGCGCTTCGGCGCGTCCACTGGTCGCCCGCACATCGACAACGCCGCCTTGACTGCGTCGGATTCCGACGGAAGCACCATGGGCAACCTCGCTCTGCGAACGCCCGCAGGGCCGGCGGTGAAACAGTTGATGTACGTCTTGTGCCAGTCGATTTGCGAAGCGACGTCGACCGTGATGAAGTCCGCAAGCCCTATCCCCAGCGCGTTTCCGTGGCTGTCTGGGGTAAGCCCGAGGACCACGATCGTCGAGACGGTGTTGTCGCCTTCGAGGCCGTTAACCCAATAGCGCCCGGTGACGTTGGGGTCGAGACCGACACCGCTGATGTCCTTGCCGACCTGCTCGACGATCAAGACGTCGATGTGTTCGAACGGAAGGTGCGGAACGTAGGTGCGGGCGACATCGGTGAGCGCAGACTCTCGTTCTGCTCCGAGATCATCTGGGAGGAGCGCTTCGACGTTGACCACCTGGCCAGCCCGGTTCTCAATCGTGCCGACGCCGCCAAGCAGCCGGCCAGCGCGACGCAGCGCATCGATTCCTTCGAGCAACAGCGACCGCATGCGGTCCGGGCCGCAGGAGTGGATCTGCGCAGCGCCCGGCTGCTTACCGAACCCCACAACGGCCATCTTTGTGAGTCCGCTCTCGACGGGCCCTTGAAAGCAAGTGTGTGGCTTGATCCGGTTGACGGGGAGAATCCGGTCTGCGGCCGCGGCGTACGCGTCGAGGAACATCGGCATCCCGTCGCTCGTCCGGGCGACTTCGACCGTTTCCATCGTGGCTCGGATCTCTGCCCCGACTGACTCCTCAGTGATGCCATAACCGGTGAGCACTTCTCGTTGCCCGTCAGCTGTGCCGCCCCCGTGGCTGCCCATTGCCGGCACCACGAACGGTTTTGCTCCGAGTGTTCGCAGAGCATCGATCGCCCCTGCGAGCATCTCGACCCGATCGGTGAGGCCTCGACTTCCTGCGCCGACCGCAACAGTCATGCCCGGTTGGATCAGGCGCCCGAACGTGTCTGCGACTGCACCGGCAGCGGCGGCCCTGATGTCGGCGACCGGCGACCCGGTCGGGCCAGGTAACACGACGTGGTGTAGCTGGGGCACCTCGAGTGCGGGGTGAAATGGGAGTTGCACTCCCTCGAGCATCGATCCGAAGGGTCGACCGTATTCCATGTTCCCGACCGTAGCCGCCATCGCACTACTGGTGGATGTTGCCCCGCAGACGATCTAGTGCGTACAGTCGGCCAATCAGTAGCTCCGAGGAGACAGCCATGGCTTATGGGTCCGACAGTATCGACGCCGAACCCGTGCAGGACTGGGTCAATGATTGGGACTGGCTCGATGACCAGTGGGGTGCAAACGCCATCGAGATCTGGAACTCGGTCCGTGAATCGTGCCCGGTCGCAACCACCGAGCGTTACGGACGGGCGTTCATGCCGGTCACCATGGCGGGCGTTTCAGCGATAGCGAAGGACACCACGAACTATTCGTCGGTGTGGGTCGGCGTGGCGCGCCCTGATGCCCCTCGTTCCCCAGCGCCACCGATCACTTCTGATCCACCAGAGCATTTCGACCATCGGCGTCTGTTGCTTCCTGCCTTCTCGCCAAAGAACGTGAAGCCGCTTGAAGAAAAGCTGCGCGCATACTGTCGTGAGCTCATTCGCGCGCTCGATGGCACCGATACAGCTGATGCCGCAGAGCAGTACACCCAGCACATCCCGGTCCACGGGATCTGCTTGCTGACGGGTCTTCCCGAAAGCGACGCAGACCTGTTTCGAAACTGGATCTATCGCAGCTTTCAACTCGCGCCGAAGGACAACACGGTCCGGGCGCAGGTCTTCGCCGAGATGACGGAGTACGTGTCGTCCATCCTCGAGGATCGCAAGCTCCACCCACAAGACGACATGTTGACCATGATCGCCAACGCCGAGATAGACGGCGAACCGGTCTCGCACGAGTTGCAGACTGGATATGTGCGGCTACTTATTCTTGCCGGCATCGACACGACGTGGTCTGCGATTGGGTCTGGTCTGTGGCATTTCGGACAGCACAACGACCAAGTCAAACGCTTGGTCGCCGTAGAGAACGACGACGTGCTGTGGCAAACCGGTTCCGAGGAGATACTCCGCTACTACGCCCCTGTCACCATGGCTCGCAAGGTTATCAGCGACACCGACGTCGCTGGGTGCCCGGTGCACGCTGGTGATCAGGTACTCGTCACGTTCCCGGCAGCCAACCATGATCCTGCAGCCTTCGAAGACGCTCACGAGTTCCAGCTCGACCGCGAACGTAATCCTCACGTTGCGTTCGGGCTCGGTATTCACCGGTGCGTCGGCTCGAACTTGGCGCGGCTCGAAGTGTTGGTCGGTATGCAGGAATGGCTGCGGGCGTTTCCCAACTACACCCTCGACACGACACGGCGCACGACGTGGGCTAACGGGCAGGTACGCGGCCCGCGCAATATTCCCGTGCTGCTGAATCGGTAGGAGCAGGCGCAGACCCCCCCCGAGCGGTTGGTCAGGGAAGCGAGAGAATTGTCACAGCTCCGGTATCTCCGTTGACTTCGATCAGCGCACCGTCGGGAATTCGGCGGGTGGCACCAACCGCAGAAACCACGCACGGAATCCCAAGCTCTCTCGACACGATCACGGCGTGGCTCATCGTCGCGCCGACGTCGACTACTACGGCCTCTGCAGCGAGGAAGAGCGGCGTCCACGACGGGTCGGTGATCGGAGCAACCAGAACATCGCCTGCGCCAAGGTCCCGGGGGTCTGCAGCGTCCAACACCACACGAGCGCGGCCGCGGGCTACCCCAGGGCACCCCGCTATTCCCTGAAGTCGCTCTCCGACCGTCACCTCGGTTACTTGTTGGTCTTTCGACGCCCAAGTTGCGGGATCCGGAACGACACCGTCAACGATGAACGGAGGAATCTTTGAAGAGAGCTCGGCGTGCAACACGGCACGTTCAGCGATGGTCTGGGCAAACTGAGCTGGATCTGCGACGGCCGCGGGAAACTCTTCGAGCGTATATAGACATGCCTTCCACCTTTCGGTGGGACCGCCGCGCTGCGCGATCCTGCGCGCAAGTTCTGCATGTGCGGTTCGGGCACCGTGGATGGCTGCGATGATGGTCGTCTTCGATCGTTCCCTGGCCTGGGAGTAAAGCGTGGTGGACCGCAACGCTTTGTCGAACTGGAATCGGTCGATGGGATTGAGCGCGTTCCGTATTTCTTTGACAGCTGCAACGCGGCGTTCAGCAAGGCGGGTTGCCTGGGTCACCGGGTCGTGCGACGAATCGACGGCGCGCATACGGTCAATTGCAGCGAGCACAAGTTGCGGGCGGAACTCCCACGGGTCCGAGCCGATATCCCATTCGTTAGGTCCGCGTGACCCGAAATCCGCGATGAACGCGTCGTAGGCCTTGACCCATTCCGCAGCCGACGGTTCCGAGCGAAGCCTGCCGAGGTGGAGCAACCCTCGTTGCGCTGTGTCACCTGCGTCGAACGCCGCAGAGACCGCCGGAATGTAGTTTGCCTGCCGGGCGAGCTTCCACATCGCCGTCGACGGTACTGCTGACTCGACATCGCCAATGCCTCCGAGGATGCTGACGAGCAAGTCGGCTTTGCCAGCCTTCGTGGTGAGGTCGACGAGGGCACCCGAAACGAGAGCCACACTGAACGTGTTGTCTATGTGGCGGAAGAAGAGGTGCTCGAAAAGGGGCACCAAGTTGCGGATGTGCGCGATGAGCTGCTCGTCGGTGGCGTGGTCGCCCGGGTAGTTCCCGAGGTATGCGCGCACATCAGCCTTGTCCTCCAACAAGCCCGGCACTTCCTTCGCACCGAGCAATCGGAAGATTGTCTTGCCGAGGCGAAGCGATGACGTCTTGTTCTTGTGGCCAGCTCCTGGTCGATAAGCGGGCGCGTCTGACTCGCCGAAGAAGGTTGTGTCGATCGCTTCGACCGTGCCACCCGGAGCACGAACTCCGAGAAGCCGCACGAAGCTCGCGTTGATGTAGCAATACCCGCCGAACACGCTGAGAATCACCATGTCTTCGTTCGCAGGGAAGTCGTCGGGCATCAGCAGGCCCATCTTTTCGAATGCTTTGCGCCACCCGCGTTCCGCTGCATGGCCGTATAGATCCCACGTGAGCGGAAGCACAACCTCCGGGAACACCTCACCGACGTTGCCGCGGGTATACAGCTGCCATTTCGCGCTGGGAGGATTGTCCGTCGCCCAAATGGGGTGCCACGAACTCGCCTCTGCAGTGAGACCCAGTGTTGTTCCAGCACCTGGGAGATTGAGGTTCGGGTCTCCGGTTGGTTGAAGCGGCCGCATCTTGACGCCCGTCAACGCAACCTCGACCAACCGGCGCGGCAAGTTGTTGAGGCCGTGATAGCCCGCGTAGCGATGCTTCGGTCGAAAGAATCGCTTGTCCGACGCAACGGCGTCGACCACGTCTTTTCCGAGCTGAACTGGGTCCAACTTCGGCAAGAACATCAGTCGGCGGAAGCGAGTCAGCGCTGGTTGCTGCCAGCTCGTTGCTGTGTCCAGGCGGTCCCACATCGCTGTGTCGACGGGGCCGGGTGCAACCAACGTCAGCTCGACGCCGGATCCCTTCAACTCCAGCCGAAGCGTCTCGGTAAAGTTCGTCAATCCAGCTTTGGAACCGGCGTAAGCGGCTAATCCAGGGAAGGGGATCGCTCCTGCGACTGAACTCATCATGACGATGTGTCCGCGGCCTCTTGCCAGCATGTGAGGGAGGACGTCTCGTGTGAGCATGAGCGGCGCTTCGAAGTTGAGGCGGGCCAGTGACCGGATATCAGCGCGGGGTGAGTGAACGAACGCGTCGTCGGTTTCGACCCCAGCATTGTTCACCCAGATGTCGATGTGTCCAAGACGTTCAGCGCATCGCCGCACCAGCCCGTCCAAGTGGTCGGCATTCGTGAGGTCAGCGGTGAGCCACTCTGCGCCGATCTC